>CAYWKM010000008.1:0-40396 GCA_964459165.1 uncultured Clostridia bacterium
GGGGGATAGAAAGATAAAAGACGTTGCCGTAAAAACGATCGGCAACGTTACTTCTTCCATTCGCGGCTCGTTTTATTTACAGGCGCAAGCAAACGCATTGAACGGTGGGTTGAATACGTTTTCTCTTTTTTAAAAATTTTACCCCGCCGAAAAATCTTTTCAAGCGCAAAATAAAACAGAAGGATCGGAGATTCCCGCCCTTCGATAGGAAAGGAACGCAAGACGAGAAAAAATGATATTCGGAGCGGCGCGTCGGACTTTTTGTCCGACGCGGTTTATTTTTCTTGACAGAATTTTTTTCGCAGTGTATAATATCTATTAAGTTCGCTTAGGCAAACTAAAAAGGACGCGATCAAACGGGAGAGAAAAGGGAAGTCGAATGGATAAGGAGAAAGAACTCAAAGTCGTCTCTTTGATGATAGAAAAGTACTGTCACGGGAATCATAAAACGAAAGGGCGCGAGCTGTGTAAAGAGTGCGCCGAGCTTTTGGAATATGTAAAATTGCGCAGGAGCAAATGCCGCTACGGCGACCGAAAACCTTTCTGTTCCAACTGCCGTACGCACTGCTATAAGTCGGACATGAGGGAAAAAATCCGTCGGGTCATGCGTTATTCCGGTCCGAGAATCATCTTTCGTCACCCCGTCCTCGCCGTCCGCCATGCGATCGAAAGCAAAACAGAAAAGCGTAAGCTCGCCAAAGAGGCGGCCGAGCAGACAAAAAAACAGTAGAGTAAAAATTCAGGAGGCGCTCGTTTATGGAAGAAAATAACATCTCCGATTCTTTGAAAGAATCCGAAAAACAAGAGGGAATAGCCGAAGAGGAAACGGACGAATGGGAAGAGGACGAAGCTCCGCAGGAGGACGCGGAGGAAAAAAGAATATTTAAAAAATTTAAAGTGAAGGACGTCGTTTTTCTCGCCGTCGTTTCGGCGGTCATCCTTCTTACGAGCGCCATTATGCCGCTCATTAAAGACGTACCCTTATTCGGGATTATCGAGCTTTGTTTGGGGTTGCAATTCTCCCTGTTCCCCGCCGTCGGATTGATGAAGGTAAGAAAGCCGGGAGCCCTGCTCTTTATGGCGGTTTGCAGCGGAATCGTACTCGTGTTTATGTTTCCGCCCATGTTTTTCTGCCTGCTCTTTTGCGCAATCGTCTGCGAGACTCTCACCCTTCTGTTTTTCAGAGGATATAAAAAGAACGTTGCCTGTTGGTTTTCGGCTATGCTTTATATGCCGCTCACCCTTCCGTTCCTTTACGCATATTATCATATCGTCACGGTGGACAGCATGGGCGCGGCTGTCGCGGCGCTCTCCAATCCCGAACCGCTGATCGCCGCCTTGATGTCGATCGCCGTCCTCGCACTGTGCGCGCTCGGCTCCTTCATCGGCGTTAAAATTTCCAAAGAATTACAAAAAGCCGGAGTTATGAAAAAATGATGGAGCAACAAAAATCGAGAATATATCCTCTTTTGGGTATCTTTCTTGCGGTTTTTATCATCGTATTCGGTCTCGTGCGTTCGCGCGAGACGGATATTTTATATTTTTTAGCGGGATGTTACGTCCTGTTTGCCGTCGTCGGGTGTTATAGAGCTTGTCTGAAGGTATTGCCGATTGCGATTCTTCTCGGCGCCGCTTTCGGCGGAATTTCGTATGCGGCCACGAGAGATTTTGCCACTGCCCGAGCGATGGCGGCGAGAATTGGGGCGTTCTGCGTGGCGGTCATTCCCGGCATGAGTATTCGTCCGGTCGATCTTACGGGGTGTCTGAATCAATTAAAGTTTCCCCGAGCTATCACGCTGGGATTTCTTATCGCCCTCAATTTTGCGCCTCTTCTCGGCGGCGAAGTTCAACGTATTCGCGAGGCGATGAAGACGCGCGGCGCGGGCAGTATTCTACATATCAAGGTGTTCTATCGCGCCTTTCTGATTCCTTTGGTGACGAGGCTCGTCAATATTTCGGATACGCTCGCTTTGAGCGTGGAGACGCGCGGTTTCACCATGGAAAATTCGGGCGTTACGATTTATAAAAAGGTAAGACCTCATGCCGCGGATATCCTTCTATTCGTTCTCATCCTCGGCGGCGCGACTCTGACGGTGATAGCATGATTGCGGCGGAATTGAAAAACGTGAGCTTCCGCTATGAAGGAAGCAAGAAAAAAATTCTCGATAGCGTAAATTTTTCTTTCGAGTACGGGAAGGTTACCCTGTTATCCGGTCTTTCCGGAGAGGGAAAGAGCACGATCCTCTATCTTTTAACGGGAATTATTCCGAATATCACGTCGGGGAAGACGGCAGGACAAGTTTTCATCGACGGAGAAACGATCAAGGGGAAAAGACTTGCCGAGGTTTGCCGTAAGGCGGGCGTCGTCTTGCAGAACGCGGACAGTCAGATTATTCAGCGAATCGTCGAGGACGAGATCGCTTTCGGCTGTGAAAATTTCGGTTTCTCTCCCGAAAAAATCAAAGAAAATATCGACCGAGCCTGCTCCGCCATGAAATTGGATTCCTCTTGGGGAACCCGCACTCTTTCGGGCGGACAAAAACAACGCCTGATCACGGCTTGCTCGCTCGCCACGGGGCAAAAGATTCTCATTCTCGACGAGCCGCTCGCCAATCTCGACAGGCAGGGAACCGAGCTGCTCATGAACGCTCTTCGATCCCTCGCTTCCGACGGCTACGCCGTGCTGATCGTCGAGCACCGCCTCGACAGCGTCTTTCCGTACGTGGACGAGGTTTGGGATATCCGAGCGGGAAAAGTCACGAAAATCGACGATAAGAGGGAATACCTCGCTTCTCAGTCGGAAATCATCGCCGATACCTGCGAGGAGAAGAATTTCACCGAGCCGCTTTTAAAGTGCGCTCACGTCGGCTTCCGCGTAAAGGAAAGAGAAATTCTAAAGGATATCGATTTCACCGTAAATAAAGGAGAGAGGATTCTTCTTCTCGGCGAAAACGGCTGCGGGAAAACCACGCTCATGCGCATCATCGCAAGACTCAACCGTCCCACGTCGGGCTGTATCGCGCAATATTTAGACGAATCGTTTGGTCAAAATAAGAAAGGGAGCAAGCGTTGGTTTAAAAAAGTAGGCGTCGTCTATCAGAATCCCAATTACCAGCTCTTCATGCCTACGGTAAAGCAGGAGGTCGGATACAACGCCGAGAGCGCGGCGTTCGCCGAAGAGATCATGCGCCTGTTTAAAATCGACTCGCTGAAAGACCGTCATCCGCAATCGCTTTCCGAGGGGCAGAAAAGGAGGGTTTCCATCGCCGCCGTCGTCGCGGGGAAACCGGAGCTTCTTCTCCTGGACGAACCCACCGTCGGTCAGGATTACGCCGGATTAAAGGATTTGGTCAATATTTTAAACGATATGCACGATAAATACCGCAATACCGTCGTTACGATTACGCACGATAGGCGTTGCGCGCAAGCGTTGTGCGATAAAGCCGTATGGATAGAAGACGGCGTTGTGAAGAGCCGAGGCGGGAAGGAACTCGCGAGGGAATTTTTCTTCGGCTCCATGAAGTTTTAAAAGAGGAAAGAATTCCGAAAAGCGTTTTTTCGGAGGTCTTTTTTCGTAAAAATTTGTTTTGCGTATTGACTTTTGCTTTTTTTGTGATAGAATAAAAGAAAAGGGGAGGTTGGATTATGATCATTACCATCAGCAGAGAATTCGGCTCCGGCGGCTCGCTCGTCGGACATAGGGTAGCGGATATGCTGGAGATTCCTTGCTACGACAAAACGGTTGCCGAGCTCGCTTCCGTTGAAACGGGCTTTTCAAGGGAAATTATTCGCTCTTCCGAAGATAAAGTGCCCGGACCCTTCGCTTACGCCAACTATTATTCAAACAACGTCTTTATGCCTATCTGCGACCGTATCTTTCTTGCGCAGAGAGACATTATTCTCAATCTTGCCCGCAAAGGGCCCTGCGTCATTGTAGGCAGGTGCGGAGCGGAAATTCTCCGTTCGGAAAACATTCATGTTTTCAGCGTCTTTATCTATGCGCCCGCCGGAGAGAGAATTGCCCGTATTATGCAAAAGTACGACGTGACCGAGTCGGAGGCAAAGAAAATGATAAAAAAGAACGACAAAGCCCGCGCGTTGTACAATAAACAGTATTGCGATTTCATATGGGGCAAAATGCAAAATTACGACTTGTGCGTCAATACGAATATGGGGATCGAGAAAGCGGCGGCGCTCGTCGAACGAGCGGTAAAATAAGAACGTTTTTGTTTTCTTCGACATAAGATAATATAGAAAAACGCAGCGTATGCGTTTTTCTGAATACTTACTTTGGAGATAAATCATCATGTTCTGTTTTAACAGCAATTGTTCCGGTAGGGGAACGTCTTCGTTCAACAACAATTTCGTTCTGGTTCCTTTTTCCATGTGCATCAACGGTACGCAGAGAAATTCTTTAATCGCCATTCCTCTTTCTGAAAGAAATTGCTCCGGTTGTTCGTCCTGCGGTTCTTTCCGCAATTCCGGAAATTCGTGCAATCCGAATAACTGCCCCGGTACGATCGACGTGTATTACGCGAGACAGTATGCGCTTAACAGCTGCGGAAATTGCGATAATATTTTCTAAAACGCTATGCGGAGGAGTCTTTCCTCCGCAAAATTTTTTTTGTTCGGCATATACTTAACTGTGTGGAAAAAATAAAACGAACGTATCTGTTCTTTCAAGAAAAATACCGACTGTTTTCTCAAAAAAAATATACGACGATTGCCGGAACGCTCGTATATTTTTTCATCATGTCCGCCGTGCCGTTCTCCTTTTGGTTGACGCTTCTTGCAGGGAAATGGCTCCCTTGGGACAGCGAAACGCTCTTTGAAATGGATTTTTTGGAAAGAGTGGAGGAATTGATCGTCTTTTTGCGCGACAATGCGAAATCCGCTACGGGCGGAGCTTCGATCGTTCTCGCCATGACGACGCTCTATTCTTCCACCAATTTGTTTTATCATATGCGTCGCAGCGGCGAACTCTTATATGACTGCGACAGGCAAAAGGGAGGATTCAAGGTTCGTCTTTCCGCTTTGGCGCTCATGTTTGTCATGATCCTTTTCTTCGTCGTTTTTCTCATCGTTCTGGTAAGCGGCTATTGGTTTTTTTCCGTGGCTTTTTCGGGAGTTATCGGCAAAGCGTTCAGCTATGTTTTTATTATAGGGATGTCCTTTTTGCTGGCGTTTATCATGAATTTCTATATCTGCCCTTACCGCTTAAAAATTCGCGACGTCTTGCCCGGCAGCCTTTTAACGACGATTCTCTGGACGTTCGCCGCCGTCGCGTTCAGCGTCTATCTGCGCTTTTCCGATTTGAAAAAGCTGTACGGAGCCGTTTCCGTGCTCATCGTTTTTTTGCTGTGGCTGTATCTCATGATGAATTGTTTCGTCATCGGGGTTATCGTCAACAGCGAGCTGTGTAAGAAGAAAAAGAAGGAGCATAAAATTTTTTAAAAGAATCCGTTTTTGAAACAATCCCGTTGACAGGGCGGTCGAAAGGGGTGAAGGATCGCTCAACGTCGGATATCGGGAATAAAATAGCGGGAAGCCGGCGATACCCCTTACGGAAAAAAACAGACTACCGGTTTACCGTCGGTTATACCTTTGAGAAATTTCGGCGCTTTTTATCGCATAGAACGAGGGCTTTTCGTTAAACGGGATAAAATAATACGATAAATTATAGATAAAAGAATAACTTTAATTTAATTGAATGAAAATTGTTGAAAAATATCGCTTCCTATGGTATAATGAAAAAAAAGTACATGAAACAACACCTACTATTGTCGAGGGATTATGCAAATCAGATTAGCGGATTATATAGCGAATTTTTTGGTGGAAAACGGAATTTGCGATTTATTTACGGTAACCGGCGGCGGCGCGATGAATTTAAACGACGCTTTCGGTCATAAGGAAGGGTTAAAGTGCACCTATTTTCATCACGAACAGGCCTGCGCCATAGCGGGAGAGGCTTACGCCCGCATCAATAATAAAATTGCGGCGGTATGCGTAACGACCGGTCCCGGCGGCACCAACGCGATCACCGGCGTGGTGGGCGCCTATACCGATTCCATCCCTATGCTCGTGATCTCAGGACAGGTAAAATACGCCACGACTGCGAGAAGTACGGGCTTGCCCTTGAGATGCGTGGGGGATCAGGAATTCGATATCACAAAATCCGTCGCCTGCATGACGAAGTATGCGGAAATGGTTATTGAACCAAACGATATCAAATACCATTTAAAGAAGGCCTTGTTCTTGGCATATAACGGTCGTCCCGGACCCGTTTGGCTCGATATCCCCGGAAACGTTCAGGCGGCTAAAATCGATACGGAGCAATTGAGAGACTATGATCCTGCGGAGGACGAAATAAAGGAAAACCCTCCTTATCCGACGGAAGAGACGATCGACGCCGTTATCAAAAAATTAAAGAAAGCGAAACGTCCGGTTATTTATGCGGGCAGCGCAATCCGTTACGCGGGATGTCATAAGGAATTTATCGAACTGGCGGAAAAATTGAATATTCCCGTCGTCACCGCATGGAACAGCGTCGATAACATCGCAAACGACAATCCTTTATTTGTAGGTCGTCCCGGCAATATGGGGGATCGCGCGGGAAATTTTGCCGTTCAGAATTCCGACTGCATTCTCTCCTTGGGATGTCGTTTGTCTATCCGACAGGTCGGTTATGAATGGACGACCTGGGCAAGAGAAGCTTACGTGATCATGGTGGACATTGACCGATACGAGCTGCAAAAGCCTACCTTACATGTGGATATGCCCATTCACGCTAACGTTAAGGATGTGATCCATGCCTTAAACGAGAAGGCGACCTCGCCTTTGTTTAAGGGCAAAAAATGGTTGCGGATTTGTAGAAATTGGAAAAAGAATTATCCCGTTGTTCTGAAAGAATATTATAAGAGGGAAGGACTGACGAATCCCTATTGCTTTATCGAGCAGCTCTCTAAGCGGTTGGACGAGGACGAGCTCATCGTCGTCGGCAACGGAACCGCTTGCGTCGTCGGTTCTCACGGAATTACCATCAAGAAAAATCAACGTTTTATTATTAATTCCGGTATTGCTTCCATGGGGTATGATTTGCCCGCGGCAATCGGCGTAGCGTTATGCTGTCCCGAAAAGAGAATTATTCTCATCACCGGCGACGGATCCATTCAGATGAACTTACAGGAGTTGCAAACGATTAAGCAAAATCGTTTGAATATCCGCATTTTCCTTATCAATAACGACGGCTATCACTCTATCCGTCAATCGCAGACGAGCTTCTTTCAAGGTCGTCCTACGGTAGGAATCGGTCCGGAAAGCGGCGATTTGAGCTTCCCCGATTTTAAGCGTTTGGCATGGGCATACGAATACCCGTTCAAGAGATGTCGTTCCAATAAGGAACTCGCGAAGACTGTCAATTGGGCTTTGGCGCAAGACGGATATTGTATTGCGGAAATTATGACGGATCCCGCACAGAAATTCGAGCCGAAATCTGCTTCGAAAGCGCTTCCCGACGGAACGATTATTTCGCCTCCTTTGGAGGATTTAGCTCCCTTCTTGCCGGAGGAAGAATTAAAAGAAAATATGCTCGTTCCCTTGGTAGGAAAGAAATAATATGAGATATGTAGTCACGGGCGCAACCGGCATGATCGGCTGTGCTCTTTTAAACGAAATCGTAAAAAACGGCGAAGAAGCGGTCGCCGTCGTCAATCCCGAAAGCAAAAGATTGGATCGCATACCTGAAAAGGTAGAAGTCGTATTCTGCTCGTTAAGCGATTATAAAAATTTTCTTCCCGATTTTTCGGCGGACGTCTTTTTTCACTTGGCATGGGCGAAAACCGATTATCGTTCCCGCGACGATAAACAGACGCAGGAGAATAACGTATCGTATGCGCTTGCCGCCGTCGATTTGGCGAAGCGGCTTGGCTGTAAAGCTTTCGTCGGGGCGGGAAGTCAGGCGGAATACGGGCTACAAAACGAGCCTTTAAAAGGGGATACGGAGGCGAAACCGGAAAGCGAGTACGGGAAAGCAAAATTAAAGGCTTGCGCTTTATCCCGAGAATTGTGCGCTTCTTATAAAATAAAATTCAATTGGTGCCGTATATTGAGCGTCTACGGACCGATGGATAATAAAACGACGCTGATCAGCTATCTCATTGAAAGCTTTTTACAAAATCGAAGCCCCGTTCTTACTCCGTGCGAACAGATGTGGGACTATCTTTATTCGGAGGATTGCGCGAGGGCGCTTTATCTGACGGCAAAAAAAGGAAAGGACGGAAAAATTTATCCGATCGGAAGCGGAAAGGCGAGGAAACTAAAAGAATACGTCCTTGACATTGCGGAAGAAACCGGATATAATGGAAAAGTAGGGTTTGGCGAAAAAGATTACTATCCGCATCAACCGATGTTTTTGTGCGCCGATATGCGTGAATTGGAAGAGGACGTCGGCTTTGTTGCGACTACGCCCTTTAAAAAGGGAATCCGAAACATTATAAGAGAGGAATATGGATATGTTTAAAGAAAATAAAATAGTACCCGTTATCGTATTGAAAAAATTGGAAGACACAATTCCCACGTTGACCGCTTTGAAAAACGGAGGAATCAAGATCGCCGAAATCACCTTCCGCACCGCTTGCGCAAAAGACGCCATTTCATTGGCGGTAAAAGAGTTCCCGGATATGATTATCGGCGCGGGAACGGTCGTTAACGATATACAGTGCGTGCAGGCAATCGAATGCGGAGCGAGGTTTATTGTCGGTCCCGGGTTCTCGGAAAGCGTTGCGAAGGTTTGCAAGAACAAAGGCGTTTTATATGTTCCCGGGTGCGTCACGCCGAGCGAAATTATACAAGCTTTGGAATACGATATCAAGACGATTAAATTTTTTCCTGCGGACGCTTACGGCGGGATAAAGACCTTGAAAGCTCTCGCGGCGCCTTTCCCTCAGATCCGCTTTATTCCTACGGGCGGCATCGATGAAAATAATCTGATCGAGTACCTTGCTTTCGATAAAGTCGAAGCGGTGGGCGGCAGCTGGATGTGCAAGGGAACGCCCGAAGAAATAGAGGAAAAATCCAGAAAAGCCGTCGGAATCGTAAATAATATTTAAATGATTAAGAAGAAACACAGTATGGGAGAATTCAAGAAAAAAATAAGCGTGCGCGTTCCTACCTATAACGAGGAGAAAAACGTCGAGGAAATGGCAAAAGCGATCGTCGGACAATTCGAAAGCTATTTGCCTTCCTATGACTATGAAATTTTGTTTATCGATAATTGTTCCACGGATCATACGCGGGAAAAACTGACGAATTTGTGCGAAGGAAATCCGAAAATCAAAGCGATTTTTAACGCGAGGAATTTCGGACAGTTTAATTCACCTTACTACGGTCTTTGCCAGACGACAGGCGATTGCGCCATTTCGATCGCCGCCGATTTTCAGGAACCCGTGGAGATGATCCCCGTCTTCGTAAAAAAATGGGAGGAGGGCGCGAAAATTGTCTGCGGAATAAGAGAGCAGGATACCGCGAATCCTATTTTAAAGGGGTTCCGTCGCTTGTATTACAGGCTGATGGAAAAAATGTCGGCCGTCAAACAAATCGAAAATTTCAACGGATTCGGATTATACGATAAATCTTTTCTCGACGTCATGCGCTCTATCGACGATCCCGCTCCCTTTTTGCGGGGAATCGTAGCCGAGCTTGGTTTTCAATGCGTTACGGTACCGTATACGCAGGAGAAGCGCAGAGAGGGAAAATCGAGCAATAATTTTTTCCGGCTTTACGACGCCGCCATGCAAAGCTTTTCCACTTATAGTAAAACGCCCGTTCGATTTATTACCTTTTTCGGTCTATTCTTTATGGCGTTGAGCGTACTCGGAGGAATCGCTTGTATCATCCTCGCGTGCCTTAAAGTAAATATTTACGATTTTTGGTTGATTCCTCTCATCTCGTTCGGCTTTGCCGTTACGCAGTTTTTCATGGGAATCATAGGGGAATATATTCTTACGATAAAGACGCAGGTAATGAAGAGACCCGTCGTCGTCGAAGAAAAACGAATCAATTTCGAAGAGAAAGACGTTAAAAAGGAATAATTTTTCAAAAGCGAAGCGAAAAAGTCTGTCGCTTTTGTTTCTTGACGCAATTTTAGCGCGATGGAGATAAAACGACAAAAGAATATACATTTTTCCCTTAAACATTTGACATTAAGAAGAAATTGATGTAAAATATTTTTTGATGATAAAATGTATTGCCGTAGAAAGGCGATCTATTTATATTATTAAAACATTACAGGAGGCTGAACGATGAATCAGTTGAGCAACCTGTTTCTTGCATCTGTACCAGTAGGAGTTTATGTCGGAACGGTCGTCGCTGTTTTGGCGATAGCTCTCGTAATCGGATATTTTGCCGGTAAAACATTTTTTGAAAAGAATTCCGCTAAAAAAATCGGAACCGTGGAGGAGCAAATCGCGCAATTGCGCGCCGAAGCCACCGCGGAATGTGAACAGAAAAAAAAGGAAGCTATACTCGAAGCGAAGGAACAGGATCTTAAACGAAGAAAAGAATTTGAAGCTGAAACAAAGGAAAAGAAAATCGAACTGCAAAGACAGGAGAACCGTTTAAATCAGAAGGAGGACTCTCTCGATAAGAAGGAGGAGACCTTTAACAGAAAAACGGAAGCTCTTGAACAGCAAAAGAACAATTTGGCAAGGCAAGAGGCTGAAGTCAAAAGAGTTCAGGAAAAAATCAATCATCAACACGAATTGATGATTCAGGAACTGGAAAAGGTTGCGCAGCTCACAAAGGAGGAAGCGAAGCAGCTTCTCACCAATGAAATTTTGGACGAGGCGAGAAACGACGTCGCCGTTCAAGTGAGAAATATCGAACAGGCGGCAAAGGACGACGCGGAGCTCAACGCCAAAAACATTATTTCTCTCGCCATTCAAAGGTGCGCTGCCGATCAGGCTTCCGAAATTACCGTATCGACGGTCGCTCTGCCTAACGACGACATGAAGGCGAGAATTATCGGAAGGGAAGGACGAAACATTCGGGCGCTCGAAAACGCGACGGGAATCGAACTCCTCATCGACGATACGCCGGAGGTCGTCATCCTTTCCGGATTCGATCCCGTAAGGCGAGAAGTCGCAAGAATCGCTCTGGAACGTCTGATTTCCGACGGAAGGATTCATCCGGCGAGAATTGAGGAAACGGTCGAGAAGGTTCGCAAGGAAATCGATCAGCAGGTGAAGGCGGAAGGCGAAAACGCCATGTTTGAAGTCGGCATTTTCGGGCTTCATCCCGAGCTTATCAAGCTGATCGGAGCCTTAAAATACAGGACGAGCTACGGTCAGAACGTGTATAAACATTCTATCGAAGTCGCTCAGCTCGCCGGACTTATGGCGCAGGAGCTCGGACTCGACGTAAACTTTGCAAAGCGCGCGGGACTTCTTCACGATATCGGCAAAGCCGTCGATCACGAACAAGAGGGAACGCATACTCAGCTCGGCGCCGACATGGCAAAGAAATATAAAGAAAACGCAAATATTGTAAATGCGATATTGGCTCATCACGGGGATTGCGAGCCGAAAACGATCGAAGCCGTTTTAGTACAGGCGGCGGACGCTATTTCGGGCGCGAGACCGGGAGCGAGACGCGAAACGGGTACGAACTACGTAAAGCGTCTTGAAAAATTGGAAGCGATCGGAGCGAGCTTCCAAGGGGTCGATAAATGTTACGCGATTCAAGCGGGCAGGGAAATCCGCGTAATCGTGAAGCCGGAGGTTATCGACGACGCCAAAGCTCTGTTTTTGGCGAAGGATATTGCAAAGAAGATCGAAGCCGAGCTTGAATACCCGGGACAGATCAAGGTGAACGTCATCAGGGAATTCCGCGGCGTCGAATACGCAAAATAAATTAAAGAGTAAAGAGCAATTGCAGAATTGCTCTTTATTAATGACATTTAAGGAGTTTCGTGTGCTTTTCGGTAAATACATCAATAAATATTATTTAAGATACGGAGGAATTTTACTGCTCGGAATATGCTCGCTGATTCTTGTGGATTATATGCAGCTCAGGATTCCCGAACTTTATAAAATGGTCGTTAACGGCGTCAACGAGGGGGAGGTTCTTTACGAGGGAGAAACGGTGGCGTTTGACATGACCTTTCTCTTTAAGCGGATTTGCACTCCGATGTTTTTCATTGTCTTATCGATGATTTTCGGACGGTTTTTATGGCGGGTATGCTTTTTCGGCTCCGCCAATCGCGTCGAAGCGGATATCAGAAGTCGTATGTTTGACCGTTCGCTTCTCCTATCGCAGGAATATTATTCTAAGAATAAGGTCGGAAATTTGATGTCCTTATACACCAACGATCTCGATACCGTTAACGAGTGCTTCGGATGGGGACTGATGATGCTGTTCGACGCCTTGTTTCTCGGAATCCTCGCTATCGCTAAAATGATAAAGATGAATCTGTTTTTATCGATTTTATCCATGATTCCCATGGCGTTTTTGTGCGTCGCCGGATTTGCGGTCTGCTTTTACCTTCAAAAAAAATGGGAAGAGAGGCAGGAAGCTTTTTCAAAATTGTCCGATTTTTCTCAGGAAAGTTTTTCGGGAGTAGCTGTCGTGAAAGCGTTCGTCAAAGAAGCGAAGGAATTGCTTGCCTTTCAAAGGCTCAATAAAAATAACGAGAATAAAAACGTTTCCTTTACGAGGCTTTCCGTATTGCTTGAAATAAGCGTAACGCTGTTCGTGGAATCCGTCGTTTGCATCATTCTCGGCTACGGCGGCTACTTGGTTTACATAGGGAACTTTAACGCCGGGGAGCTCGTCGAGTTCATCGGGTATTTCAACGCCGTCGTCTGGCCGATCATGGCGATTTCGCAGCTCATCGAGATGACTTCGAGAGGGAGGGCTTCCTTAAAACGAATCGGAAGTCTTCTCGACGAAAAACCTACCGTGAAAGACGCTTCGGACGTCGAGGACGTCGATCGGATTGACGGAAAAATACGGTTCGAGCATCTTACCTTTTGCTATCCCGATCGGGAGGAAAAGGTTTTGCAGGACGTATCTTTCACCGTTGAAGCGGGAGAGAGCGTCGGAATCATCGGGAAAACGGGTTCCGGAAAAACGACTCTCGTGGATTTGATTTTGAGAACTTATAACGTGCCGAACGGCACGATATTTATCGACGATCGGGACGTAAATCGCATTCCCATAAAAACGTTGCGCAAGTATGCCGCCTACGTTCCGCAGGATAATTTTCTTTTCAGCGATACCATCGAAAACAATATCGCCTTTTCCGGCGAATTTGCGGAAAATAAATTTGAATCGGTGAAGGCGGCCGCCGTAGCTTCCGATATCCACGAAGATATCGTCGAGTTTAAAGAAGGCTATCAGACCGTCCTCGGCGAAAGGGGAGTAACGGTTTCCGGAGGGCAAAAACAGAGAATTTCCATAGCGAGAGCCGTGATGAAAGAGGCTCCCATTCTTATTTTGGACGATTCCGTCTCCGCCGTCGATACGGCGACCGAAAAAAACATTCTCGACGCGTTAAAGCAAAACAGAGTCGGAAAAACGACGATTCTTATCGCTCACCGCGTCTCTACGATCGAAAAAATGGATAAAATTATCTTTTTAGACGACGGTAAAGTCCTTGCCGTCGGAACGCACGAAAATCTTTACGAGACTTGTTTCGCCTATCGAACGATGGTAGATTTACAAAAATTGGAAGAAGAGAGGATATCTTAAAGCTATGATACGCGATTATTATCCTTTGTGGATCGTCGGTGCAATCATCGGCGTCATATCCGTTCTTCTCATTGCGGCATACGCGCTGATAAAGGATAAGCGGGAATCTGTCGGTTTCGAGCGAACGATGAAGGACGGCGAGCTCATCAAGAGATTGTTCGTCTATGCGAAGCCTTATCGGTTGAATTTCGTTATCGTCGGAATCATTATGCTGATATCGATTTCTTACGATATTCTTTCCCCTCTTCTCATCGGTCACATCGAAGGAATCGTAAAGAATTCCTTTGAAATGGACGAGCTCCTCTTCTATGTTTTTTTGTACGCGGGAATCCTGCTCGTTTCATTAGTCGGCTCTTATTTTCAGGCGATCATTCTTCAAAAGACGGGGCAAAGGATTGTTTCGAATTTAAGAGAAGATTTATTTGCCCATATCGAAAGTCTTTCGCACAGCCAATTGAACGACATTCCCGTCGGAAAGCTCGTTACGCGCGTAACCAACGATACGAACGCCCTTTCCAATATGTTTACCGGAGTCTTGGTCAATTTATGCAAAAACAGTTTTATTATCGTCGGCGTGCTGATAGCCATGCTGCTGTTAAATTATGAACTTACCTTGATGATTTTGTGCTTCGTTCCTTTTATTGTTCTTTTTACGATTATTTTCCGAAAGTTCTCGCGCAGAGCGTACCGAAAAGTAAAAGACGGGACGACGGACGTCAACGCCTTCTTGTCCGAAAATTTTTCCGGCATGAAGATCGTTCAAATATTCAATCGCGAGGAAAAAAAGCGAGAGGAATTTGAAAAAAAGAATACCGCTTTGAAAAAAGCGAAAAATCAGGAGATTTTCGTTTTCGGGATTTTTCGTCCTCTCGTGTATATGCTGTATATTTCCTCGGTACTCTGCCTCTTTTTTCTCGGAGCGAAGGGATATATCGACGACGTAACCTTTCTCGGTCAGAAGATGACGAGCGAGGTTATCGTATCGTTCTATATGTATATTTCCACGTTTTTTAATCCGATTCAGAATCTTGCGGAGCAATTTAACGTATTGCAATCGGCTCTCGCTTCCGCAGAAAAAATATTCTCCGTTTTTGATCTCAAACCGGAAATCGTAGATTCTCAGGACGCTATCGAGCTGGAGCGAGTCGAGGGGAATATCGAGTTTAAGGACGTATGGTTCTGCTACGTCCCGGGAGAATGGGTTTTAAAAGGCGTAAGCTTTCAAGTAAAAGCGAAACAAACGGTCGCTTTCGTCGGTTCCACGGGCTCCGGAAAAACGACGATTCTTTCCTTGATATGCAGAAATTACGATTGTCAGAAGGGACAGATATTAATAGACGGAACGGATATCCGCAAGATAAAAATTTCTTCCCTTCGGAAACATTTCGGTCAAATGCTGCAAGACGTTTTTCTGTTTTCCGGCGATATACGAAGCAATATCGTCCTGCGGGAGGATTCTTTTACGGACGAACAGATTATGGAGGTCTGCCGCTACGTCAACGCAGATCGTTTTATCGATAAGCTTCCCGCAGGATTAAACGAAGAGGTTCGGGAGAGAGGAAATAACTTTTCCGCCGGTCAAAGGCAACTTTTATCTTTTGCGCGCACGATTATCCATAGACCGGAGGTAATGATTCTCGACGAAGCCACCGCCAACATCGATACGGAGACGGAGGTCCTCATTCAGAATTCTTTGGAAAAAATGATGAATATCGGCACGATGCTCATGGTTGCCCATCGACTTTCCACCATACAACACGCCGATAAAATTATCGTTCTTTCCCACGGAGAAATTGTCGAGCAAGGTTCTCATTTTGACTTGCTTGAAAAGAAGGGAAGATACTTCGAGCTTTATATGCTGCAATATCATAAGCAACAGATTCGGAATAAAACATGATTTTATAAAAAATGGTCGTATCGTATTGCTTTTTTCCGTAATCTGTGATATGATAATATATATTATATACGGCGTTTTGTTCGGCGACAAAAACCATGAATTTCGCCGTCGTCGTATATTATATATAAAAATGGAGGAATTATGCCACAAGGCTGTATCCGGCTTTTATTGATCCTTATCCTTTTGGTCCTTTTATCCGGATTTTTTTCCGCTACGGAAACCGCATATTCATGCCTCAATAAATTAAAATTAAAAAGCATGATAAACGACGGGGATCCGAAAGCCCAAAAAGTATACGAACTGAGCGAAAAGTTCGAATCTCTCATCACGACGGTTCTGATCGGTAATAACATCGTCAATTTATCGGCGGCTTCCGTATCCGCCGTCTTTTTCGCAAGGCTTATAACGAACGGCGTTGACAGCTCGGTTGTCTCTACGATCGTACTCACTGTCGTTATCCTGATTTTCGGAGAAATTACTCCTAAATTTTTGGCGAAGTCGTGTCCGGAAAAAATGGCGTTTATTTTATATCCGGTCATTATGTTCTTTTATTACGTCTTGTTTCCTCTCAATATCGTTTTTACCGGATATCAGAAGCTCATCGCTAAAATCTTCCGCGTAAAAAAGAAAGAAGTCATTACCGATAATGAACTGATTACTATGGTCAACGAGGCGGAGGAAGACGGCGTTCTGGAAGAAGACGAGTCCAATCTCGTTCGTTCGGCGTTGGAATTCAGCGACAGCGAGGCGGGAGATATTCTTGTTCCCAGAGTTAAAATCGTAGCGGCGTCCGTAACGGCGTCGATGGAAGAAGTGAGGGAGAAGTTTACCGAAAGCGGCTTTTCTCGTTTGATCATTTACAAAGATTCGATCGACGACGTTTTGGGCTTCATCCATGAAAAAGATTTTTATCGGGCTTATCTGAATAACGAATCCGACATAAGCGGAATTTTGAACAAGCTTTTCAGCGCGTCCGAACATATGAAGATATCGGTGCTGCTGAAAAAATTGCAGGAAGAAAAATGCCAGATTGCTGCGGTTTACGACGAGTACGGCGGCTTACTGGGGATCGTTTCGGTAGAAGATATATTGGAGGAGCTCGTCGGAGAAATATGGGACGAACACGATCAAGAAGATCAGACGTTGAGAAAGATCGCCGATAACGAATATATCGTGGCGGGGAACTGCGATATCGATACGTTCTTTGACGAACTCAACATCAAGACGAAGGAATCGGAAGAGCCTGATTCCAATACCATAGGCGGTTGGCTGACGGAGCAATGCGAACATATTCCGAAAACCGGCGAATGCGTCGATTGGAACGACCTCAGCATGGAAATTCTTAACGCTTCCGATAAACAGGTTCTCGAAGTAAAAATAACGAAGAAAACGGAAGCGGAAGAAAAGGACGATAAGGATAAAGCGAAGGATAAGGATAAATCGAAGGAAAAATCGACATAATAAACGTTATAACATCCGACTTGAAATATCATCTGATGATATAAGCAGGGAGTAATCAATCAATGAAAATATCGACAAGGGGCAGATATGCGCTTCGCATCATGATCGAGCTCGCTTCCAGAACGGGGGACGAATTCGTTTCCATCCGCGATATCAGCGAAAAACAAAATATATCGGTAAAATATTTGGAGCAAATCGTTTCTCTTTTAAACAAAGCGGGAATGCTGATTGTCGCGAGAGGCGTTTCCGGCGGTTATAAGCTGGCTCGAAAAAAGGAGGAATACACGCTCGGCGAAATTCTGAGGTGTACGGAAGGGAATTTAGCTCCGGTAAATTGTTTATGCGGTGAAAAAAACGTATGCCCGAAAAAAAACGATTGCGTTACTTTGCCGGTTTGGCAGGGACTGTACGATACGATCAACCATTATCTCGACAGTATCACGCTGGATAAATTGATTCGGCAAGAAGAAGCTTACCGATTTGGCGCGTATGCGCAAAATCAATAAAAAAGAACGATAAAAGACTTGACAATATACTACTGAAATGCTATGATATATTCAAAAATCATAGTTAATTTATAGGAATTCAACAAAATGAAAATCGTATATGCAGATAATGCGGCAACAACAAAAATATCCGCCTCGGCATTAAAGAGCATGACGGATACAATGGAAAATTATTACGGAAATCCTTCTTCTCTCCATACGTTGGGGCAATATGCAAAAGAGCAGCTTGACGGCGCGCGGGAGACGATAGCGAAGGCGATCAACGCTTCGGCGAACGAGCTATATTTTACTTCCGGGGGAAGCGAAGCCGATAATCAAGCAATCATTTCCGTTGCGGAAAACGGAGCAAAGAAGGGGAAAAAACACATCATATCTACCAAGTTCGAGCATCACGCCGTCTTGCATACGTTAAAAAAACTTGAAAAACGCGGATTCGAGGTCACTCTTCTCGACGTCAATGCAAACGGGATCGTAAAGCCCGAGCAGGTAGCTCAGGCGATCAGAGAGGATACGTCTTTGGTTACCGTGATGTATGTCAATAACGAAATCGGAACGATTCAGCCCATTCGAGAGATCGGAAAAATTTGTAAAGAAAAAGGGGTTATTTTTCATACGGACGCCGTGCAGGCAATCGGGCATCTTCCGGTCGATGTAAAAGCGGATAATATCGATTTGCTTTCCGCGTCCGCGCACAAATTCCATGGCCCGAGGGGAACGGGATTTCTTTATGCAAGAAAAGGAATCCTCTTAACCAATATCATTGAAGGCGGCGCGCAGGAGAGAAATAAACGCGCCGGAACGGAGGATCTTCCCGCCATCGTCGGTATGAAGACGGCGATCGAGGAAGCTTGCGCCAATATGGAAAAGAATAACGAGTATGTCCGTAGGCTTCGAGACCGACTCATCGAGGGGCTAAGCGAAATTCCTCATTCCATATTGAACGGAGACAGATATTGCAGAGTGGCCGGCAACGTGAATTTCAGCTTTGAAGGGATCGAGGGAGAAAGTCTTCTCCTTTGGCTCGACGTGGATGGAATCGAGGTTTCCAGCGGTTCGGCTTGCGCGTCGAAGTCTTTGGACCCCAGTCATGTCTTGATGGCGATAGGCGTGCCGAGAGAAGTCGCTCACGGATCCGTAAGGCTCTCCCTCGATATCGATAATACGCCGGAGGACGTCGAATATATCATTCGAAAAATGAAAGAAATCGTCGAATATCTCAGAAGCATGAGCCCCGTTTGGGACGAACTCGAAAAGGGTTTGACAAAACACATCATTTAAAGGAGATCTGCCATGTTATATAGTGAAAAGGTAATGGATCATTTTAAGCATCCGAGAAACGTAGGAAAAATCGAAGACGCAGACGGCGTAGGGGAAGTGGGTAACGTCGTATGCGGCGATATCATGAAGATGTATTTAAAGATAGAAAATAATATTATCGTCGACGTAAAGTTCAACACGTTCGGCTGCGGAAGCGCGATTGCGACGTCTTCCATGGCTACGGAATTGATTAAGGGAAAATCTTTGGACGAAGCGCTCGAGCTTACCAATAAAGCGGTTGTCGAGGCTCTCGACGGATTACCCGCGCAGAAGCTTCATTGCTCGGTTTTAGCGGAAGAAGCCGTAAAAGCCGCTATCGCCGATTATTATGAAAAAAACAATATTCCTTACGACAAAGAAAAATACGCCGTGAAAGAAGACTGCGCGACTTGCGTGCGTGAAAAATAAAAATAGTATTAGATTTTTTGTTATTGAAAAGTTTCGGAACTGTGAAAAACCTTATAAATACTGACTTTTTCGCAGATTAAGCCATTTGAAATTACAACAAATTCTGATGTTTTGGCGTCCCGAATGGCGTTCGGATTTCCTATGGCGATATAAAATGCTATAAGCGGATGTAAGGAACTATCATAATCTTCGAGGGCGAAAGCACTCGTTGCTTTCGCTCTTTTGTTTGTCTCATAAGCAGGGGGCAGACGCACTGTCAACTATAAGCGGAACCCATTTGTCTCAATTGTTGACGAAGATAGTCGTCTTTGTTTTTGCGCATAAAGCAACACTGTATTAGAGAAGTTCATATACAAATGCGGAAATAGCGTATAATAAAATGCGCTTATTTGTACAACAGAGAGATCGCGTATGAATCTACGGCAAAGGCTTTCAAAATTACCAAAAGATTTCTTTCAAAATGATAAAATATTCTTTCGAGAAATCAACTCCGATGACGATTTAGCGATTGCGGTTTGTGAACTAACATTGCCGTCTGAACAGCAGAACTTTGTAAATCCGGCGGGTTTTTCGATTGGTCGAGCTTATCTGTTTCCGAATGATAATGTTCCTTACCTAATTTACGCAACAGAACAAGATCAAGAAGTCCCTATTGGATTTATATTGTTACGCTTTATCTACCATACAGAAGACAAACGCTCTTGGAATTGTCATATCACACATTCTCCAAGAACAAATTGGAGCTATTTCATAGTTCCGCCTCACCAAAGTAAGGGATATGGAACTTTATCTGCAAAACTTGCTATCAGGCTTCTGCTGAAAGCTGTTCCTGAATATCCCATTGAACTAACTACGGAGCAAAACAACTTAAAAGCTCAAAGCCTTTATGCCAGGTTAGGTTTTGAAAAAATTGATGAACTTGATGGCGATGACCTCGTGTTCCTATATAAGTTAAACCGTAACGATGGAATATAACGAAAATATGAAATTCCAAATTACGCAAATGGGTTGGGATGTTTCCGTCAAGAAGAAATCTCTCTTATTGTCGAGAATTTTTACGGAAAGAATACCTTTGAGAGTGAAGACGCTCGTTGCTCGTTGTTTTCGCTCTTTTTTCGTCTTCGCTATTAGAGAGGGCGGGATTGCGATGGCAAATGATATATAAGCGTCGGAATCTGTAAGGATGGAGATCCAAATTTACGGAGGTAAATATTATGAGAGCGCCCTTTCAAATATTGGCGATCCCGTTCAGAAAAGAGGGAAGTTTGCAATATGCGGTCATGCACCGCTCAGACTTTGACCAATGGCAGTTTGTTTCGGGCGGAGGCGAGGACGACGAGACGCCTTTAAACGCTGCGGTAAGAGAAATCGGCGAAGAAACCGGAGCGAAGCCTTGTAAAATCATCGAACTGACGTCAATGTGTTTTGTGCCTGCCAATGTCATTGCGCAACGTCGCCGGCAATATTGGCCGAGCGATACGTATGTCATTCCGGAGCATTGCTTTGCCTTTGAAGCTACCTCGGATCCCGTTTTGTCCAAAGAGCATACGACTTTTGAGTGGCTGAATTACGAAGACGCTATGGCGAGGCTGACTTGGGACTCAAATAAGACGGCGTTATACGAGTTGAATTGCCGTTTGCTTGCCAATCGATCGATTCCGACGTGACGTAGGGCTCGACAGGGGAAGATCGCTCTTATCGTCGCAGACGAAAAAAAGCGATTTTTAAGGGGAGGGGAGCCTCGTTTCCATGCCTGTTACGGAAAAACTCATATTCCTTCCCGCGCTTTTCGGGGGCTATAAAACGCGTTTACTAAAATGATAAAGGCGATAAGGTTGTTTTGGAGAATATGCAGGGAATAAAACGAACCGTATATGGAAAAAATATAAAAACAGAATATATTTTTATAAGAAAGAAGGTAAAAAATATCAATCTCCGAGTTCGCTCCGACGGGGAGGTTTTTGTCTCTGCCTCGAAACGCGTATCTTTGGAAGAGGTCGATCGATTTGTAAAAAACAACGAGGACTTTATCGTTCGTTGCAGGGAAAAATACGCTTTCAACAGAGCGAGAAGCAATGAGGGAAAGAAATTTATCGACGGGGAAATTTTTTATTTTCTCGGTAAATCCTATCCGTTAAAGCTGATTCCTTCCGATCGGGACAACCTATACGTGACAGAAAAATTGCTTTGTATGGAAATACAGGAAGACCAATTTTCTCGGAAAAGTAAACTCTTTAACGATTTTGTCGATAAGGAATGCGAACGGATTTTTACATATTTCATCGATAAATATTATCCTTCTTTTTCTTCGTATATTCCTTCCGCGCCTCGGCTAAGAATTCGTAACGTAAAGTCTCGCTGGGGATCCTGTACGCCCTCTGAGAATCGAATCATGCTGAATAGGAAGCTCGTCGAAAAACCGTTGAGGGCTATCGAATACGTCGTCGTTCATGAACTGAGCCATTTCGTCTATATGGATCATTCTCCTGCGTTTTATCGTATCGTGGCTTCCGTTATGCCCGATTGGAAGGAAGCGAAAAAACAATTAAAATAACTGTCAAGACTTCTGTCTTTTCAATTGACTTTTCTGTAAAAATCGCTATAATATGAATAGTTTTTTAATGGGAGATCATAATATGGAAGAGACAACGCGACGCATAACGGTCGGACAAAAATTGCGCGCCTATTTTAAGGCGTTGCCTAAACGGTTCTTTATCACGGCATTTTCGGGCATGGCTCAAGGACTATTTGTAACGCTCATTGCGGGGACGATTCTTGCGCAAATTGCCGGATGGTGCGGCGAAAATGCTTTTGCCGTATTGTTAGGGAATATTGCCTCTATTGCGAAAAGTCTCATGGGGGTCGGTATCGGCGTCGGTATCGCGCATACGCTCGGGCACAAAAAGCTCGTCGTTTATTCTGCGGGCGTCGCCGGATTCGTCGGCGCATGGGCGGACAAATTGATCGCCGGAACATTCGCCGTCAGTATTCAAGCCGGTTCGCCGGGAAATCCCATCGGCGCCTATGTCGTTACGATGCTTGCCGTTGAAATCGTCAATCTTTATGCGGGAAGGACAAAATTGGATATCATTTTGGTTCCGCTCGGCATGATGTTTTTAGCCTTGGCGGGAGTTTGGGTTGCGTATCCTTTTATATGGATCGTCAATCAGCTCGGCGTTCTCATCGGCAAGGCAACCGAGCTTCAACCTTTCGTCATGGGCGTTATCGTCGCCGTTTCTATGGGGATTTTGCTGACGATGCCGACTTCCAGCGCGGCGATTTGGGTCGCTATCTGCGGCGCAACCGCCGCAGGAGATCCGGGCTATCAGGGACTCCTGTTGGCAGGCGGAGCGGCAACGGTCGGATGTGCCGCGCATATGATAGGCTTTGCCGTATCTTCCTTCCGCGAGAATAAAATCAGCGGACTCATCTCTCAAGGGATCGGCACGTCTATGCTTCAAATTCCGAATATTATGAGAAAACCGCAAATCATGCTTCCCGAAATAATAGCGAGCGCCATCGTCGGACCTTTGTCTACCTGTGTTTTTAAGCTCTGTTGCGGCAAGTCCGGCGGCGGAATGGGAACCTCCGGTTTAGTCGGCGTGTTCGATACGGTAAGCAGTTCTTTGGAAGCGGGGACAAACGTGACCTTGGTGATCATAGGCGTCGCTTTGCTATTCTTCGTGATACCTGCCGTCGTTAGTTTGGGAATAAGCGAATTGATGCGTAAAAAGGGTTGGATTCGATTTGGCGATATGAAGCTCGGAGATTGATAGAATAAGCGTTCTACTCACGGTAGAACGCTTTTTTTCTCGGTAGAGTTCGATTTTTCGATATAGAACGGCGTTTTTAAACCGTAGACGATCAGGAATAAGGAATATAGCGTAAATACTTTTATTTTTTTTGCCGATTGCGTATAATCGTTTTAACGAACAAAAATAGGCGGTGTTTCTTATGTGCAATCATGAAAATTTTGTTATTGTTACCGATTCGGCTTCCAATCTTACCGAGGATCTCTTAAAGGAATACGATATAAAAATGCTTCCTTATATCGTCGACATAGACGGCGTCGAAGTGTATTGCTATGAAGAGGGAATGGATTACGAATCGAGCTCCAAAGACTTCTATGATAAAATGAGAGCGGGCGTAAAAATAAAAACGACGCTGATCAACGGCGAGCGTTTTCGCAATTTTGTCGAGCCGTATGTAAAGGACGGATCGGATGTTTTGTTTGTCAGTCTTTCGAGCGGCGTCAGCGGAACTTATTCTTCTACCGAGAAGGTATGCAAAGATTTAATGCTCGAGTATCCCGAGCGTAAATGCTATGCGATCGATTCACTGGCGGCGAGCTTCGGCGAGGGATTGCTCGTGATGGAAGCGGCACATCTTCGCGACGAGGGAATTGGAATCAACGAAGTAAGAGATATTCTCGATACGAGGAAGATGAAGCTGCGTCAGATTTTTACCGTAGAGGATCTTGAATACTTAATGCGAGGAGGAAGAATTTCCCGCATTACGGCGGTTGTCGGTTCTATCCTTCAAATCAAGCCGATCTTAAAAGGAAACGAAGAGGGGAAAATTGTTTCTTATTTAAAGGTAAAAGGAAAAAAACGCGCCTTGGAAACCATGGCAAGAGAATTTGCCGATACGGCTGTTTGTCCCGAAGAACAAGTTATCGCAATCGCGCACTGCGACTGTATGGAAGACGCGCAAGCTCTCGCCGATAAGATCCGCGCTCTTTCTCCCGTCAAAGATATCCTGATTAGGGGATACGATTTTTGCACGGGAGCGCATGCCGGACCCGGTACGGTCGCTCTGTTCTTTTGGGGCGAAAAGAGATAATTCCTAAAACAGGATCTGATTGATCTATCATGGAATAAAACGGAAAGGAGCTCTTTTCCCCAAAAAGAATCTTCGGCAAAGATAAGTAAAGCTTGGGGAACGGAAAATGGGATTGCGCCTCGCGCGGTCTGCTTAGCGATTCGGATGAGGCTTATTGTATAGAGAGGCTGAAAAATCCCGCATAGAGCCGTAAGGCGATGCTGCCTTTATCGGTTCTGAGGGAACGGTTAGCGATACAAGAATATTTTTATCGCCCATAATAAATAGTAAGGGTCGTTTTCCAAGAAAGTCGCGTGAAAAATTGAAGAAATTCGATCCAATCGACGGAGAGTGATATTGTCTCGACCGTCGTCTATCCGCCGCACGACGGCTTCCCCGCGCAGACGGAAGTACAGCTTTTTTGAGGAAGGGATTGTCGCTACGCTGATTCGGGGGAAGTGATCGGCGGGTTTGTTTCGATGGGGTTGATGAAGGGTATGTTTCGCTTCTACAATGAATGTCGGGGTTTCGCCTTCGGCATTTATTTTTTAGAGGAAAGATAAAAAAGGGAAGCATAAAGAAGGAAAATCCGCCAACATGAAATCGCTGCCAATCATAAATAGAGCGACTTTCCTTTTCCCTTGACAAAGAGAAGTTGAGAGAGTAAAATACAGAAAAGAATCATCGAGAGGTTTGTTACTATGTCTGATTGCAACAACGATTGCTCGTCCTGCGGAGCGGAATGCGCTTCCAGAACGAATGCGATTCAAAAAAAGCCCCTTTGCAAGGGAGCTTCGGTAAAAAAGGTTATCGCCGTCGTCAGCGGAAAAGGCGGCGTGGGGAAATCGATGACGACCGCTATGCTGGCGAGCTGCGCCGCGAAAAAGGGATATCGCACGGCGATTCTCGACGCGGATATCACGGGGCCGTCGATTCCTAAAATGTTCGGCGTGCATGAACGCGCCGCGGGCAACGAGGAGGGGACTATCTATCCCGTGCTATCCAAAGAGGGGATTCAGATGATGAGCATGAATCTTCTCCTCGACGACGAAAGTCAACCCGTCGTCTGGCGCGGGTCCCTCATCGGCGGCTGCGCCGTTCAGTTTTGGACGGACGTCTTATGGGAAGACGTCGATATCATGTTTATCGATATGCCTCCGGGAACGGGAGACGTTCCTCTGTCCGTATATCAAAGCTTTCCCGTCGACGGAATCGTCGTCGTGACGACGCCGCAGGATCTCGTCAAGATGATCGTCGAAAAAGCGGTCAATATGGCGAAGATGATGAACGTACCCGTCGTCGGACTCGTGGAAAATATGAGCTATCTCGTCTGTCCCGATTGCGGGAAAAAAATAGAGATTTTCGGCAAGAGTAAGCTCGGCGAAATCGCCTTTCTCTATTCGATTCCCGCCGTCGCGAAAATGCCGATCGATCCTTCGCTTGCCGATCGAGCGGACGCGGGGACGGTTTACGAAGCGGACGATACCTTGCTGAAAGCGGTTTTTGAACAGATTGAAAAATTATAAAAAAAAGACGGCGGAAGCGAAGAAATGCTTCCGTCGTCTTTTTTGATTTTATTCAATATGATCCAAGTTTTTTGAGGAGGGCGTATTTTTTCGAGCCCATCTTTTTTTGTCGTTCGTTTTTTAGATTTCTCTGATAATCTTTCTCGGGCATTTCGCTACGCAGGTTTTACAGCCCGTGCATTTTTTGTAATCGAATACGGGGAGATTATCCTTCATGGAAATCGCGCCGTGCGGGCAGCTCTTCGCGCATATCGCGCAGCCGATACAGCCTTTCGTGCAGACGTTCATTACGTCCTTGCCCTTACATTCGGAAGAACAGGCCACGTATACGGGGGCGGATCGGGGAATCCGTTCGATAATTTTTTTCGGACAGGCGTTGATGCAAGCTCCGCAGGAGGTGCACCTCGTCTTATCCACGGCGGAAACGCCGTCCGCGATTTTTATGGCGTTATGCGGACATTTTGCTTTGCAGTCTCCGCCTCCGAGACAGGCGAACGAGCAGGCTTTCTGCCCTCCCTGAAAGGTGGCGGCGATCGTCGAACAATCCGTATAGCCGACGAAATGGAATTTGTCTTTTGCGTCGACGCCGCCGGCGCATTTTACGACCGCCATCGTGGGCTCTTCGTCGGCAAACTCTACGCCTAAGATAGAAGCGATCTGTTTTGCGTTTTCTTTCGTCGTAGCGTGACAGTCGTGGACGTCGCCTTTTCCCTCCGCGAGCTTTTGCGCAAACGCCGCGCAGCCCGAGCAACCGCAGCCGCCGCAGTTGGAACCGCCGAGGCGTTCCAAAATGGCGGCGACCTTTTTATCTTCTTCCACCCTGCATATCTTCGTCACGATCAGAATGAGAATCGTAAAGACGAACGCGATCGCAAAGAAGACGCCGAGTACGGTACCGAAAACCTTCCATTGAATATCAAGTAAATTTAACATAGGATACTCCTTGCCTCCTTAAAGGGAAACCATCGTAAAGATGTAGAACGCCATCGCCATAAAGCAGGCGATGATCATGGAAACGGGGAAGCCCTTGAGCGATTTCGGCATTCTGTAAAGATCTACTCTTTCTCTAATTCCGCTCATGACCACGATGGCGATCATAAAGCCGATTCCCGAGAAGAGGGAATAGAGGACGGCGTAGCCGAGATTCCACGCAGAAGTGAGCGTAATTCCGATAGAGCCCGCGTCGAGCACGAGTTCCGCCGCGCCGAGCACGGCGCAGTTTGTCGTGATGAGAGGCAGATAGATTCCGAGCGCGCTGTAAAGAGCGGGCGCGAATTTCTTTAAAATCTTTTCGAGCATCTGAACGAGCGCGGCGATAATAAAGATAAAGAAGATAATTTCGAGAAAGTCTATCCCCAGAGGAACCATTACATAGGTGTATAAGGGGAAGGTGACCAAAGCGGCGATCGCCATAATGACGGTTACGGCGACGCCCATACCGAAGGCGGAGCTCGTCTTTTTTGAAACGCCGAGGAAGGGACAAACGCCTAAAAACTGAATGACAACAAAGTTGTTTACGAATACTGCCTGAATCAGCATCAATAAAATATCGTTCATGCTTTTCTCTCCTTAAACGTTTTTCGTTCCGTCAAGCAGAAGCTTGCGGGTTTTCTTTTCCGATATTGCGTCATAGATACGGTTGAACACCGCTATGCACACGCCGTATACGAAGAACGCGCCTGCGGCGTTCGTGAAAAATGCAATCTTGAAATCCCAAAGTTCCACGCCGAAGATGCTGCCGTTTCCGAAGACCTCGCGAATGATTCCCATCATCGTGAGGGCGCAGGTGAAGCCGATTCCGTTGGAAAGTCCGTCGCAGGCGGAGGCGAGCACGCTGTTTTTGCTCGCAAACGCTTCCGCTCTGCCCAGGATGATGCAGTTTACGACGATCAGAGGCAGGAATACGCCCATGGATTCGTACAGATCGGGCATAAACTTATTGAGGAACATTCTCACGATGGTGACGAACGTCGCAATGATGAGCACGAATGCGGGGATTCTCACCTCGTTGGGGATTACTTTTCTCAGTAAGGAAATAATGACGTTGCTGCAAATCAGAATAAAGGTAACGGTGAGTCCCATTCCGAGTCCGTTGCTTGCGGAGGAGGTCAAGGCGAGCGTCGCGCACGTTCCCAAAACCAAACGGAAAGTGGGGTTGTTTGTCAGTAAGCCGTTTAACGTGATCTGTTTATAATCGTTTTTCATGCGTTGCCTCCCGTCAGATAATATTCGTAGTTTGCCGTCGTAAAGACGAGGGCGTTTACAATCGTTTTGTTGGAGTTGGTTGCGCCCGTCTTGATATCGGAGGAGGAGAGGAACGCTTCCAATTCTTCCGTTCCCATACCGATATACTTTTCGACGGCATAAGCTTTTTCTCCGTAGCCGGAGGTGGAGCCGTCCGTCTTGACCGTGAGCGCGGTGATCGCGCCGTTATCGACGGTAACCTCGAGCGCATAGTTGTTCGGCATTCCGCCCGCTACGGATTTTGCCGTAAGCGAATAGGTCACCGCCGTCCCGTTCACGCTTGTCGTAACGTCGCTGACGCTTCCGCCGTTGACGAGGTCTCCGTTGATATAATAATCGTAATTGTAGGTCGCATACAGTAAGGCGTTGACGACGGTTTTATTAGAGTTGGTCGCGCCCGTCTTGATTTCGTCGGAAGAGAGGTACGCGAGCAGATCTTCGTAACTCATGTTGCGGTACGCCGTAGCTTTGTTCTCGTATTGGTCGTAGCCGTGCGTTGCGCCGGAGGTGATCGTCACTCTCGAAATCACGCCGCTGTTTACGACGATGTTGAGGGTATAATCGTCCGGCATTCCGCTTTGAACGGATATCGCGGTGAGCTTCAACGTGAGATTTTTGCCGCTGATCGTCGCGCTCACGTCCTTGACGTATCTGCGGTAGGGAAGGACCTTTACCTCGCCCGTATAATACCCGTAGAAGACTTCCGCCGCTTTCTTGTCCTCTTCGGTCGCTTCCGAAGAAATCGCTTCCACGCTTCCGTCTTTTCCGACGAGGAGATATACCGTCGTATCGGAATCGACGGAAACGATGATTTCGCCGTTGGAAAGCTCGTAAATTTTTTCTATCGTGCCGTATTCCGTAACCGTGATATCTTCGTCTGCGTTTTCTATTTCGGTATACGTCACGTTTCCTTCGCCGTAGAGGGCGTCGATCATCTCCTTTACGGGATCGGCGAGGACGGGACCGGCAAGGTAGTAATCGTAATTTGCCGTCGCATGGATCAGCGCGTTGACGATCGTCTTGTTGGAGTTGGTCGCGCCCGTCTTGATATCGGAGGAGGAGAGAAGCGCCTGTAAGTCGGACGCGGTCATGCCGAGGTAATCGGAAACGTTCTTTTCCTTCGCGTCGTATCCGGAGGTTGCGCCGTCGGAAAGGATTTCGACGGCCGTGATTTTGCCTTCATCGACGACGACCTTCATTTCGTAGTTGTTCGGCATACCGGCGGATACGGAAACTGCGGTAAACGTATACGTAATCGCGCTTCCGTTCACTTCAAAAGATACGTTCTTTACGCTGTCGGGATTCACGAGGTCGGATACGACTTCTTCGCCCGTATATATTTTAGCGAATTTAATCGCCGCGTTCACCGCGTTGTTCGTCGCGTTGGAGCTCATCGTCGCGCCCGTGGAAACGCTCGTAACGCTTTCCCCGTCCTCCGTCGTAGAAAAGTATGCGCCTTCGGCAAGAGCGCCGTCGCTTGCCGAATATACGGATATGAATTTGGCGTTGAGCTGACTCATCAGCGTTTGCTTTTCATACGAATCGATCGATACGGATTGGATTCCGGCAAACGATCCGTTCTCGATAAGAACGACCGTCCACACGGTGACGCTTCCGCCTTTATAGCCGCCGTCCCCCGTAGAATTTACGATCAGGTTTCCGTCGGAAATCTCATATACGGCGTTGATCGTTCCGTAGGAGTTTTCCGCTTCCTCTTCGGAAAGCTCATATACTGTCGCCGTTACGTCGGGATCGTCATAGAGCTTGTCGATGACCCTTTGAAGCTTTTCTTCCTCGCTGACGGCGAGCACGTCGTTGAGTATGGATAAAAGTCCTCCCGATACGAGCGCAATGCACAGGAGTACGACGATACATCTAAAAGTGATTCCTTTAAAAAAGTCTTTCAGCTTCATCTTATTTTACCTCCTTTGCGGGTTTTGTGTACCCGAAGGGTCTGGGTCTTATAAACCGATCGATCAGAGGGACGAGGAGATTCATCAAGAGGATGGCGAAGGATACGACTTCGATTCCCGTCGCCTTTCTGAGCGCTGCGATGACGACGCCGAGGAGAATAAAGTAGATCAGGCTTCCTAACTGCGTCTTGGGGGAGGTGACGTAATCCGTTCCCATGAAGATCGCGCCGAGGAAGAGACCGCCCGTGAGGATCGAGGGGATGAAGTAGCTGAAATCAAAGCCGTACAAAGCCACGCTCGTCAGTCCGCAGGCCGCAATCGTGACGAGGGGCCATTTCCAGTCGAGAACCCTTCTTGCGACGAGGTAGATATATCCCGCGAGGAGCGCCGCTTTACATGTTTCGCCGATGCAGCCCTGAACGCCGATTCCTAAAAATAACTGCAAGTTATTGAGGACGGGGGCGGACAACTGCGATAAAGGCGTTGCGCCCGTCGTCACCGAATCGGGGGCGAACGCAGGGATTGCGTAGCCGCTCGTCAGGACGCTCTGAAAGGCGATAAAGGCGAATACGCGCCCCGTAATCGCGGGGTTGACGATGTTTTTGCCCGTTCCGCCGAACAGCATTTTTACGACGCCTACGGCGAAGACGGAGGATAAGAGCACGACATACCATTTGCATTCGCTGTTAAAGCACATACCGAGCAGAAGTCCCGTCACGACGGAGGAACAGTCGAATTGACGTAAAATATCCTTTATGCTTTTTCTCGAAGCAAAGAGCCAGACGAATTCCGTCGCCACGGCGGCAAGGACGGAGATCGCAAGAACGACAGCCGCCTTATATCCGAAGAAGATACAGCCGACGACGGCGGCGGGAAGGAGAGCGATGACTACGTCGATCATAATACCTCTGGTCGTTTGGCGAGTCTTTTTATGAGGCGAGCTTGAAGCCATTAAAACGTTTTCCATTGATAACAAACGCTCCTTATTTTATTTTTGCGAGCGAAGAAAGCTCTTCGCCTTGACGACGTTTTGAACGATCGCTCTTCTCGCGGGGCATACATAGGCGCACGCGCCGCATTCGATGCAGTTCATCACGCCGCCGAGATTTTTCGCGCTCTCGTAATCGCCCGCTTCCGTGTAGAAATCGATATCCATGGGCATGAGGCGCATGGGACATACCTGCGCGCATTTTCCGCAGGAGATGCACGGCGTGGGCGATTCGAGGTTGACTTCGTTCTTGTCGAGGGCGAGGACGCCGCTCGTAGCTTTCACCGTGCAGAACTCATCCGAAACGATGGAATAGCCCATCATGGGGCCGCCGTCCACCAACATACCGAGCGCGCCCTCCTTGATGCCGCCGCAGAGCTTGATGATATCGCGGTAGGGCGTTCCGTTTTTGACGAGGAGATTTCTCGGTTGATCGATCGCTCCGCCCGAAACGGTAATCACTCTTTCAAATAAAGGCTTATCTCTTTCGATCGCTTCGTATACGGCGTAAGCGGTGGCTACGTTTTGCACGATTACGCCCACGTCGGCAGGGAGCTTTCCGCAGGGAACCTTCTTTCCCGTACAGCAATAGATCAGCTGTTTTTCTCCGCCCATGGGATAGCGTTCGCGCAGCTTTACCACCTGAATATCGTCGTATTTTTCAAAGAGAGCGACGGCGTCCGGTTTATTTTTTTCAATGCCGAACAGGATTTTCTCCGCGCCGAGCGCCTTTTTTAAATAGCGCGCGCCCTTTACTACTTCCTCCGTTCTCTCGATCATCAGGCGGTAATCGCAGGTGAGATAAGGCTCGCATTCCGCTCCGTTGATGATGAGGGCGTTCACCTTTGTCTTGGGCGCAAGCTTGACCGCCGTAGGGAAGGCTGCGCCGCCTAAGCCCACGACGCCGGCTTTTTCAATCCTTTCCCTGACGGATGCGCCGTCGTTGACGTCAACGGTTCCTTCCAGCGGTAGGAAGTCGTATTTGCCGTCGTTTTTGATGGAAATAAACGTGTCTTCCAGCCCGCGCTCGTTCTTTCTCGCTTCGATTGCCGTAACGGTACCGCTTACGCCGGAAAAAATTCTCGAACTGACGGCTCCGTCCGCTTCCGCGATCAGCTGACCCTGTTTTACGTAATCGCCTACGGCGACGACGGCTTTCGCCGGTTTACCGATGTGCTGTTGCAGACAGACGTGAATGGTATCGGGAGCGTCCGGTTCCTCGATGGACATATCTTTGGCGAGATATTTCATGTCTTTTACGTGCACGCCCCGACGGAAGAGCTTTCCGTTGATAGCTTTCATTTTTTACCTCCGATAATGATTTTTGTTTTTTTGCAACATTTTTTCAAACGTGTTTAAGGGCACGCCTTTGACGATAAAGATAACGGCAAGACCTACGATAACGCCCGCCAATACTCCGCAGAGCGCAAGATAGGGCATATAGGAAAAGATCGCGTTCGTCTTCGTTACCAAACAATAGACCAAAAGCTGAACCATGTTGTGCGCGACCGCGGCGAATACGCTTACGGCGAGCAGAGTAATATGCGGGTGAAAGAGCTTCGTCAATAGCGAAGAAACCAATACGCTTGCGATTCCTGCGGTAAAGCTGTACATCAGCGCGGATACGTTTCCCGTAAAAAAGCTTCCTAAAACCGTGCGAACGGCGACGACCGCCGTCGCTTCGACGGGACCGTATATGACGAGCGTCAATAAGGAGAAGACGTTGGAAAGCCCCATTTTCGCGCCCGGCAGAAAGAGGGGCGGAAACAAGCTTTCCACCATAAACATAATAAGGCTCAACGCCGCGAATATGGCGACAAAGGCGATTTTTTTTGCGGAAGCTTTGCTTGAAGAATTGCTCATTATAAATATAGTATATAATAAGACGAACGATTTGTCAATACCAATCTTTTTTTGTTTCGAACGAAAAATTTTTATTGAGGAGATCAGCGAAGGATTTTCATCTCTTTGCCGGTCGTTTCGTCCGTCGCCGCCAAATAATCGTCGATTTCTCCCGCATAGTTTTTCAGAAAGGTTGACTTTATTTTCAGCCGATGGTAAAATAGAACGGTATGGAAGCCGAAAAAGATAAAATAAAGAGCAAGGCGGCGAGAGCTTCGGGCGCGAAGGTCGTATGCGTTCCCGACGGGATCCCCCATCGAAGGGGAATCAATCCGTTGCGCCGATTATATTTTGCCTTCTTTAGACGAGGCTATCAATATTTTAGAATAAGAGGAAAAAATTATGCAGAAAGCGGAAAATTATAAAGATTATACCTGCTCCGTATTAAAAGAAATTTTAGAAGCGGATAGTCCCACGGGCTTTCCCGCCCTTGTCATAGAGAAGCTTCGCGCCGTCCTTTGCCGTATGGGATATGAATCGGAAATCTCCAATAAGAACGTGGCGAGCGTTTTCGTCAAGGGAATCTCTTCCCGAAAGAAAATCTGTGTTTCCGCGCACGTCGATACCCTCGGCGCAATGGTTCGAAGCGTTTCTTCAAACGGCGAAATCCGCTTCACGAAAGTGGGAGGACCGCTCCTTCCCACCCTCGACGGAGAATACTGCCGTATCTATACGAGAGACGGCAGGGTTTATACGGGGACGATCCTTTCCTCCTCGCCCTCCGTCCATGTTTTTCCCGACGCGGCGTCTCGGACGAGGGACGAGGACAATATGTATGTTCGGCTCGACGAGGAGGTTTCTTCTTCGGAAGACGTAAGAAGGCTCGGCGTCGAAAACGGATGCTTCATCTGTTACGACGCGAAGACGGTCTTCACCGAAAGCGGATTCGTAAAATCGAGATTTTTGGACGATAAAGCGGGTTCCGCTTGCCTTTTGACGGTTTTAAAAATGATGAAGGAGGACGGCTTGCGCCCCGAGTACGACACGACCTTTTGCTTTACGAATTACGAAGAAGTCGGTCACGGAGCGGCGACCGTGGGGAAGGAGGCGGACGAGCTTCTCGCAGTGGATATGGGCTGTATCGGGTTGGACCTCTCCTGCAAGGAAACGCAGGTTTCGATCTGCGCCAAAGATTCGAGCGGTCCGTACGATTATGAGATGGTCAATCGGCTCATCGATTGCGCCAAGAGGAACGCCGTCGATTACGCCGTGGATATTTATCCTCGTTACAGCTCCGACGTGAGCGCTTCCCGTTCGGCGGGCAACGATGTGCGCGGGGGATTGATCGGCCCCGGCGTGGCGGCTTCGCACGGAATGGAGAGGACGCATTTAAAGGGAATTTTCGCTACGGTCGATTTGATCGCCTCCTATTTGAACCTTCGATAAGAAAAATAAGAACGATATACGGTAGGAAAGATGAAAAACGTTATACTGATCGGAATGCCCGGATGCGGCAAAAGTACCGTCGGCGTGTTGCTCGCTAAAATGATCGGCTACGGCTACATCGACAGCGACCTCGTCATTCAGACGGAAGAGAAGAAGCTTCTCCGCGAAATTATCGCGGAAAGAGGAACGGAAGCCTTCAACGCCGTCGAAAACAGGGTCAACGCCGGATTATGGGCGGACAGATGCGTCGTCGCCACCGGAGGGAGCGTCGTCTACGGCGCGGAGGCTATGGCGCATTTAAAGGATATCGGCGTCGTCGTTTACTTGAAGCTTTCTTATCGGGAAATTTCAAGGAGATTGGGCGATATCGTCGAGCGCGGCGTTTCCATGAAAGACGGAGAAACGCTTCGCCAGCTCTACGACGAGAGAACCGTCCTTTATGAAAAGTACGCCGACGTCATCGTCGATTGCGAGGGACAGACGGTCGAGCAATCCGTTCGCGCCGTTTATGCGGAGGTAAAAGATTTATGAGGAATTACGCCATTTACGGCGCGGGCGCCATGGGTACGATACTCGGCGCATATATCGCGAATGCGAACGTGAGCATCGATTTGATTTCCCGCAACGAGGCGCACGTCGCCGCGCTAAAGGAAAGGGGAGCCTCCGTGATCGGCAAAGCGGAGTTTACCCAAAAGGTCTCGGCTCTCTTGCCGGAGGAAATGAACAAAAAATACGACGTCGTTTTCCTCATGACCAAGCAGCGGGAGAATAAGCAGATCGTAACCTTCCTGAAAGAGTATCTCGCCGAAGACGGCGTCGTCTGCACCCTGCAGAACGGATTGCCCGAATTTTCCGTCGCGGAGGTTATCGGGGAGAAAAGGACGTACGGCTGCGCCGTCGCTTGGGGCGCGACGTTCGTCGGAGAGGGCGTAAGCGAGCTTACCTCGGAAAAGCTCTCCTTCGCGCTCGGCGGATTGGACCCGGACGAGCTGAGGCTGAGAGAAATCGAATTTCTTCTTTCCCGCATGGGCGAAGTCACTCTCGAAAGAAATCTGATGGGAGCGAGGTTTTCCAAGCTTACCGTCAACGCGGCGTTTTCCGGGCTTTCCACCGCGACGGGGGAAACGTTCGGCTATATCTATCGAAAAGCAAAGACAAACCGCGTCGCGTTAAAGATCGTCAACGAATGCTTCGCGGTTGCGGCGGCGGCGGGGATCCGCCTGGAACCCATTCAAGGGCACGATCTTCAGAAGCCTTTGACGTTGGGAAATCCCTTAAAAAATCTGTTCGCCTCCGCTTTTTTAAAGCTTGCGATGAAAAATCATAAGGATCTTCTTTCCGGTATGCTCATGGATTTAAAGCGGGGCAGAAAATGCGATATCGATTTTATCAACGGAACCGTCTGCTCTATCGGAAAAAAGTACGGCGTGGAAACGCCGTATAACGACAGGGTTCTCGAAATCGTTCACGGAATCGAAAACGGTCTTTACGAGCTTTCGCCCGAAAATATCCGTTTTTTTGAGGAGGCGTAAGGAAATGCGGCTCATTTTAATACGCCACGGCGATCCGGATTACGTCAACGACGGTCTTACCGAAAAGGGAAAGCGGGAAGCCGAGCTCCTCTCGGAGCGCGTAAAAAATTGGAAGGTGACCGACTTTTACTGCTCTCCTTTGGGCAGAGCAAAGGCGACTGCCGCGCCCTCCATGCAAAAGATGAACCGAACGTATACCGTTCTCGATTGGGCGCAGGAGTTCTTCTATCTGATCGACGACGGCAAAGGGGGCAAGCGCATCCCTTGGGATTTTTATCCTCACGAGTGGGCGGAGGAGGAGGCGAATTTTCGTAAGAACGAATGGGTTCGCACGCCCGTCATGCAGACGGGGAATATCGAGGCTCGCTATCGCGCCGTTTGCGAGGGGATAGACGAGCTCTTCGGAAAATACGGATTAAAGCGCAGCGGCAACTATTATAGGGCGGAACGTCATACCGACGATACCGTCGTTATTTTCTGCCATTACGGACTCTCGATGATTCTTCTTTCTCACCTTTTAAATATTTCTGCGCAAGCTCTCCTGCACGGACTGTTTATGGCTCCGACCTCCGTGACAACGCTCAATACGGAGGAACGTTTCGGCGACGAGGTTTATTTTCGCGCGCAGACGGTTGGGGACACGAGGCATCTTTTCGCCGGAGGGGAGGAGATCTCCTCCAGCGGCTATTTCGCTCCGATCTTTCAGGGGTGAAGGGTGAAAAATTATCATATAAATAATCGTATAAAGGAATGAATATTATGGATTTGGAAAAATTGGCGAACGCCTTGATCAAGGACGAAAACGTGAAACCGCTGGACTATTACGAAGAGAGGTATCCTTTGCGCGATTTGCCCAAGGGCGCGCAGGTGACGAGATTCGCTCCAAGCCCCACCGGTTACTTGCATTTCGGCGGAATCTTCGGCGCGCTCGCCGACGAACGGCTTGCGCATCAGAGCGGCGGCGTCGTTTGCCTCCGCATCGAAGACACCGACGCGAAGCGCGAAGTGGAAGGAGCCGTCGACGTTATTTTAAACGGCTTTCGTTACCTCGGTATCCGTTTTGACGAAGGCGCGCAGATCGGAGGCGAATACGGCCCTTACTATCAGAGGGCTCGCGCCGAAATTTATCACGCCTACGCAAAGGATCTCGTCAGGAGGGGACTCGCTTATCCTGATTTCAGCACGGAAGAAGAGCTCGCCGCCGTTCGCGAATACCAGACGGCGAATAAGCTTCTCCCCGGCTGCTACGGCGAATTTGCCAAGGGCAGAAATTTGACGGAAGAGGAAATTTACGCCAATCTCGAAGCGGGGAAGCCTTACGTGATCCGTTTGAAGTCGCAGGGCGACGTAACCGTAAAGCATCCCTTTCACGATGAAATCAAAGGGGATATCACCGTCACCGAAAACAATATCGACGTGGTTCTTTTAAAGTCGGACGGCATTCCCACCTATCATTTCGCGCACGCCGTAGACGACCATTTTCTGCGCACGACGACGGTCATTCGAGGGGAAGAGTGGCTCTCCTCTCTCCCGATTCATATCGAGCTTTTCCGAGCGTTGGGATTTCGCCTCCCGAAGTTTGCGCATACCTGCTCTATTCAGAAGATCGACGAGCAGGACGGTTCGCGCAGAAAGATATCCAAGAGAAAAGACCCCGAAGCGACCGTCACGTTTTATCAGGAAGAAGGATACCATCCCGAAGCGGTCAAAGCGTATCTTATGACGTTGCTCAATTCCAACTTTGAAGAATGGAGTCTGAAATTTCCCGATAAGCCGTTGGAAGAGTTCAAATTCTCTTTGAGCAAGATGAGCGCGAGCGGAGCTCTCTTCGATATGACGAAGCTCAACGACGTTTCAAAAAACGTCATGTCCAAGCTTTCCGAGGAAGAAGCGTTCGACTTTTTGAAGAAATGGGCGGACGAATACGGCACGGAAGAACAGCGATCTCGCTTTTCGGATAAAGAATATATGCTCAAAGCGCTCGCTCTCTGCATGGGAACTAAGACTAAGAAGAGGAGAAAGGATTTCATCACGGCAAAGCAATCAATGGACGTCGTCTCCTATTTCTTCGACAGCGCTTTTCATCCCGTATATGAATATCGTTTGGATAAACAGACGGCGAGAGAAATTCTCGAAAAATTCAAAGAAAAATATTCTTACGCCGACGACAACGCCGTTTGGTTCAATAAGGTAAAGGAAGTCGGCGCTTCGCTCGGTTTCTGTCCCGATATGAAGGAATATAAAGCGCATCCGGAAAAATACAGAGGAAACGTGAGCGACGTGGCGGAAGTCGTCCGAATCGCGATAACCGGTCTTTCCAATACGCCCGACCTCTGGACGATCATGCAGATCTTGGGGGAAGAGAGGTGTCGGGAAAGGCTTGAAGGAGCGATCGCCCGCTTATAATCGACGGGGAAATCGTTTCTCTCCGTAAATTGAATGTTTCATAAAAGAAGAGTTCGTTTCCCTATGGGTGGAATCGAACTCTTTTCGCAAAAATTTATATCATTCGCCGATATTTCATAAAAAAACTCTTGACATGGTCGCATTCAAGCAGTATAATTGTATTATAGTATAGATACATTAATATAAAAGGAGGATCGTATGGTATGGGAATTTCAATCGGATATCCCGATTTATAAACAGATCATGGATATTCTCATCAAAAGGATATGCAACGGAACTTATCCGTTGGGGGGGAGCGTTCCGTCGGTCAGAGAACTCGCCGAGGAGCTCGGCGTCAATCCCAATACGGTACAGCGCGCTTTCGCTTCGTTGGAGGGCGTGCGCATCGTCATGACGCACCGTACGGCGGGAAGGAGAATCACGACGGATCCCGCGCCCGTAAACGAATTGCGCGTCTCTCGTGCGCGCGGCATTTTGAAGGACGGAATCAGAGAAGTGGAGGAGTTCGGACTTACGAAGGAGGAGATTTTGAAAATTTTCAAGGAGGAATATGAAGGATTATGATAGAATGTAAAAATCTCAGTAAGCGGTACGGTCGATTTACTGCGCTCGATCATATCGATTTGCAGCTTGGAGGCGGCAAGATTGTCGGATTGCTCGGTCCGAACGGAAGCGGCAAGACGACGCTCATAAAAATTCTTGCCGGACTGCTTACGGTGAGCGAAGGGGAGGCCCGCATCGACGGCGAGGCGATCGGATTGAAGACGAAATCCATGGTTTCCTATCTGCCGGAAAGGACCTATTTTACCCCTTCTATGAGGGTAGAAGAATGTTTGGAACTTTTTTCGGATTTCTATGCGGATTTTGACCGCGCCAAAGCGGAGGAAATGTTGTTTTCTTTGAATATTCCTTTAACGGCGAAGTTCAAAACGCTTTCCAAGGGAACAAAAGAGAAGGCGCAGCTTGTCGTCGTTATGTCGAGACGGGCAAAGGTTTACCTTCTCGACGAACCCATCGCCGGCGTCGATCCCGCCGCAAGGGATTATATCATGAATACCATTCTGAAAAGTTATAATCCGGAGGCGACCGTCGTCATCTCCACTCATTTGATTTACGACGTAGAATCCGTCATAGACGAATATGTCTTTATTTGCAACGGGAAAATAATCGAAAAGGGAATCGCGGACGAAATCAGAGAAAAGCAGGGCGTATCGCTCGATCAGCATTTCCGCGATATGTTCCGCTATCGGCCTGTTCGTCCCTATCCCTATCAAAATCAGAACGTTCAAGGAGGAAACAACTGATGTTTGGCAAATTATTCAAATACGAATTTTTAAACGTAAAAAAGTACGGCTTTCCCCTTATCCTTGGCGTGCTGGGCGCAGGAGCGCTCGCGTGGATATCGATATTCTTCTTTTGCAGCTCCTTTCTTGGACTCGGTGATTTCGAACCTGTGAACGGGGCGGCGTCCATTCAGATTATTTCGATTATGTGCCTTATGCTTCTTTCCGTCGTCTTGATCGCAATCGCCGTGTCTTCGGTCGCGCTTGCCGTCATATTAATTGTAAGGTACTATAACAGCATGACGAAGGACGAAGCTTACCTCACCTTTACTCTTCCCGTAAGGGTGACGGATATCATCTGGACAAAGATTCTCAACGCCGTCGTTTGGGCGCTTATGCTCTTCGTCGTTATAGGGATTATCGTCGTCGGATGCGTGCTTTCCTTTTCGTTGGGCGCGTTCGTATGGGGAGAGGTTCCCGTTTTAGAGGGAATAACCTGCGTTGCGGAGGCGTTTAAGGAGATTTATGTATTCTTAAAGGAATTTTTCTTCGAAACGGGAGTTTTCGGTCCGATGTTTGCCTCGTCGGTTATCCTCTCTTCGATTGAAGGGGTTCTCTCCCCGTTTGTCGGAATCTTTATCTGTTACGCCGTCATTTCCTTTGTCTCTATGATCGCACGCAAGAATAGGGTCTTATACGTGGTACTTATTCTCATCGGCATTTCTTTTGCGAGACAGATGATTTCCGGCGCGCTTGAAAGCATACAGCTCGTCGGTCTGATTTCCTCGGGAGACGAAACGACCTTGGCTGTGTTTGAATTGGTCAAGCGGATAATCATGCTTCTGATTACCGTCGGTCTCGGCGTCGGGTCCTTCTTTGTCTGCAAATATGTTTCAGAAAAGAAATTGAATCTTGAATAAATACCTTTTCTTATGAGAGAAGTCCGGCTTTCGCCGGATTTTTCTTTGGGAGGAAAGAAAATCGCGGAGCGGCCGAAAGTCAAGAAAAAAATTTTTAAAAAAAAAGGGAAAAAAGTGCGAAAAAAGAGTTGACAAGAGGA
>CAYWKM010000009.1:0-39765 GCA_964459165.1 uncultured Clostridia bacterium
TGAAGACCGAATAAAACGCCATATAATCATGACCACGCGTTCAACGCGTGGTTTATTAGATTCCAAAGGGCGTGATACCGATGACGCTGTTCGTGTGGTGAAAAACTGCCAAATGTAATTTTTTCTGTTTCTATAATAAATGTTGGGGTTTCGGCTTCGGCATTTATTTTTTTAGATGAAAGGAAAAAGAGAAGCATAGCGGAGAGGAATCTGCTAAAATGAAATCACTGCAAATCATAAGGGAGATTCAAGCTATGCTTCAAAAAGATTATCACACAAAGATATTGGGATTGTCCAACGTAAGCGTGGAAGAAATCTTCCGAATGTATAACGACGGAAAAACGGTTAAGCAAATCGTGGACTATCTGAACGCAAAGAATATCCGCACAAGGTTTGATAGACCTATGTCAATCAATAAATATCGTTCAGTATATGCCGTTTTTTATCGCTTTGCTCTTGTAAAAGAAAATCCAAACAAGATAATCGTTTCTATATCTGAATAATGTTCTCTCTCCGACAAATCCAGCGACCGATAGTTTCCAATTTTCTTGCGGTTTTCCGTAATAGATACTCCGAAAAATAGCGCCCTTCTTCCCGCCGAGCAAAATATCTTCGTCCGAGAATCTTTCCAATGCTTTTTCAACCGCTATAATTGTTATAAGATCTCCGTTGCGAATCGCATTACGGATTATTTTTTCTTGTTCTTTTATCTTCTGCATAATATTTACCTCAATCATATCATACAGTTGATTCATTTTTATGATCTGCCATTTTTTTGGCAAGTCATAAAATTTTTTGTCTAAAGAACCATTCGCTTAGCGAGTGGATAAAGAGCTTAAGCTGTGGACAAGAAAAAACTCCTGTAATACTCACTGATCTGGAATTTATGATGGAGCATACGGCGGGGAAATCTCAAGATAAAATTGAAGAAAACCCGTTGTTGTTCGATTCCATAATGTTTCGTCTAGTTCAAATTGCAGAAAATAGCGAAAAACTAACTACAACTTTTAGAGATGAAAACAAGGGACTGCCGTGGAAATCCATAAAGGGTTTGAGAAACCATATTGTTCACGATTATGGCATAATAGACCTTGGAATTATTTATGACACAGTTATCCATTCGATCCCCGAGTTGTACAGGGCATTAAAACAGCTCGTCAATTTAAAATAATAATTTAAGAAATCAATTAAAATTGAAACATCTATCTAGTGGGTAGGCGCTGAAGTGTACTCACTAAAGTTATACATTTTTGGAGGTGCGTATTTTTGTAGCTTTAGCGAAAATATCCCCCCAGTTCTACTGGGGGGATTAAAGATGCCTGAGTGGTTAGCAAGTATTATCCTCTTTTAGGGGTTGCGCTGACCACCAGCTTACCGCTCGGTGTAATTGTTTAAGCGTCCTTTTCGCGCGCTATGGTCGTATTGTCTTCGTCTCGTTTTCTCAGCTCTCTTACGGGATGCGGCTTTTCCTCGAAGCGGAAGTCTTGCCCGTTCTTTTCGATATATCTCGCCATAAAGCTGTGCGAAGGGACTTTTGAAATATCGGCGTTTACCTTTTTCTGGTATTGGTAAAAATCGGCGTTCATGGGAACGTCCTTGATATCGAGATAGCCCTCTTTCATGGCGGTCAGCCTTACGGATTTCAATGTTTCGCGAATATGCTCTTTATTCTCGTGCAAACGGATCAGAGGAGGGAACTCTCCTATGGGAATGACTTGCTGCCAATGCTTTCCTTCGTATTTTTTCAATAACTCTGCGGCAATGTGTAAATGCGTAACTTCGTCCTCGTAGTGTTTCGCCCATATCTTCTTGATTTTTTCATCCGTTTCGTCTTCATAACAGGAATAATAAAGATAACATTCTGTGTATTCGTGCATGAGAAGGTTTTCCAGCCACGTGCAGTTGGGATCCATTAAGCTTTCATAGCCGCTCACGTGCTGTTCCTCGATCATACCGATCTCGCTGAAAAGCTTTCTCCCTTGTTGCGTCGGATAAAAAGCGCCTACGTTCATATAATAGCTCATCGTCTGCTGTTCAGCCGCCGTTATGGCGTTGATGTGCAGCCGCGTTTCTATATCCGCCGTATGGAAGTCGAGCGGGTAACGGATATCGTCGTTGGGGTGTCTGTGTTCGGCTATCGTGGGACGTCCGGGCATAATTTCGGTATAATGTCCGATGAGAACGTCGAAGCTTTCCCCGCAGTCCTGTTCCAATAAATCGGAAAAACGGTACAGATGATCGAAATCCTCCAAGAGAGCGAAGTTCAATTGATTTCTTACCGAAGCGTTCTTTTCTTCTCGCGCGAGTCCCGCCGTCAAATCTACGGCGAGCTGTTCGTAAGAGATCGTCGTTTCGAGAAGATTTTCATCCGTTGGCTTCAACGCCTGTATCTTTTTCTGCTGCTGAGCTTCTCCTCTCCGCAGTTGCGCGAGGATGCGTCGAATATCGTTATTCGGGCAGTTTCTGGCAAAGAAATGCGAAAATTTCACCGCCTCCATTTCCGTTCCGTTCATCAAAATAATTCTCGTTTTGGTGTACGCATCCGTAGCATACTTGTCATAGGCGGCAGGGTTTAGGTCGTGCCAGCTTTCATAAGTGTCTTCGATTTTTTTTGCTTTCTCTTCAAAGGGATTCATATAATCGCACCTTCCTTTTCTTGAATATGCTCTTAATATTGCCTTTTACGCGTTTTTTATGCAAAGATAGCTGTCATAAAAAAGGCAGGCGTCACCGCCTGCCGATTGCATTTTTTCATCGTTAAATATTGTTCAAAACGTCTTTCATGTCGTACATCCCCGCAGGTTTTCCCGTCACGAATTTAGCCGCCTTTACCGCGCCGTTTGCAAATACCTTTTTGCTGTCCGCTCTGTGCGAAAAGGAGATCATCTCGTCTTGACCGCAGAACATTACGTCGTGATCGCCTACGATCGTGCCGCCGCGCACCGAGTGAATGCCGATCTCCTTGCCCCTTTTTCCGGTCTTTCCGCTTCGTCCTTCCACGTAGTCCTTTTTGTTGTCGAAGGCGGAATTGACGGAATCCGCCAGCATCAGCGCAGTTCCCGACGGAGCGTCTACCTTTTGATTGTGGTGTTTTTCTACAATTTCCACGTCGTAGGATTCTCCGAGAAACTCCGCCGCTTCTTTGACGAGTTTTACGAGGAGGTTGACGCCGATCGAGAAATTCGCCGTCTTGAATATAGCGATTTCTTTGGAAGCCGCTTGGATCATTTCAAGATCGGACGTAATGTAGCCCGTCGTCGCGAGGACGATCGCGCATTTTTTTTCCTTGGCAAATTCAAGGATATCTTTCAAAAGGATAGGGGAAGAGAAGTCGATAACGACGTCGGGGTTTTCGGTTACCTCCGAAAACGTCGTGTAAACGGGAATGTCGCAATAGCCCTCCGGCTTTTTGTAGTCTACGCCGCAGATCGCTCGCGCTTCCTCGTCGTTCTTCAAAATATTGAAGATATTCGTTCCCATTTTCCCGCCGATCCCGCTGATTAAAACCTTGATCATTCTTCAACGACCTCCAGACCGTATTCGATAAGTACCTTTTTCATTCTTTCCTTGTTTTGCGGTTCCATTTCCGTGAGGGGGGCTCTCGGGCTTCCCGCGTGAAGTCCGAGCATATTGGCGCCGGCTTTTACGGGGATCGGGTTGACCTCATAGAAGCAAGCGTCGATTAAGGGAAGAAGACGATCCTGCGCCTTGTTCGCTTCTTCCAGATTCCCGCTCTTAACCAGCGTATAAACGGCTTTTACCTCTTTGGGAACGAGGTTGGAGGCGACGGAAATCAGCCCTTCGCCGCCGATGGCGAGGATGGGAAGATTCAGATTGTCGTCGCCGGAGTAAAGATCCATTTTTCCCCGTATTCTTCTCATCGTTTCGCAAATTTGTTCCATGTTGCCGCAAGCTTCCTTGATGCCCGCCATGCGGGGGAGGAAGGAAAGCCTCTCCGCCGTTGCCGGCAGAATGTTTACGCCCGTTCTCGGAGGAACGTTATAGGCGATGATAGGAATATGTACGCTGTCGTGTATCGTTTTATAATACTCGTAAATACCGTTTTGCGTGCATTTGTTGTAATAGGGAGTGACGACTAAAAGTCCGTCTGCGCCGAACGCTTCCGCCTTTTTGCTCGCGGCGACCGCTTTTGCCGTGCTGTTGGCTCCGCTGCCGAGGACGACTTTTACCCGTTTCGCCGCTCTTTCCACAGCGAAACGCATCGTTTCGTCCTTTTCCTCCTCCGTCATCGTCGCAGGCTCTCCCGTCGTTCCGACGACGACGAGAACGTCTGTTCCCGCTTCGATCTGACGCTCGATCATGTTTCCGAAGGCCTCGTAATTGACTCCGCCGTTGTCAAAAAACGGCGTGATCATTGCGGTAGCCGTACCCTTAAAAAAACCTGTCATAAAATATATCTCCGTCGATCCTTTCGGATCCTTTTTTATTCAAAATACCCTTTTGCGGCGAGAAGTTCGGCTAAGAGGACCGCGCCTCCCGCGGCTCCTCTTAACGTATTATGAGAAAGTCCGATAAATTTATAATCGAAAATCTGCGCGCCGTCCTCTCTCAGCCTTCCCGCTTCGATCGCCATGCCGTTTTCAATCATTTTGTCGAGCGCGGGCTGGGGACGGTTATCCTCTTCAAAGTAATGAATAAACTGCTTGGGGGCGGAGGGGAGAGCCAGCTCCTGCGGAACGCCGGAAAAATTCTTCCACGCCTCAAGAATTTCTTCCTTTGCGGGCTTATTTTCAAATTTTACGAATACGGCTGCGGTGTGGCCGTCGGAAACGGGAACGCGCAGGCATTGCGCCGTCACGGCGGGTCCGTCTGCGAGGACGACGACGCCCTTTTCTACCTTTCCCCAAATTTTCAGCGGCTCCTGCTCGCTCTTTTCCTCCTCTCCTCCGATATAAGGAATAACGTTATCTGTAATTTCCGGCATCGTTTTAAAGGTTTTGCCCGCGCCGGAAATCGCCTGATAGGTGCAGACGGTCGCCGCCTTTATTCCGAATTTTTTCAGCGGAGTCAGAAGGGGAACGTAAGACTGCAGGGAACAGTTGCTCTTTACGGCGATAAAGCCGCGTTTCGTGCCGAGCCTCTTTTTTTGCGAGGCGATCACTTCGATATGTTCGGGGTTGATTTCGGGAATCACCATGGGAACGTCCGGCGTAAATCGATGCGCGGAGTTGTTGGATACGACGGGGATTTCCGCTTTCGCATAATTTTCCTCGAGCGTTTTAATTTCTTCTTTTTTCATATTCACGGCGCAGAAGACAAAGTCTACCTGCTTTGCGATTGTCTCGATATCGGATTCGGCGTCGAAAACGACCATATTTTTTACGCTTTCGGGAATCGGGCAAGTCATCGCCCATTTTTCCCCGACGGCCTCCGCATAGCTTTTCCCTGCGGAACGGGCGGACGCCGCCAAAACTTTAAGATTAAACCAAGGGTGTTCGGCGAGGAGGGTGATAAATCTCTGACCGACCATACCCGTCGCGCCTACGACGCCTACATTGTACTGTTTCATAACAGGAACTCCTGAAAAAATTTTCTTCTCTCTTCGGTAAAAAGGAAACAAAAACCGATTGCGCGCGGGGCGCAATCGGTTGATCAGACTTTTATTTGGGTCTTAACGAACAAATAGCGCTCCACTTGAATGAAGTGGCAGTTACAGAAATCTTATTTTCTGCAACCAGAAGCCAACCGGAAATTTTCGCTTCTTCGGCGGAGATACCCTTTGATCCGCGGCAAAGATTTTCCTTTAATCTTTATTTATGCGCGCACGGATTACTCATGTTCTTCCGCTCCTCTATTTTGTAAGAAAGATTTTATCATATTATCTTACGAATGTCAAACGCTTACGGTACGTTGTCCGAATTTTTTTAGAAAATCAAAGTAAATTTTAAAAATTCTTTGCGATATGGACGAAGCCGAGTATAGCGGCGGCAATAGAAATGATTGCGGGAATAACGCACAGCGAGCATACCGAGCAGGCGGGATTTCCGCTGCAATAGACGGGCAAAATTTTAGAGCCGTTCATCGTGAGCGCGATGACAAAGCAGCCGATGAGGGCGAACGCCGTAAAAAACATGACGACGGCGGAAAGATAGGAAAGGATAAAATTTCTTTTTTTCAACGAGGCTATCCGTAAGCATATCTCCGCTGCAATCAGGACGAAAGCGATAATCGTTACGACGCCGAGGACGTTGCAGTAAGTCTTCGCATAATAATAGAAGGGAACGGCGATATCGCCGAAAACGGCGGCGCTCGATGAAAAGTTACCGCTGACGGATGCAAAGAGAATCGCCCAGCCGTTAAAGGAAACTTCGATTCCCGGAAGATCGGTGTTATAGACGTACGCCCAAGGCATAAAAAACGTCAGAAAGAGAAGGATCGTCCCTCCTAAAACAATATAGGATAACTTGTTGTCTTGTTCTGTTATAGGTATAGTAGGTTTCATGATTTGCTCCTTATTTCGTTACATAATAATTTAACGAGGAATAATCCTCTATTTCGTAAAAGTTTTCTACCTGAAAGACGAGAAAGGAAATTTCTTCCGCGCTGTCGTAATCAATCGTTCCGTCTTCAAAATAAGCGTAAATGGCGATCGTCGTCTTTTCGCTGCTCGCCAAGTTTCCCCTCAGATGAATCCACGCTTTGTCGTTGCCGTCCTCGCTTTGATTGCGCGGGGCGGGAAGTTCTCCGTCGTACAATAAAATGAATCCGATAATCGTGTCGTTTCCGCAGGTGCAGCCGTATCCGGCGGAACATTTTCTCACGCCGCAAAGCGTCTTTTCTCCGTTTATGTCGGTCAGCTCATAGGTGAAGCAATCGTATTCGATCGTAGAGCCGAGGTATTGTTCGGGATAATAGAGCATATTCGTCATGACGAGGAAGAAGGTTTTTTCCGTCAGGACGTAATCTTTAACGCCGCATGAGGCAAAAACCGATAGCAGAGAGAAGAGGAAAGAAACGCAGATAAGTTTTATTTTCTTACGCATCCCGAAATCCTCCCGACGGCGGAAAATAATAGAAACGCCACGATATCTGCGGCGACGATGGTCGATCCTACCGGCGTTCCCGCGAGAATGGAAACGAGGATTCCCCCAAAAGCGCATACGACCGACAAGGCGGCGGAAGCGATCGTCGCCGAAAGAAAGTTTTTAAATATTCTCATCGCCGACAGCGCGGGGAAAATGACGAGCGCGGAAATGAGAAGAGAGCCTACGAGGTTCATGGCGAGAACGATGACGACCGCTATGACGACGGCTATAATCAAATTATAGAGATTCGCTTTCGTTCCCGTCGCTTTTGCAAAATTTTCATCGAACGTGACGGCAAAAATTTTATTGTAAAACAGAATGAATATCGCCACGACGACAACGGAAAGGATTGCGCAGAGCCAAACTTCCGTCTGCGTGAGCGTCAAAATAGACGTGGAGCCGAACAGCGTACTGCATACGTCTCCCGAGAGGTTCGACGAAGCGGAAAAAAGATTCATCAATAAATACCCTATGGCAAGAGCTCCTACCGAAATCATTGCTACGGATGCGTCGCCTTTAATTTTTGTATTTTGTCCCGTCCGCAATAAGAGAACGGCGCAGACGACCGTCACGGGAAGGACGATCAGCATATCGTTGGTAAGGTTGGCGACGGAGGCGATCGCCATTCCTCCGAACGCCGCGTGCGAAAGTCCGTCTCCGATAAAGGAAAAACGTTTGAGCACGAGCGTCACGCCCAAAAGGGAAGAACATAAGGCGATCAGAACGCCGACGATCAATGCGTAACGTACGAAGGGGAACTGAAAATAATTGGCAAGTTTTTCAAAGAGCTCCATCGCCTTTTTCCTCCTTTTTGTCGATCTCCGTCAGTCTCCTTAACAGATCGCTTCGGATAAAATCCTCCTTGTCTCCGAAAAAGATTTCTTTGCCGATGTACAGTATTTTATCGGCATATTGCATGGCGGCGGAAATATCGTGAGAAATCATAACGACGGTAATCTTGTCCTTTTGATTGAGTTCCTTTATGACGCGGTACATTTCCGCCGTCGCTTTGGGGTCAAGACCGGAAACGGGTTCATCCAAGAGCAGCATCTTTCTCGTGGCGCATAACGCGCGCGCAAGCAGTACCCGTTGCTGTTGTCCGCCGGAAATTTCGCGATAGCAGCGTTTTTCTATTCCGTTCAAGCCCATTCTTTCAATGTTTCTTTTCGCTTCGGCTTTCTCTTCCTTATTGTAAAAGGGTCGAAGTCCGCATTTTGATTGACAGCCGGATAAGACGACTTCCCATACGGACGCGGGAAAATCTTTCTGTATGACCGTCTGTTGAGGCAGATAGCCGATTTCGTTTCGTTTGAGTCCGTCCCCCGTCGAGATGCGCCCCTCTAAGGGAGAAGTCAGCCCTAAGATCGTCTTCATCAACGTCGTTTTGCCCGAGCCGTTTTCGCCGATCATGCAGAGGTAATCGCCGACGTTCACTTCAAAATTAAGATTGCTCAGCAATACTCTCGATTCGTAACCGAGGGATACTTCTTTACAGGATAATAACGCCATAGAACGCCTCTCACAGCAACGCTTCTTTCAGAGCGGAAAGATTTTTTCCATCAGCGAAAGATACGTCGCCCCGTTTTTGACGTCGGCGGAAGTTACGGATTGCATGGAATCCATGACGAGAATTTTCTGATTCTTTTCTTTTGTGTTCGCGACGACCGTCTGAGCGATGGAATGAGTGGTTCCCTCAATGGTGAGAACGCACTTCACGCCGAGCTCGTCCGCCTTTTGCGCGAGAAAGACGATCGTCTCAAAACTCGCTTCCGTTTCGGCGGAACAGCCGGAAAAGGCGGCGTAATAATCGAGTCCGTAATCGTCGGTCAGATAACGAAAGGGGAAACGGTCGCCGAAGATCAACGTATCTTGATTTCCTTCCTCTACCGCTTGTTTGAATTTGTCGTCAAGGGCGGACAGCTTCTCTTTGTAGGACAAAGCGTTGGCGGTATAAGCGTCCGCGTTATCGGGATCGAGTCGCCCGAGTACCTCGGCGATTTCCTGCGTCAGGAAAGCGGCGTTTCTCACCGAGAGCCATACGTGTTCGTCCGCTTCCCGCTCTTCCTCCTCTTCGGATTCCGTCTGCATTCCGTCTTTGATTTCTTCGTCTTTTACGTCGTCGCCGAGAACTTCAAGAAGTTCGACGAGCGCCATATCTTTGTTGAAGGCGTTTTTCAGCGCGTCGCTCACCCAATGATCGGATTCTCCGCCTACATAGATAAATAAATCGCAGGTGGAAATCGTCGCAATATCGGCGACGGTCGGCTGATAATTGTGCAGATCGACGCCGTCGTCTAAAAGCAGCGTTACTTCGACGCTGTCGTTTTCTTCTCCTAAAATATTCACGACCCAGTCGTATTCGGGGAAAATCGTCGCCACGACGCTGAGTTTTTCATTTTTTATTTCGGCGTTGCAGCCCGCCGCGGCTATTATGGTAAACAGGCAAAATGCGCCTGCCGCTATTTTTTTCAACAGTTTCATTGATAAAACTCCTCAGTTATTTTTTTTGGCTTTGCAAAGTCGGTTTTTTGCCTTTTTTCGTCGAAAAAAGGCGCGCTGCGCCCTTTGTCCGATAAAAGGGTAGAATACCCCTCTCGTCGGGCAAAGCGGCTTCGTGCGTCTCAGTTTATTAATTGATGAGTTTTACTTTTAAGGAGATGGGGGAAACCGTCCGCTCGGCAATTCCGATTCCTACCGCTAAAAAGATTATTGCGGCGTAGGGAATCGCCGTTTTCGCGCATGACGTTTTTCCGTCGGAAATATGTAACCTTTCGCCGCATTCCGTCAACTGTTGGCATATGACGCAATCGGCATGAAATAGGTCGTCTGCGTGGCGGTGATCCGCATAGGAGTGGCAAAAAACGGCGCATAGTGCGAGCGACGCGAGAAATAGGACGCATACGACTGCGAGGATGATTCTGTTTTTTGCTACCCGTGTTTTCAAATTTTTATCTCCGCGAGCATTATAAAAGATTTTGCTTCAAAGGTCAAGCGTTTCGACACGGGGAAAGGAAAAGGGGGAAGGACGGAATTGCAAAAATGTGAAAATTTTGAACAGAAAATAAAAATTACGTAAATATGCGGAAATATGGAGAAAATTTAATTGAAGTATTTTTTACGATGTGATATAATAATCGATACAAGGCGGATTGCGGGCTTTCCCGTTCGTTTTAATAATGAAAAGAAATCGGAGCTTATATAAATGGCAGAAGAAAGAAGAAGTCTGTTTTCCAGATTGATGGAAGGCAAAGAAAAAGATGAAAACTACGCAAGAAGCACGCTTCCCACAAACAGATGGCAGTTGTTCTGGGATATTATGAAGGGACGGTTCGGTAAAATCGTCATCGTCAATTTGTTGATGTTTATATTCTTCATTCCTCTGATCGCCGTCGTCGTCTTTCGCATGATATACATTCAGGCGCAAGGGATCGCAGGTCCCTACGGAAGCAATCTCGCAATCGGATATCCGGGGATACCCAACGTTTCCGGCGTATGGGAATCGATCGTATTTACCTCCAACACCGTCTTTTTCGGCGGCGTCATTCTCGCTTCTTTTATCGCGGCGGTCGGTTTGGCGGGCGGCATTTACGTCGTCAGAAATATGATTTGGACGGAAGGGATCTTTGTCGCCAACGACTTCTGGAAGGGCGTTAAGCTGAATTTTTTTAACGCGCTCGAAGCGTGCGCGTTCTTTACGGTTTTCCTCTTTATCGACGTATACACGAACAGTCTCGCCGATTATATGACGGCGATCGGGGCGGGAAGCGTCGGATGGTTTACCGTGGCGAGAACCGCCTGCATTGTCGTAAATATTCTTGCCGGTTTTATGGCGCTGTGGATGCTTTCCCTCGGCGTGAATTTTAATCAGGGGCCCCTTTCCCTGATAAAAAATTCCTTTATCATGACGGTGGGGACCTTTCCGCAGACGGTCGTGTTTGCCGTTGCCGCTCTCGTTCCCGTCGTTCTGATCTTTACGGGCGTATCCATATTGGTTGCGATCGCCATTCTCTTTTATATTCTGATGGGTTTTTCCTACGCGCTCCTCGTTTGGATGAGCTATACGCAATGGGCGTTCGATAAATTCGTCAATCCCAACGTCAAAGGGGCGAAGGTGGGCAGAGGCCTTTATAATCCCAATGCGAAGAAGGAAGAAAATGAAGCTTCCTACGAATCGAGCGCGATTCACGCGTATAAGCTCGCCATGATAGCGGAAGGGAAATCCAATTTGATGAGCCGCCCCATGAAGCCGATTGACGATGAAATGAGCGTCTATGAGCTTCCCGAGAGCTTTTCGAGAGAGGATCTCGCCAAGCTGAAAGAGAGTAAGACCGCTATCGTACAGTCGCAGAAAGAATACGAGGATCAGCATAAGAACGACGCGAGATACGTCGAATACAATAAGCAGTTCGATGAGAGAGAAAAAGCGCTTCAACCCGAAGTCAAGAAAAACGGAAAGGTCAAGAAGAAAGCCGCTCCCAAGATGCTCAATCAAAGAGATTAATTTATGAACGTACCGATAAAAGAAAAGCCTTCCGCCTACAGTGCGCTTGCGGATTGGTTTGAATATCTCAACGATGACTGCGGCTATGAAGAATGGTCGCAGTATTTAATTCAGACGCTGAGAGAATGCTCGAAAGATTTCTGTTTTGGATTGGATATCGGTTGCGGAAGCGGTTATTTTACTCGCGAGTTGCAAAGAAGCGGTTATTTTATGACGGGCATGGACGTTTCGCGAGAAATGCTCGTAAAGGCGGAGAGCCTCTCTTTCAAAGAAGGGTTAAAAATTCCCTTTATTCAGGCGGACGTAACTACCTTTCGTTTTCCGCAGAAGGCGGATTTTGCCGTAGCCGTCAACGACTGTTTTAATTACGTTAAAAAAGACAAGCTGGCTTCCGCCTTTAAAAGGGTGTATGCCGCGTTGAAAAGGGGAGGATATTTTCTCTTCGATATCAGCAGCGAGGATAAGCTTTTCAATAAAGTATCCTCCTCTGTTTCCGTCGACGATCGCGACGACGTCACCTATCTCACGCTTAATTCCCGTCGTGGGGACGTCGTCACGATGGACGTAACGTTATTTATCCGACGGAAAAACGATCTTTTTCAGCGTTTCGACGAGCAACATTTGCTTTATATATATACCATAGAAGAAATCGAAAGGGGATTGAAGGAAGCGGGATTTTTTATCGTCAAAGAAGAAGGATATCTCGGAGCTCCGATCGAAGGAAGCGATAGAATAGAATTTGTTTGCCGTAAGGAATAAACTTCCTTCCGGCGAGCGAAACAAATACAGATAAAAAGGAGCAAAAATGAACAAAATTATAAGGACGCTTGTTTTTAACGGCGAAGTATCTTTAATCGCCGTCGATTCCACACAGATGATAAACGACGCGATCGATATTCATCGCCTTTCTCCCGTCGGCGCGATCGTATTTGGCAAAGCGATAACGGCGATGACCTACATGGCAAGCTGGCTGAAGGATTCTACGGGGGAGGTTTCCGCCAATATCAAAGGAAACGGCTTCGGCGGCGCAATCTGTATTTCGGGAGATTCCTCTTTGAATATGCGCGGAACGATCGAAAACCCTCAGACGCATTGCGCCGAAAACGACGTTATCGGACACGAGGGCTATATGACGATTGTTCGCGACGACGGTTATTCGCAGCCGTTTGTCGGTACGGTTCCCATATCCTCGGGCGTCGTAGAGCGGCTGTTTATGGATTATTATGCCACGAGCGAGCAGCTCCCTACCTTTATAAAAGAGGAGGTCCTCATCGGAGAAGACAAACGTTGCTCCTCTTCCGTCGGAATATTTTTGCAGCCTATGCCCTCCGCTTCGGTCGAGGCGAAAGCGAAAGCGCTCGCTGCGATCAGAGATTTTTCTTCTGCTGCGGAGCTCGTTAAAGAAAAAGGTCTGGAATCGTACATAAAGGAGCATTTTGACGCGAACGAAACGGAAGCAGACAATGCGGAATACCGTTGCCTCTGTTCAAGGGAATCTATCGAGGGGCTTCTTCTCGCGATGAATAAAGAAGAGCTTGAAAACATGATACGGCAGGACGGGAAAGTGAGCGTGCATTGTCATTACTGCAATACCGATTACGATTTCGATAAAGAGGACGTCGATAAACTTTTTGAAAAGAAAGCTTAACAGAGGTTTTATGAAAAACGCAAAAGAGAAGAATAAAATAATCTGGTTTACCATCAGCCGCGAGCGGCTTATGGATTCCGCGTTGGAAAAAGCGAGCGGCGGCGAATACGTCGAGGCCCTCTCTCTCTTGCATAAGTGCGCCCGCCTGTACGGCGCGGACGGTGAAGTCCTTGAGACGTATGCGGATATTTACGAGGAAATCGAGGTTTTCCCCCGCGCGATCGATATATGGTTTTCTTATCTTAACGAGTTTGGCGGAAAGTCGTATGAAACGGATGAAGAGGTATACGAAGGTCTCGCCGTTAATTACCTGAACCTCGGATTTGAAATGGAATCGCTGATTTACTATAAAAAAATGATCGATTGCGCGAATCTCAATCCCGAAAAAAAGGAGGGAAGGCGCATTGAGGATTTTCATATTTCCGAATATCTCCAACAAAAGCAAAAACCGACGCTCCGGTTGGTATATCCGGAGGCAAAGGCGGATTATGCGGACGATATCAACGAGAGCGTTCGCCTTTTGAAGGACAACGATCTCGACGGCGCGATCGAACGTCTTCAAAGGGTCGATAAGGCGTCGGACGCATATCTCAGCGCGGGGAATCTTCTCGCCGTCTGTTACGTTTTAAAAGGAGAATTACAAAAGGGATATGAGATCTGCAAGGAAGTTTTGTCTCGTTTTCCCGAAGACGTTCAGACGATTTCCACGCTCGCCGCAGTTTACACGGAAATGGGCGAATACGATAAGAGCAGACAGCTCGCTCAGGAGCTTTGCGAAAAAAAGACCGATTCGACGGAATCCATTTATAAGATAGCGACGGTTGCCTGCGAAAACGGCCTCGACGGCAAGGCGGTCGAAAAATTCCGTATTCTCGAAGAACGTATGCCGTATGATAAGAACGTCTTATATTTTCTCGCGGTAGGCGAATACAAAATATCCGATTATACAAACAGTCGAAGACATTTTTATAAGCTCTTGAATCTCTATCCCGAAGCGGGCGTCGCTCGCGAGAATCTCTCGAAAATGCTTTCTTATGAGGAAGAGCTGCAAAACGGCAACGCAGTCGATAAGCCTGAAATCCCGTACGTTTACCGCGTTTCTCAGAAAGAGAGGGATTTCCGCATCAAATTTCTGAAAGGATTGAAGAAGAAATACGTCGAGGAACTCGACGAAGATACGAACGACAGAATCCTCGAATATTTCAATTGGTGTTTCGACGAATTTGACGGACAAGATTTAGAGCTCCAGCGCTTCGCGCTGTCCGTTGCGGGGAAGATCGGATTCGGCGATTTTATTCAGACGCAATTTCTCCGTTACGAAGTCGCCGACGTCGTCAAGATCGGCTGCGTCTACGACCTGGTCATGCGCAACAGACCTTGCTCTTTCGGATTCGTTGTCGGGAACATCTATATCCGTTTTCGCTTAATAAAGATCCCTTTGGGAAGGAAGCATCGCAAGCTTTTTTTACGTGTCGCCGCCGATTTGATATCCAGATATATGCCTTTTATCCGTAAGAGCCCTCTTTCCATAGCGAAAGCGACGCAACGCGTTTACGATTACGCCGTAAAAAAGCGCAATATGGAGGAGATCGACGAGGCGTCTTTGAAATGCGCCGTCTATCTTCTTTCCGATTTGGCAAAAGAGAAAGACAATGTATCGAAAGCGGTTACCGATTTCGGCGCGGATATTTTTAAGGTGACGGAGCTTCTTCCCGATTGTATGAAAACGGAAGAAGAGGAGGCGCTCGACGAAGCCGCTTTTTCGGACGGCGAGGCGGAAGACCTTTTTGATTTTAAAGATTTTAATCCGGAGGATGAATAGCAATGAAGCTCATCGATTTTGACGGGATTTTCGATAAAAAAATTTCCGAATATATTGAAAGCAATACGACGAAATACAGCGAAAAACAGTGGAGCGATATTATCCCCAAATTATATGAAAAATTCGGCGATACCGTTTTGAGCTCCGTCGGAACGACGCCGAATCTCTATTACGCGGCTATGGACGACGATACGCTCGTAGAAACGCTGAAAGAGCATTTAAAAAACGAGGTGCCCGTGTCTGATTTTTTGTGCCGCGAAATGGAAAGGAGGAACAGCGACGTTTTTCTCGATTTGTTGAACAGCGACGATGAAACGCTCGTGACCTACGGTATTACAATAAACGGGACGGACGAGCGGGCGTTTCCTCTGTATCTCGACATTATCTGCGGCGATAAATGGAACGAGGACGTCAAGGACGCCGCAGCGGACATGGTCAAATCGAACGCCGACGTCGTTCGGGATCGTCTTCTTTCAATGATTGAAAGGAACGTCGAAAAGGATTATGCGCTCGATCTCATCGCTCGGATAAAGACGAAAGACGAACGGGTCTTTCAGTTGCTTTTAAAGGAATTTCTGGGTAATCTCGATGATATTCCCATGTACGCGAGCTTTTTGGCCTCCTACGGCGACGACAGGGCTTTACCGTATCTTTTGGAGCAAATCCGTCGCGAAGATATCAATTACGTCGAATTTCAGGAGTTAAAATACGCCGTCGAGGCGCTGGGCGGCGAGTATAACGAGCCAAGAGATTTTTCCGACGATCCGTATTTCCGTCAGATTCACGGAATGCCGGATTCCGAAGCATCCGACGCGCTCGGAGCTTCGCCGATCGGCGGAAAGGAGCAAAAAGAAGATTCGGACGGCTTGCTATCATAAATAAAGAATCCTCCGCATACATTAAACCGTGAATGTTTAGTATGAAGCGGAGGTTTTTTATATATGGAAGAAGCGGGTGTGTATCTCGACGTCGAAAAGCGTACGGGCGGAGATATCTATATAGGGGTTGTCGGTCCCGTGCGTACGGGCAAATCGACTTTTATCAAAAAATTTATGCAAACCCTCGTTTTACCGAACGCGGAAGGGGAGGCAAAGGCGAGGATGAACGACGAGTTGCCCCAATCGGCGGAAGGAAAGACCGTCATGACGACCGAACCGAAATTCGTTCCTTCGCAGGCGGCGGAAATTTCTTTGGGAGGGGGAGGCGCTTCGGCGAAGGCGAGAGTTCGTTTGATCGATTGCGTGGGCTATTCCGTCGAAGGAGCGTTCGGCTTTGAAGAGAACGGTTCTCCGAGACTGATCAACACGCCTTGGAGCGCGTCGCCCATGCCTTTTGAAAAAGCGGCGGAGCTGGGTACGGAAAAAGTCATCAAAGAGCATTCCACAATAGGCGTTCTCGTAACGAGCGACGGCTCTTTTACCGATATCCCCCGTGAAAATTACGTCCGTGCGGAAGAGCGTACCGTGAGGGAATTGAAGGAGATCGGCAAACCTTTCATCATTCTTCTGAATACGGTCAACGGATCTTCGGCTGAAACGCGGAAGCTTGTCGCGGAGTTGGAAGAAAAATACCATAATACCGTCCTCGCCGTCAATTGTTCCATGATGACGGAAGAAGATCTTCGCTACGTGCTCAGCGAGACGCTTTTTGAATTTCCCGTTACGAACGTCGATTTCAATATACCGGATTGGATGCAGGTTTTGCCCGAGCAATCGAAGATTATTTCCGACGTCGCGGAAAAAATCCGTAAGACGGCTCCTTTCGTAAAAAAGATGAAAGATTGTTCCCTCTTTGAAAAGTGTTTTGCCGAAAGCGACTACGTCGCGCCGCCCGTTTCCTGCAACATGAACCTCGGAGACGGCAGCGCCGTTATCGAGCTTACGGCGAAGGAGGGGGTCTTTTATAAAATACTCGGAGAAGAGTGCGGCGAAGATCTCTCAGACGATTGTAAGCTGATGAATTACGTAAAGACGCTTGCCGAGTCGAAACGCAGCTATGATCGGATCAAGCAGGCGTTTGAAGAAGCGGAGATCAACGGTTACGGAATGGTCGCGCCGGCGAGCGACGACATGACGCTTGAAAAGCCGGAAATGATACGGCAAGGCGCGGGATACGGCGTAAGCTTAAAGGCGAGCGCGCCCGGCTATTACATCATGAAGATAGACGTAACCGGCGAATTTTCTCCCATGATGGGCACGAGAGAGCGAAGCGAAGAATTTGTACGAAATATGCTTTCGCGATTTGACAGCGAGCCGGAGAGGATATGGGATACGGATATGTTCGGAAAATCTTTGAGGGAGCTGGTCAACGAAGGACTGTCTTCAAAAATGGCGTCTATGCCCGATAACGTCCGTAAAAAGATGCGCAGAACGGTAACGCGCATCGTAAACGAGGGGAGGGGCGGAGTCGTTTGCATTATTTTTTAAAACGCCGCGTTCTCTGAAATTTCGGGAATATTTCTTGCGAAAATCGCCGATACTATGTTCAGAAAAATTTTTTCGGAGGAAGTAGTATTATGCCTAAAAAGAAAAAATCAAAAATCAAAAAATTGACCGACGAGGAATACGAAGCTTACATTTCCGCTTTGAGATGCGCTTCCGTTCCGGAACAAAGACCCAAAACGGGAATCAGTTAAAACAGAATATAAAAAATTACGGCGTCAAAACAAATTGACGCCGCAATTGCTTATAAACGCCTGTTTATTCTTCCTTCAGGACCTCCGGAAGATAGAAATTCTTTCGTATGGTCAGGAGCAGTTGAAGAAAGCAGATAAAGTTACCGATCAGGATAACGATTGCCGGTATAAAGATAAACGATGCGTTGATCGGATCGTCGTTGAATTGATTGTACGCGCTTATCGAAAACTGTAAAAAAACCATTGCTATCAGACAAACGACGGTAATTCCGAGTGAAAAAACATAATACGGAGAGAGGCGGATATTCCCATTCGGATACAGCTTCTTCAATACGTATGCGTAATGAAGAAAAAAATAAACGTAATAATAGGGAATTATAAGCATGAGCCATACGTTCAGGGGGAGAATACTTTTTCCGTCGGAAAATTCCGTAGAAGAGGACATGACGAAATCATTATCCGATTGAACGTTGTACAGTCGGAAAAATTTTTTTAAAAATAACGGTACGCAAATCAGGTCGAAAACGAACGTTATCCCGTAAACCGTCAATATCGTCGTCAAAAAAGAAGACGCCAATTCCCGAAAGGAGTAAGCCTCCCTTGCCGCTTCGAATAAGTTCATAAGTTTCTCCCTCCTCCCGATCGGCGATCCTCTTCCCAATCGTATTTTTCTTTCTTTACTTACGCTCCGTTAAAGCGATCTTACGCGAATGACTTCCGGCAAGGATTCGATCACTTCGATGGAGCTGGCAGAAGGCGCTTTGTCTAAGTCGAGAATGAGGTAAGCGTAATCTCCCTTGGATTTATCGAGCATATGCTCGATGTTAATTCCCTGCGCGGATACGAGATTGAGAATTTTTGAGAGAGTCTCTTTGATGTTTCTGTGCATGACGGTAAGCCTTGCCGGCGATTCTTTCGCCATAGAGCAAGCGGGATAATTTACGCTGTTGGTAATATTTCCGTTTTCAATGTAATCGACGAGCTCGGACGCCGCCATATAAGCGCAATTATCTTCGGCTTCGGGCGTAGACGCGCCGAGGTGAGGAAGACAGAGAATGTTTTCTTTGCCGATAAAGTCGGGTTCGGCAAAATCCGTAATATATCTCGAAACCTTACCGCTTTCGACGGCGGCGACCATTGCGGCGGAATCGACGAGCTCGCCCCTCGAATTATTGATGACGACCACGCCGTCCTTACAGAGCTCGAGCGTCTCTGCGGAAAAGGTGTTTTTGGTATCCGGCGTTAAGGGAACGTGAATCGTGATATAATCGCAATTTTTAAAAATTTCTTTGATATCCGTAACTCTCGCTACTTTGTTGTTTAACGCCCACGCGCCCTGAATCGAGATATACGGGTCGTAGCCGATGACGTTCATGCCGAGATCCAGCGACGTGTTGGCGACCATCGCTCCGATCGCACCCAAACCGATTACGCCGAGCGTTTTGCCCATAATTTCCTGTCCGGCAAACTTCGCTTTTCCTTTTTCGACCGTCTTCGATAGGTTTTCGTCTTCGCCGAGCGTCTGAACCCAGTTCGCCGCGTCTACAATTTTTCTTCCGCCGAGAAACAGCTCGCAGAGGACGAGTTCTTTGACCGCGTTTGCGTTTGCTCCGGGGGTGTTGAATACAATAATTCCCTTCTCCGCGCATACGTCGCAGGGGATGTTGTTTGTGCCCGCTCCTGCGCGCGCAATCGCTACGAGGGAAGGGTTAGCTGCAAAATCGTAATCTTTCATAGAAGCGCTTCTGACCATAATGCCGTCGGGATTCTCTGCCTTTTCGGTATAGACGTAAGAAGAGGGGAAGACGCTGTCCGCAATCGAGCTGATCGCGTTTAATTTTAAAATTGTCGCCATAATCAATTTCTCCGTAAATTATCTATTTTCCGTTTCGAATTTTTTCATAAATTCGACGAGCGCTTTTACTCCCTCGACGGGCATAGCGTTATAAATGGAAGCCCTCATACCGCCTACCAATCTGTGTCCTTTTAAGGATACGAGTCCCGCCTTCGTCGCTTCGGCGACAAATTTCGCGTCGAGAGCCTCGCTTCCGGTAACAAAGGGAACGTTCATAATGGAACGGTATTCCTTTTGTACATTGTTCTTATAGAGAGAGGAATTATCGATAAAGTCGTAAAGAAGGCCCGCTTTATATTCGTCGATTTCGTTGATCGCCTTGATTCCTCCGAGATTTTTTAATCTTCTCATGACGAGCATCGCCATGTAGATAGAAAAGCAGGGAGGGGTATTGTAAAGGGAATGATCTCCTTCCTTATCCTGAATTTTCCATTTGAGCATGGTGGGACAGATCGATAAAGGCGCTTGAATCAGATCGCGCTTCGCAATTACGATGGTAACGCCCGCAGGGGCGACGTTTTTTTGCGCGCCCGCGTAAATGACGCCGAATTTGCTCACGTCGATTTCTCTCGAAAGAATTTCAGAGGACATATCGGCGACCAAAGGAATATCGCCCGTTTCGGGAAACTTTATATATCTGGTTCCGAAGATCGTGTTGTTTGAACAGATATGAACGTAGTCGGCGTCCCGATCGAAGGATATCGCGTCAACGTCGGGAATATAAGTAAAATTTTTGTCTTTGGAGGATGCGACGCACCTTGCGCCCTCTCCGTAATAAATCTGACCTTCCTGATAGGCTTTATTGGCAAAATTTCCCGTTACGATGTAATCCGCTTTATCTCCTTTTTTTAAATTTAAAGGAACGGCGGCAAATTGCTGGCTTGCGCCCCCTTGGACAAAGAGAACGGCGTAATCGTCGGGAATGTTTAGAAGCGTTCGTAAAGCGGCTTCGGCTTCTTCGACGACGGCGACAAACTTTTTATTTCTGTGCGAAATCTCCGTCACGGACATTCCGGTTCCGTTGAAATCGAGGAGGTCTCTTTGAGCTTCTTCAAGGACCTCTAAGGGAAGAGTGGAAGGACCCGCGGCAAAATTATAGGCTCTCATATATTATCTCCTGAAAAATTAGTACTCTTTTATTATAATACTCGACTGTGTTTTTTGCAAGTGTTTTACTAAAACTTTATTTCTCGATTGTATTTTTCCCATTTTCAGCCGTCTTTTTCTTCGTAAAAGGGCGTTCAATCGTTTTACTTTTTTTGGGTTTTAGTGTAAACTTATACTGGAAAAATGATTATCCTAATAAAGGAGTTGTATATATTTGAACGAAAATATGAAAGAAGCCGGCGCGAGCCGGCAAAAGAACGAGGCGGTCGAAAAAAACGCCTCCCGTGGAACCGAGATAAAAAAACGCGAATCGGACGTTTTTTCTCATATGGCTTATCTCGGTAAAAGTGCAGACGCTAAAGAGGAAGTTTCCGTAAAAGAAACGGCGGAAAAGAAGTCCGGCGAGAATCATTCTCGCAAGAATGATTCTGATTTTTCCGAAAGCGCGGCGAACAAAAAAGAAAAAAGCGCGGCGGAGGGAAAAAACGCGCGGAAAGACAAGCCGGTTGTAAAGGACTCTGTAAAGAGGAACAAGGCTGCGGACAGAAGCAGGCTTTCAGGGAAAGCCGCCGCAGACGACAGGAAGCGCCTGAGGGACGAACAAATCGCAAAGGCAAACGAGTATTTGTCGGAAAATTCCGAGAAAGAAAAGAGATCCTCCCCTAAAATATCGGCGCGGAATTTCGGTAAAAAGGCGGCGGAAAAGAAAAGCGAAAAGAATGAAATTTCCGTCGATCTGCAGCAAGAGAACGCGAAAGGCAAAAAAGGGCAAAAAGGAAAAAATAAGAAGCCCGTAAAGGTGCTCTTTTTCGGCGGCGTCGGCGAGATCGGAAAAAATATGACGGCGATCGAATATGGGAACGACATCATCGTTATCGACGCCGGTCTGTCCTTTCCGGACGAAGAAATGCCGGGCGTGGATTTAGTCGTACCCGACGTTTCATACTTGGCGAAAAATAAGGAAAAGATTAAAGGAATTTTAATTACGCACGGGCATGAGGATCACATCGGCGGGCTTCCTTATTTATTAAAGCAAATCGATCCGAAAACGCCTATCTACGGAACAAAGCTTACGCTGGCTCTCGCCGACAATAAAATCAAAGAGCACCGCATTCAGGGCGTCTCGATGATAACGAAACAGTCCGGCGATAAATTTAAGGTTGGATGTTTTGAAATCGAGCTCATAAACGTCAACCACTCCATCTCCGGCGCGGTCGCTTTCGCGATTACTACTCCTTACGGAATGATTTATCACAGCGGAGACTTTAAAATCGATCTTACGCCCGTCGCGGGGCAGGCGATCGATTTAAACAGGGTGTCGGAAATCGGAAGCAAGGGAGTCGTCCTTTACCTCGGCGAATCCACCAATATCGAAAGACCCGGATATACGATGAGCGAAACGGTTGTCGGAACGACATTCGATCATCTTTTCGCCGAAAATACGACGAGAAGGATTGTTATCGCTACGTTTGCGTCAAATGTTCACCGGCTTAAACAAATTATCGACGTGGCGGTACGTTACCGCAGAAAAGTCGCTCTTTCCGGCAGGAGTATGTTGAACGTTGTGGAGGCGGCTTCCAAGATAGGAGAACTCACGATTCCGGAAGGCGTTCTCGTCGACGTGGAAAAAATCAAAAATTATTTCGATAACGAAATCGTCATCATATCTACAGGCACGCAGGGCGAACCCATGAGCGCGCTCACTCGTATGGCAAACGGCGAATTCAACAAGGTTACCATCGGATCGAACGATACCGTTATCATTTCCGCTACGCCTATTCCCGGCAATGAAAAGATGATTTATCGGGTTATCAATAATTTATATAAAAAGGGCGCGAACGTCGTGTACGAAAGCCTTGAAAAGGTTCATGTTTCCGGACACGCCTGTCAGGAAGAACATAAGATCATGCACAAATTGCTTCGTCCAAAATTCTTTATTCCCGTGCATGGCGAATACCGCCATTTAAAGAGACACGCGCTTTTGGCGGAAGAATTGGGTATGGATAGAAGTCATATTATCATTCCCGAAATCGGCAACTGCGTGGAACTCACCGACAATTCTTTAAAACTCGGAAATAATTTTGCGGCGGGCGTGACCATCATCGACGGTTCCGGCAGCGAGGATTTCAGTACGAGCGCCGTCATGAAGGACAGAAAGCAAATCGCGAGCGAGGGGATGTTTGTCGTCGCGCTCACCCTATCCGGCGGAGCAGTCGTCGGCGATCCGGTTATAAAAAACAAGGGAGTCATGCTTTCCGATGAAAGAAATTATGAGGCGGAAATGCTGAATATCGTAAAAAATATTCTTGAAAAAACAGATTTATCCGGAACGGATTCCGATGCGCTTTCCTCGATGATAGAAAAGGACTTGCATGATTATGTGATTAGAAAAACCAAACAGTCGCCCTTGATTTTACCCGTGATCATGTATATTTAACAACAATATTATGTAATTATGTATGATATAATACACAATATATAGAATTTTATGAAATATACGGCTTCTTTGGTAAAACTGAGTATCGATGAAAAAATAAAAGAAAAACGAAAGGATGCGTCGGAGCGCGGAATTCCCGTCGTAGACGATGAAACGCTGAATCTGCTTCTTGCTTTAATAACGGCGATAAAGCCGAAGCGAATCCTCGAGGTGGGTACGGCGGTAGGCTTATCCGCGGCGGCGATGCTTTCGCAGCTAAAAGATCTGAAGGTTGTCACGATCGAATTAGAGGAAGCGAGATATAGGGAAGCGCAGAAAAATCTCTCCGATTTCGGGTTCTCCAATCGGTGTACTTGTTATCTCGGCGACGCCGGCGATATTCTCAACATGATGAGTCCCGACGCTTCCTTCGATTTTATTTTTCTTGACGGACCTAAGGCGCAATATCTGAATTACTTGTTTGATTTGAAACGCCTGCTTCGTCGGGGAGGCGTTATCTTTGCCGACGACGTATTGTTGTTCGGTTGGGTCGGCGGCGAAACGGAAACGCCGTATAAGCGTCGATCGATCGTCAATAAAATAAAAGAATATCTCGAAGCGGCGTCCTCGGATAAGGATCTTATGACGTCGATCCTCGACGTCGGCGACGGGGTGGCGATCTCCGTGAAACGGTAGTGTGGAAATGAATATGGAAACGATGGAAAATTTGTCCAAGCCGGAGCTTCTGGCTCCCGCCGGAAATCTCTCAAAGCTGAAGACGGCGCTTCATTTTGGAGCCGACGCCGTATACCTTGGAGGAAAAAATTTTACTCTCCGTACTTTTGCCGACAATTTTACGAAAAAAGAGCTGGACGAAGCGGTAGACGTCGTTCATTCTTTCGGGAAAAAAGTATATGTAACGGTCAATATTTTTGCAAAAAACTCCGATTTTTCTGAAATGGAAAAATATTTGAAGTTTCTTCGAAATATGTGCGTTGACGCCGTTTTAGTCAGCGATCCGGGCGTTATTTATATGGTGAAAAACGTCGCGCCGGAACTTACGATTCACCTATCCACGCAAGCGAACACGACGAATAAATACGCGGTAAGGTTCTGGATGGAACAAGGGCTTTCCCGCGTCGTTCTTGCGCGCGAGCTATCGTTGAAAGAAATACGAGAGATTCATGATTTTGTTCCTGAAATTGAACTGGAAGCGTTTGTACACGGCGCAATGTGTATTTCGTATAGCGGAAGATGTCTGCTGTCCGATTATCTCGACGGACGCGAATCTAACCGCGGCGCTTGCGTTCAGGCGTGTCGATGGAAGTATGTTCTGCGTAGGATTTCTTCGGAAGGAAGCGCAAGGGAAGTTGAGATCACGGAGGACAATAAAGGTTCTTATCTCATGAACAGCAAGGACCTCAATATGATTCGTTATTTGAAAGAGATGCGGGAGAGCGGAATTTGTTCTTTTAAGATAGAAGGCAGAATGAAGAGCGAATATTACCTCGCTACCGTCGTTAACGCTTACCGTCGCGCGATCGATAACGGGGTAGAGGAGACGCTTGTCCGCGAGCTTTATAATACTGCGCATCGCGACTATACGACTGCGTATATGCTTGGCGAGAACAACGAAACGGTAAATTATAACAATACGCAGGAAAAGGGCGATTGCGATTATATTGCAAATGTTTGCGGCGAAAGAGAAGGACTTGCAATCGTTGAAATGAGGAATCGTTTCAAAAAAGGCGACGTTTTACAAATTCTAAGCGCGGACGATAACTTTGGAAAAACTTTTACGGTTGCTGAATTTTATAATTCCAAAGGGGAACTGTGCGACGACGGAAAACTCGTGCAGGAGTTGTACGCCATTCGTTGTCCGTATTCCTTGAAGCGAGGAGATATTCTTAGAAGACGCCGAGATAATCTTTTATAATCAAAAATTTTTAGCCGATCGACGGATCGGCTATTTTTTAACCTATAATATATATTGTATATTATGTAATAAATAATACGCTATATATTGGATTTTTTCTCTCCTGTCTTTCTTCGTAAAGGAGGCGGCGTTGAAGAAAAAATTTTAAATATTTTTCAAAAAAGTACATGAAAAACGCTTGCTTTTCTTAAAAGATTTGATATAATAGTTAAAGGTGGTAAAAACGCTACTATGGCTCAGCTGGTAGAGCAGCTGATTCGTAATCAGCAGGTCGCCGGTCCGAATCCGGCTAGTAGCTCCAAAAAACGAGAGATTTGTCGTTTATCGATAATTTCTCGTTTTTTTGTAAAAAAACATTTCTTCCGGCGAGCGAGGGAAAAAGGTTACTCTATGGAGAAAAATAAAAAACTCCCGTAATAGGCAGGCAATCGCAAAAAGTAAAAGATCCGTCCAATGAACACATTATTAAATAATCCTTGAGAAATTTATTCAAAATATTTAACGAACAGTGGGTTCGTCGTGAAGTTTGGGAAGGAATTTGAATTTTTCCGACTTTTATAATTTGAAATGTGTGCGAGGAGTAATTTTGAGCGGTACGCCGATAAGATACAAAGGAAACAACCGTCGATTATGGTTAGGAATATTTATGTTAGGGATGTAAACAAACAATAGGGGTGCAAAAAACAGATAATGTATTGACGAAAGGATTCCTCCGTGATATAATTCGGTTATATCTCGGAGGTGTTTTTTATGTGGAATATTACGGAAAATTTTTTGAAGGCGGATATGGAGGAAACCTCGCTTGTACTCGGAGGAGGAGTTCCTCAGTATCTCTATTTCGGCAAAAAAATTAAGACGCAGGGAGAGTACGCTATCTTACAGCCGGAAACGGATTTTGGGGGCAATCGCACGCCTTTGACCCCTCTCTCCTCTTTTGGAGACGGAGATTTCCGCGAACCTTACTTTTTGGCCGAATATCCTTGCGGCGCGTTTGCCTCCCGTTTCCGTTTTGTCGGAGCCGAAAAATGTGAAAAACCCGATCTTGCGCCTCTTCCTTCTTCGAGAGGAAAGGGGGAAACGGCGAAGCTTATCTATCGGGACGACGCTTCCGGCTTGGAGATCGGTCAGTACTATACCGTCTATGAGGGATGCGACGTCGTCGCCGTTTCTTCCGAAGTAATCAATAGAGGAAAGGAGGCGATAAAAATCAGAAAACTTTCTTCTCTTCAGTTCGAGCTGTGGGGGAACGATGATACCTTTATTACCTTCGACGGCGGCTGGGGCTTCGAGCGGCAAAAACATGAAACGAAGCTGAAGGCGGGCTTGTGCGTAAACGATTCCAAAACCGGCTCTTCCTCCCCCTTTCATAATCCTTTCGTCATGCTGAAAGGGAAACGCGGCGTATATGGCTTTAATCTCGTATACTCCGGCAACCATAAGGAGAGCGTTGAATGCGACGAATTGGGCAGAACGCGTTTTCTTACGGGGATCAACGATTTTATGTTCTCGTGGAATCTCGCTCCCGAAGAAAAATTCGTTTCGCCCGAAGCGGTCATGACGTGGGGAGAAACGGAAGACGAAGTCTCCGCCCATATGCACGATTTTGTGCAGAAGCATATTTTAAACGGAAAATGGAAGGACAGAGAACGTCCCGTCCTCGTCAACAATTGGGAGGGTACTGAATTTCATTTCGACGAGGAAAAAATAAAGGCGATTGTCGACAGAGCCGCCGAAGTCGGAGCGGAGCTCTTCGTCCTTGACGACGGCTGGTTCGGGCATAGAGATTCCGATCGTTCCTCTCTCGGCGACTGGTTTGATTACGCTTCGAAAACGGGCGGGATCGCCCGTCTTGCCGATTACGCGAGGGCAAAGGGATTGGACTTCGGCATTTGGATGGAGCCTGAAATGATCAGCGAGGACAGCGAGCTTTATCGAGCTCACCCCGAATATGCCATGAAACCGGAAGGACGAGAGCCTTTCCGCATTCGCAACCAGCTCATGCTTGACCTTGTAAACGAAGAGGTGCAAAGCTATATCTATAACGCCGTCGCAGGGGTTATTCGTCTATGCAAGGCCTCTTACGTCAAATGGGATTATAACCGATTTATGACGGATTGCTATTCGCCCTCCGTCGCGGCGGGAGAATATTACCACCGATATATTCTCGGACTTTACCGCGTACTCGATAAGCTCGTCAAAGAATTTCCCGACGTGTTGTTCGAGTCCTGCGCTTCCGGCGGCGGCAGATACGATTTGGGTATGTTCTGCTTCATGCCGCAGACGTGGGTCAGCGACGATACCGACGCGCGGGAACGCCTCTATATTCAGAGCGGAACCTCTTACGCCTATCCCGTCAATACGTTCGGATCGCACGTGTCTTCTTCGCCGAATTTACAGAGCGGGAACCTGTCCCCGTTAGAGACGCGCTTCAACGTCGCCTGTTGCGGCAATCTCGGCTACGAAATGGATATGACGAAATGTTCCGAAGAAGAATTGCAGACGATAAAAAGGCAAATTGCTTTTTATAAAGAACATCGCAGAACCTTTCAATACGGAAAATTTTACCGTATTGGCGACGCGTTCAAGGACAACGTCGCGGGCTTTTCTTTCGTTTCGAACGAGGAAGCTATCGCCGTCGTCTGCGTAAAGGAAAAGAGAGTGGGGATAAAAAACCATCGGTTTTCTTTGAAAGGACTGGACGAAGACGAAATTTACGAGGTCTCTTCGCGTCTGCAAGAAAATTATCCCAAGCCTGTTTCTTATTTGGCGGGAGGGGACGTTTTGATGAACGGAAGTCTCGTCCTCGACGGTATTTTCGACGATACCGATCCCGCCGCCCGCGCCAATCCCGTCTATACAAGAATGTTTATTTTAAAAAAAGTTGCGAATATATCTTGAAAAATTTGTCATTTTATGCTAAAATACACATACTAATAGAGCAAGGGAGGGGAAAATGTCGAATTATCAAGCAAATTTATTACAGAATCCCACAATAGACAATGAAATCGTCGAAGAACTCGGCGGCAGCCCGCAGGAGGAGACTCCTTATGTCGGACGCGTGGACGAAAATCACGAAGAAGCGGAACGCATCCGTCTTGCGCAGCAAGACGAAGTCATTCGCGAAATGACGCTCGAAAATAAGTAATGAAAAGCTCCTTTCTCTCCCTTTCGGACGACGGAAGGGAGTTTTTTCTATAAGAAGTCTGCGTCGATAGGGCGTTGAAACTTTTTTAAGGGAAGAGATCGAAAAGAGGGAAAACGGTTTACAATTTTTTCTTTTCGTGCTACAATTTCACCGTATGAAAAATATTCTCTTTATCGCAACGGGCGGAACGATCGCGTCCAGACCCGAAGGCGGACTTTTAACGCCTGTCATTACTCCTAAAGAGCTTTTGGAGTACGTGCCGGAGCTCGATTCCCTCTGCAAGATCGTCACGTTACAGCCGTTCAATAAGGACAGCACGAATATGAGCTATCAGGATTGGTTTCTCCTCAGCCGGATCGTCAAAGAGAAATACGAGGAATACGACGGCTTCGTCATTACGCACGGAACGGACACCATGGCATACGCCTCGGCGGCGTTGTCCTACTTCGTGCAGAATAACCGTAAGCCGATTGTCGTTACCGGTTCGCAGAAGTCGATCTATCTGAGAGATACCGACGCGCGCGCCAATCTATACGACGCATTCGTCTACGCCTGCGACGATAAAGCGCACGGCACGCATATCGTGTTCGACGGGAAGGTCATTCTCGGCACGCGCGCGCGCAAAACGAGAACGAAGAGCTTTAACGCTTTTTCGAGCATCGATTATCCCGAAGTCGCTTGGGTTATGGGAGGAAAGGTTAAGTATTTTATCGAAGAAAAAATCGTCGGCGATCTCGTGTTCGCCAAAAAGATCGATCCGTCCGTGGCGGTCATTAAACTGATCCCCGGCATGGCGGCGGACGTCTTTTATTTTCTTTCGGAACATTCTTCCGCCGTGGTCATCGAAAGCTTCGGCGTGGGCGGGCTTCCTTATTATGAAAACGACGAATTCGAGCGCGCGGTAAAGGCGTTGCGGGAGAAGGGCGTAAAGGTTATTGTCACCACGCAAGTGCCTCACGAGGGCAGCGACATGGGCGTTTATAAGGTGGGCGGGGTTAAAGCAGAGCTCGGACTCATCGAAGCGCGAGACATGACCGTGGAGGCGATCGTCGGCAAGACGGTTTGGGCGCTTGGTAAGGCGAAGAGCGACGAACGTTTTGAAAAGCTTTTTTTGAAACCTATCGGAATGGATATCTTTTAACAATACGGCTCTCGTCGAAAAACAGACGGGAGCCTTTCTCTGTAAAAATCTTTCGGCTTTGAAAAACGTCCTAAAAAATATTTTCGAGCGTCGGCGAGTAAGCGGAAGGAATATTTTTGCTCATCTCCATCAGCACGACGATTTTCGGCAAAGCCGGTTTGTACTCGCCCTCCCGAATGAGGCCGACGGTTTCGTTCAACCAGTTGTCGATGCTGTTCACGTCGTTGTGCGGAACCCATACGTGTACCTTTTCTCTCGTCTTTTCCCATTGCTTGCGAACGGAAAGAGCGTCCTCCGCCGTCGCAGTTTCCTCTTCCGTTTTGTCGTAAAGCGTTTGCAGCGATTCTCCGAAGGCGAAAAATTCGCCTTTGACGTAATAATCTTCGTAAACGGATATTCCGATAAGGAACAAAAAGGAGAGAATAATCGACGCGATCGTTTTTACCATTCGATCCCCTCCGGCAGACGACAGGTGAAGGCTACGTATTTTCTGCCCTTTTCTTGTAAGTAGATTTTTCCGTTTCCGTCAAGCGTCATCACGACGACTTTCTTTACGTTCTTTATCCCATGCGAGTTTAATAGGTTGTCGAAGAAATTTTTATCTATATGGATCAGCTTTAAATTGTCGTATTCGTACTTCCCTTGATCGACGATGAGCAGGGGAAGCGATTCGTCTTTGCTTTCATAGTCGCTCTTCGGCAAAGCGGAAAAGGATCCGTTCGCTTCGTACAGTCCGTATTCCACGCTGTCAAGCGAAAAATATCCGGCCGTACGCATGGATTCGATCAGATCGGACACGTCGAGATTGTTTTTTTTCAACTGCGTGTAGTCTACGCCGTTTTTGTTAATGACGACGCTTGGCTTTCCGCTGATTACGTATTTGCAGCCCTTAAAATTCAGGTCGAGGAAACAAACGATTTGGTGTAGGAGATAAATCGTAACGATGGAAAGAATCCCGTATAGAAGGGGAATGGATACGTCCGCCATGGGAATACATGCGAGCTCGGCGATGACAAGCGTAATGACGAGCTCATAGGGCTGCATTTCGCCGATTTGCCTTTTCCCCATCAGGCGCATAATGATCAGTAACGTAAAAAAAATGACGGCCGTGCGGATAACGATAAGAATCATACTAATAAGTTTTATCAGATTTTTAAAAATATATGTGCTTTCCCTTGCCTTTTTTTAAAATTTGCCATATAATAACGTCAATCATGAGTAGCCGTATGTGCGTAAAGCGCTGCCGAACGGGACGTTGTCGGCAGACGAAAGGGCGGATCCACCCCTGCGGTGCAACGGCGCGTCCGCTTTAAACAACGGCTGAGATGCTCCTTTTCGCTTTTTTATGTGAAGAGGAGAGCCGAAAAGCCCTATTTATTTCGCGGACCTCTGAAAATTTCCGGAGGTCTTTTTTATGCATTTAACCCAATTAAAACGCTGGTTTTTCTCACGCTATTTTCTCGATTCCGCTCCGGGGAGAAAGGTCGCGTACGTCGGAATTTTTATTGCCTTTTCCATTATTGTCAATATGTTTTCTATCGACGTAACGCCGACGATGAAGATATCGTTCACTTACTTTGTCGCATTCTATATCGGAACGATCTTCGGCCCTATTCCCGGCTTTCTCATTTGTTTTTTGGGCGACGTCATCGGATACCTCCTCAATCCGTCCGGCGTGTACTGGCCGTTGACGGGTATATGTACGGGACTTTTCGCCTTCATCCCCGGCGTCGTCATGAACGCTGTTCGTTTTCGTTTCAAAGGCGGCGTATATCTGAAAGCCGCGATCAGCGTTCTGCTCATGTATCTTTCGCTTACCTGCGGACTCGGCGCCTATTCCAATTATCTGTACGTCAAAGTCATTCTGTACGGGGGCGTTTACGAAAAGACGTTTCGACTCTATCTCGCGGCAAAAATCGCGCTCTCTTCGATTGTGAGCGCAGTCAATTACTTCCTTGTGTTTCTTTTTATTCCCGTGTTTAATAAATCGAATATTCTAAAAATGAAAATAGAGTAAAAGCAAATAAAAAATAGATAAGCCGTTGGTTGACGAACGGCTTTTTTTGTTGTATAATGAAAAAAATATCATCGCAAAAAAAGGAGATAGCGCTTGTTAAGTTCATTATTGGATAATCCCGGCTTTTATCTGTTCGGCACTGACTTTAAAATTTATTGGTACGCCGTGTTGATGGTTATCGCCATCGCCGTATCGGCGGCTCTTTCGGGATTGTTGATTAAAAGAAGAAATATGTCGGTAGAAATGTTACTTTTAGGGTTCGTTATCTGCGTGCCTTGCGCGATTGTCGGAGCGAGACTTTTTTATTGCATCACCGACGGCGTTCCCGTTCGGCATTGGCTGAATACCCGCGAAGGCGGCATGTCCATTTTGGGCTCTCTGATCGGGGGAATCGGCGCGGGGCTCGTATTCTGTCTCGTAAAGAAAATTCCTTTTTTCCGCTTAGCGGATTGCGTTCTTCCCACGATCCCCATCGCGCAGGCGATCGGCAGATGGGGGAACTTCCTCAATCAGGAGGTCTACGGCAGAGTCGTTTCCAACGAGGCTCTTCAATTCTTCCCCGTGGCGGTTTATATCGATGGCGTCGGCGAATGGCATTACGCCCTCTTCTTCTACGAGGGTTGCGTCAACGTGCTCATCTTCGCGCTTCTCTTCTCGCTCGCGTGGAATTTCGGAAAAAAACCGAACGGGCTTCTCGGATGCGCTATGGTTATGTTCTACGGGATCGTCAGGTCGATCATGGAGCCTTTGCGCGATGAATCGTATATTCTCGGCGGAAGCGACGTCATGTATTCGCGGATAACCTCCATCGGCATGATCGTGCTCGGCGCGGCGGGTATTATCGCCCTTCTCGTCGTTAACAAAAAAAGAGAGGGGAAGTTCATCGGCTCTGAGAGGGGAGATCCTTACGGAATAGGAGTTTTTGTGAAATGTTATCAGACGGACGAGCCGAAATATGACAGATGGAATTTGGCGACCAAGCTTTATCACAGGGAAACCGTAAAAGCCGAAGCGACCGCAGAGGGGGAAAATCCCGCGGGCGTTGACGACCATAAAGATACTTCGGATAAAAAATCAGACGGGGAAGACGGAAAGTAAACGCCATGCTATTTAACCATTACTCGAAAAAGGAAGTAAAGACGATTTTATCGAAAGTCGTAGGGGAGTATAAGGACAAGATCGCGTCTCAGCAGACGCGAATCAACGAACTGATTCAAAAGAACAGAGAACTGTCCGCCAAAGTTTCCGAATACGAGGGCAAGGAGAGTCAGATTTCTTCCGCTATCATCGGCTCCGTCGAAGCGGGAAAAAGGATAGAAGAACGTTCTGAGGCATATGTGAAGAATCAGTTGAAAGGGCTTCGGCTTCTCTCCGACCGATGTCGCGCGCTCGCTGCGGAAATCAAAGAAAAGTATCCGGAAGCGGACGATTGCGCCGAATTTTCCTCTTTTTTCGATAGGCTCGACGAGGTGTTGGGCGAAGAGAACGGCTTTGATTACGAACTCGCTTTTCCCGCCGAAAAAGATTTGGAAACGCTTTGTCGCGAACTCGGCGTCGAGGACGACGGCGAAGAAAATAAGGAGTTTGTTATTTTTGACGATGAAGAAACCGACGAAAAAAACACTGATTATTGACGGAGTCGGCATTTTGGTATTTGCCGCTCTGCTCGCGTTCGATCTTCTCACGAAAGCGTGGGCGGTGAGAACGCATCCCTCGCAGGTTATTATTCCAAAGATGATCAAGCTCACGCTCGTTTACAATTCGGGCATGGCGTTCAGTCTTTTTGACGATAACAGGATCGCTATGATTGTCGTCATGATCCTGACGTGCGTCGTCATGCTCGTCATCGCTTTTGCCTTCGTAAAAATAAAGAGCGAAAATAAATTCTTAAAGATACTTCTTGCGGTTATCGAAGCGGGCGCCGTGGGCAATTTCGTCGACCGCATCATGTGGCTTTCGGGGGCGATTCCCGGCGTGAGAGACTTTGTAGACGTGTCCTTTTTTGGATTCGGCGTATGCAATCTCGCGGATTTTTTCGTCTCCTTCGGAGGCGTTATTCTCGTGCTGTATTTTGTCTTTTTCAGCGCGGATCCACTGATTCCCGTATTCAAAAGGAAAAAGTCGAAAGAAAAGGGAATTGGCGGGAAAGAAGAAACTATTGAATCGAAGCGTATCCGAGAGGACGTCTCTTTGGAGGAGCAATCGGCAAAAGAGTCCGAAGAGGATGAAGTCGGCTCGGATAATGGATAAACGGTTTTTTACGGCGGAGGACAATTTTAAGCGCATAGACGTATTTCTTTCGGAGCATATCGAAGAGCTTACCCGTTCGGCGGTCAAAAAGCTCATCGACGATAAATTCGTTTCGCTGAACGGAAGCGAAGTAAAGGCGGGACAGTGCGTCAGGACGGGAGACAGGATAGAGGTCATGCTTCCCGATCCCGTCGAGCTTTCGGTGAGACCTGAAAACATTCCCATCGACATTCTATATGAAGACGACGATTTCGCCGTTGTGAATAAGCCGCAGGGCATGGTCGTTCACGCGGGCGGCGGAAATACGACGGGCACGCTTGTAAACGCCTTGCTTTTCCGCCTCGATAAATTGAGCGGAATCAACGGCGTCATCCGTCCCGGCATCGTTCATCGGATCGATAAGGATACGTCCGGACTTCTCGTAGTAGCCAAAAACGACAGGGCGCACGTGGAGCTTTCTCGGCAGATCGCCGAAAAGACCTGTCGTCGCATCTATAACGCTCTCTTGGAAGGAATCGTCAAAGAGGACGAGGGGAGAATCACGACGGATATCGCGCGCGACCCTTCCGACCGCGTAAAAATGGCGGTTGTGCAGAGCGGAACGGGCAAGATTGCGATTACCGATTATAAAGTTTTAAAGCGTTATCCGCAGGGGTATACGTTTACCGAATTTTCTTTGCGTACGGGCAGAACGCATCAGATCAGGGTGCACGCCAAGTATATCGGTCATCCCGTCGTAGGCGATCCCGTATACGGTTATAAAAAGCAAAAATTTGAGGTAAACGGACAGTTGCTCCACGCCAAAAAGCTGATTCTCACCCATCCCTCTACGGGAAAGGAAATGACGTTTGAAGCGCCTCTGCCCGATTATTTTTGCAGAGTGATGAATTCTTTGGAGAAAGGATGATGAAAAAAATAGCAGACGGGGAAACGTTAAACAGAATTTTTTCGCGGCTCGCTCACGAGATCGCCGAACGCAACAGAGGCGCGGAAAATATCGCCGTCGTCGGCGTCCGCAAGCGGGGCGTTCAGGTAGCAAAGCTCATTTGCGATAAATTGGAAAAGATCGAGGGCGTTCGACCCGACATGGGCATTCTCGACGCTACCTTATATCGCGACGATCTGATCGGGCTAAAGAAGGGGACTCCGCTGGGTACGATCATCGATTTCGACATAGCGGATCGCAGCGTCGTCCTCTGCGACGACGTGCTCTTTACGGGCAGAACCGTACGCGCGGCGATTTCCGCGCTTCTCGATATCGGTCGTCCCAAATGCATACAGCTTCTTTCGATCGTCGACAGAGGACATCGCGAACTTCCGATTCGGGCGGATTATATCGGAAAAAATCTCCCGACCTCTTGGAAGGAAAAGGTATTCGTCCGCTTTCGGGAGACGGACGGCTTCGACGGCATTTATCTTTTAAAAGAAGGCGAAGAACTCGACGAATTATGCTGAAAATTACCAAAGTCAAACGCGGCTCCTGCGCGTGGGCGTTGGGACTTCAAGCGGGCGATATGATTACGGAGATAGAGGGATATCCCGCCGAGGACGAACTGGATTTTCTGTTCTATTCGCCCCGTCCGTCTTTCTCCATGAGGGTGAAGGACGATAAGAACGAATGGGTCTTTCGCGTCGAAAAAGAGGAAAACGAGGATCTCGGCGTTGAAATCGAGCCCGTTTCAAAGATGCGTACCTGCCGGAATCATTGCGTGTTCTGCTTTGTCGATCAGATGCCCAAGGGTATGCGCAAGAGCCTTTACGTAAAGGACGACGATTATACGATGAGCTTTTCCTGCGGGAATTTCGTAACGCTCACCAATATGACCGACGCGGATATTCAAAGAGTAATACGGCTTCGGCTCTCTCCTTTGTATGTTTCCGTTCAATGTATGAATCCCGCTCTTCGCGTAAAGCTTTTGAATAACCGTTTCGCCGGCAAGATCGGCGAACAGCTGAAAACGCTTACGGACGCGGGGATTGAAGTTCACTGTCAGGCGGTCGTCCTTCCGAATATCAGCGACGGAAAAGAGTTCGAGTTTACGGCAAGGGAACTTTTTAAAATGTATCCCATGGTCAAAGATCTTGCCGTCGTACCCACGGGGATCACCAAATACCGCGAAGGACTGTTTCCGATTGAGGATATTACCAAGCAGTCGGCGGCAGATATGTTGGAGCTCGTCGACCGATTAAACGGGGAGTTCGGCGTAAATTTTCTCCTTCCCGCCGACGAGTATTTTATTCGTGCGGAAAAGCCGATGAAGGACAAATCGTTCTACGGCGATTTCGAACAGATCGAAAACGGCGTCGGCATGACGACGAAATTCATCTCGGAATTTTATGAAAGCTTAAAAAAATGCAAGCTGAAAAGGAAAAAAATTTCGCTCGTCGTATGCGGCGTTTCGGCGAAAGGGATCATGGAAGAAATCACCAAATCCGCCAACGAAAAGATCGAAAATTTGGACGCGCGCGTGCTTTCCGTCGTAAACGATTTCTTCGGACCTACGGTTACCTGCACGGGACTTCTTACGGGAAGAGATATCTTGAACGCTTTGTTGAATTATAAAGAACGCTTCGACGAAGTCGTTCTTCCCGCAAATACGATGAGGGAGTTCGAAGAGGTCTTTTTAGACGATATGACCTTGAGCGAATTGAAAAGAAAGCTCAATTTTAAAAATATACGAATCAATCGCAACGGCGGAGAGGGATATTTTGCCATTCTCTCTACGCTGAAATAGGAGGAATACATGGCTAATGGATTGGTTGCTATCGTAGGTCGTCCGAACGTAGGGAAAAGCGTCTTTTTTAATAAAGTCGTCGGACGCAAGATTTCCATTACGGAAGACCGTCCGGGCGTGACGAGAGATCGTCTTTACGCCGACGCGAGCTGGCGAGGCGTAAATTTTACGATCGTCGATACGGGCGGCATCGAGCTGAAATCGCAGGATACGATGTGGAAGCACATCGCAAAGCAAGCCGAAGTCGCCATCGACACGGCGGAAGTGATTCTCTTCTTCACAGACGGAAAAGAGGGACTTACCGCTTCCGATTACGATGTGGCGGCAAAGCTGAGAAAAAGCAAAAAACCCGTCGTTCTCGTCGTCAACAAAATCGACGAATATTCGCCCGATAAGCTCTTCGAGTTTTATTCTCTCGGACTCGGCGATCCCTTTCCGGTTTCGGCGGAACATTCTCAGGGGATCGGCGACGTGCTCGACGAGGTCGTAAAAAATCTCCCTCGGGGAGAAATTCAGACGGACGAAAGCTTAAAGATCGCCGTCGTGGGGAAACCCAATGCGGGCAAATCATCGTTTGTCAATCGAATTTTGGGCTTTGAACGGACGATCGTGACGGATATCGCCGGAACTACGCGCGACGCCATCGATACGAAATTCCGCTGTAACGGCAAAGATTATACGATTATCGATACGGCGGGTATTCGAAAAAAGAAAGCCGTCGAAGACGACTTAGAATATTATTCCGTCCTGCGCGCGTTTGACGCGGTGAGACGGGCGGACGTCAGCATTTTAGTCGTTGACAGCACGGCGGGGCTTACCGAACAGGACGTAAAAATCATCGGTTACGTGCACGAACAGGGAAAGCCTTCCGTCATCGTCATGAATAAATGGGATTTGGTCGAAAAGGATACAAATACCATCAATAAATTTGAAGAAAAGCTGAAACAGGATTTAAAGTTTATGGATTACTATAAATCCGTTTATATTTCCGCGAAGACGGGGCAGAGGACGGAAAAAGTTCTTTCCGTCGCCGACGAGGTCTTTGAACACGCTTCTAAAAAGGTCTCCGCAGGTTCTTTGAACGACGTCATGATGGACGCAATCCGCCTGAACGAGCCGCCCTCCTATAACGGCAAAAGACTGCGTATTTTCTATACGACGCAAGTGGGAGTCAGACCTCCCGTGTTCGCTCTTTACGTCAACGATTCCACGCTCATGCACTTTTCCTACGAGAGGTATCTCGAGAACACGATTCGCGCCGCGTACGACTTTTCGGGAACGCCCATTAAGATCGTTATGAGAGAAAAGAAGAAGGACGAAGAGATCGACGCGCAGAAGCTTAACGGAACGAAGGAGAAAGAGGAATGAAGGAATTTTCGTTTGCACAGAATTGGTATATTCTCGTTCTCATGGCGGCGATATGCTATTTTATCGGTTGTTTTAACTTTGCTATTCTCATTTCAAAAACCAAGCATAAAGACGTACGCACGATCGGCAGCGGAAATCCCGGCACGATGAATATGTTTCGCGAATTTGGCTGGGGAATCGGCCTTATGACCTTTTTCAGCGACGCGTTCAAAGGGGGAATCCCCGCTGTCGTCAGCTATTTCGTCTTTCGCGGCTATGTATTCGCCGGAACGGATATCGTCGTTTCCGACGTAACGCGTTATCTTTGCGGCGCGTGCGTCATCATCGGGCATATTTTCCCCGTGACGCTGAAATTTAAGGGCGGTAAAGGAATCGCTTCCACGATCGGACTCTTCTGGCTTTGCCTCGCGTGCGAAAAATGGTGGTTTTTGTTTTTGGGGGCTTTTTTGATATTCGTCATGGCGGTATATATTTTGAAAATCCATTGGGGATCCATGGGCTCTTTAATGGGCGTAACGGCGTTTACCGTATGGCAGGGGATTATCTTCTATCTGCATTATGCGCACGATATCGGAAACGTTTGGGTGATCGTCATGTTTATGCTTCTTCTTCTCATTAACGTTCTCACTTGGACGGCGCATAGACAAAACATCTTGCGGCTCGTCAGCGGGGAAGAACACCTTACGGGAGCGAAACATAAAGATAAAAATAAAAAAGCTGTTTAAAAGAGATAATTTTGCTGTATAAATATAGGAGAAGTTTTTTCTGTTCCGATGCGACGGGAGAGGAAAAGATTTCTTTATGGGGATGCACCGGATTCGATTGCCGGCGGGTCTTGAAATAAGCATACCGCAGACGGAGTGACTGCGTAAAAACATTCCGAAAAATTTAAATGCAGATAATCATGCAGATTACGCTTTCGCAGCGTAACATTTAAGGATAGATTCCTTACGTTATCTCCGATTTATCCGTTGGTTGGAAGAATAGCGTCATTGAAACGGAAAAATTCTTCGGATATCGAAGATGTATTCGAAGAATCATTTTTATCTTCTGCGGCGCAAATAGGACGTTTCCCTCCGCTTTGCGTCTAAGATAAACGGTAAACTGTGTATGAAGAAAGTTTCTCGGCAGCCGCGTAAGACTTGGGTTCAACTCCCAACATCTCCACCAAAACCAGCAAATACGCACCTCGTGGACGGTGCGTTTTTGGCACAAACAAGCCCACCAAAACAAGCAAATACGCACTTTTATACTATCAAACAGCGTAGTATTTGCAATCGACGTAAAGTGCCGCCTCGAATGAGGCGGTGTTTTTTACGGTTATTTATTTTTCAATTTATCAATAATGCTCTCAATCTGTGTCGTGAGCCATTCGTCAATGTCTGCACCGCTCTCCGTCATATAATCCGTAAATTCGGTAGAAAGTTGCGCTTTTGCAGCGGTTAGGGCGCGGTTCAAGGCTTCCTTTTGTGCGTCTGCTGTAAATTCACCGTTCGCTTTGAGCGTTGATACATAGGTCTGATAGGTAGCTTGCACGACGTTCTGGACGGGGTTTATCGCCTGATTGAGTATCGTACGGACTTTCTCGTTTTTGATTTTCGTGTTGAGCCAAGCGATTAGAACGTTTACCGCCCACGAAGCTAATCCTGTAAGAATAACGCTTACCGCGCTGAATAAAATAGATTGCCAAGTCATATTGTCTCCTCGCTTACCGTCAAGCCGTAATCAGCTCTTCGGGTAAAGCCATAATGTCGTTGTATAGCTTGGTGATTAAGCCGTTGCCGCCGAGTTCGTGATACGCTTCATACGACTTTTTTGCGCTCTCTTTCGCGTAAATAGGGCAATATCCGCGCTCCGTGTATTTATCGTGATATTCGATAAGCTGATTGCGAAGAAGCGCCTGTACGCCGTCTCCGAGTGCTTTCTCTCTCTTAAACAAGCCTTTCATTTTTGCAACGAGAAACGTCAATGCCCCGCCCAAAAACGATACACAACAAGATATAATTGCTGTAATAACAACTGTTGCCATTCTGTTACTCCTTTTCACACGGTAGTAATATAACGGAACGATTTGGGTAATTGAATAAGGTAAAGGCGGGTAGTTGATCTATCCGCCTTTTAATATGCTTTTCAATAAAAAGTT
>CAYWKM010000010.1:0-39273 GCA_964459165.1 uncultured Clostridia bacterium
AGACTCTTAATAAACCGATAAGCCTCCTCCTGATTATCTTTAAAGACGAAGCCGTGAATGCCGATCGATTCCGCCCCCGCGACGTTTTGCGGCAGGTCGTCGATAAAGACGCATTCCTCCGGCTGCAAACGATACCGCTTGCACAGAATTTTGAAAAATTCGGGAGAAGGCTTGAGCGTTTTTTCTTCGAAGGAAAAAACGTGTCCCGAAAAATAATCGTTCAGCCGAAACCGTTCGACGACGTCGTATACCCGTTCGGAAAAATTGGAAGCAAAATACAGAGAATAACCCTCTCCTTTTAACCTCTTGATAAGCTCTTCCGTATCGCGGTCGATATCTACGTATTGCGGATAGTCGTACGCTCTTCTGATATCTCCTCGAAGCTTTTCGGGCGCTTCGGCCTCCAGCATGGCGATCACCTCGTCGACCGTATATTTTCCCGCGTCCAGATCCTGCCAATAATCGCCGTCATACGTGAGGGCGCAAATCGCCTTCGCCCTCTCCTCGTCGCGAAAAATTTTTCTTGCGACGGAGAGAGAATCCCATCGGATAATCACATTTCCGATATCGAACAATACGTTTTTTATCATATAAGAAAGCTTTCCGCCGCGAGGAGATAGCTCTTTTTCCCGAAGCCCGCGATCGTTCCCTTGCACACGTCGGATATCACCGATTGATTCCGAAATTCCTCCCGCGCATGAACGTTTGACATATGCACTTCGACGACGGGGATTTCGATGGAAGCGATCGCGTCGCGAATCGCATAGGAATAATGAGTAAACGCCCCCGCGTTTAAGATAATCCCGTCCGCTTCGTCGTTCAAAAAGGCGTTATGAAGCTTTGTGCAAATATCTCCCTCGTAATTGCTTTGATAAAAATCGACCGTGCCGCCCCTTGCCTCGACAAAGCTTTTGATCTCGTCGTTGATCTCCGCGAGCGTCTGCGCGCCGTAAACCCCCTTTTCGCGGATTCCCGTCATATTTAAGTTTACTCCGTTGATAACTAAAATTCTCATCGTGTTTTATACTCCTCGTAAAGCTCTTTTGCCCGCGCTTTTTCGGGTGAAATTCCCAAGTAGATGCAATCGCTGAAATACGCCTGATAAAACAGCATGGAATCGCCGTTGACGATCCTTTTGCCGTTGAGCTCCGCAAGGCGCAGAAATTCGCTTTTGGCGGGCTCGTAGATCAAATCGACCGCCGTATCGCAGAGCTTTAAAAGCTCCTCCCCGACGGGAGAGATCCCCTCCGTTTTATGCATCCCCACGCCCGTACAGTTGACGACGATATCGTAAGGCTTCGTTTCTATCTTTTCAACGGGCGTAAAGAAGGGAAATTCGTCGTACAAATTTTTCAGCCTGTCCCGAACCATTTCAAACGCGGAGACGGAGGCGCCCTCTTCCACGAGCTTTTTTACGACCATTCTGCCCACGCCGCCCACGCCGAGGACGAGAACGCTTTTCCCCTTTACCGCAACGCCGGCGTTTTCGAGCATCATGATAAAGCCTACGCCGTCCGTGTTGTATCCGGACAGGCTGTCCGCCTTTACGGTGTTGACCGCGCCGAAGCTCTTCGCGTCGCCGCAAATATTTTTTAAATAGGGCGTCACGTCTATTTTATAGGGAATGGTTACGTTGATTCCGTCGTACTCGGACAATATTCCCTCGATTTTAGAGGAAAATTCTTCCACGGGAATAGAGACGTTGTCGTAAACGCACTCTTCTCCCAACCTATTCAAAATAAAATTGTGCATTTTCGGACTCAGCGATTTACTGACGTCCTTGCCGATGACCGCAAGCTTTAACATCTATTCTTCCTCCCCGCATTTCTTTAAAAACGCTTCGTATTCTTCATAGGAAACGACGAGCTCCCGATATTCGTTTCGACGACAGGGAACCGTCATCGTGATTTTGTCCGAAGACGTATTCTTTTTATCCATTTTAGCGAGATAAGCCGCCTTCGCCGCGTCTTTGAGCGGAGGAATTTCGCCGAGAGCTTCCCGAATCAATTCCTTTAATTTCGCCGTATAAGCCCTGTCGCACACTCCCTTACTCTCGGCAAAGAGCGTCTCGATATACAGCCCGATGAGGACGCATTCCCCGTGCGATCGATCTCCGTAAAAGAGCTCGATTGCGTGTCCCGTCGTGTGTCCCATATTCAGAGATTTTCGGAGTCCCTTCTCCTTTTCATCGATTTCGACGACGTTCGCCTTATGGCGGATATTGTCGGGAACGACGGAAGCGAGAAAGGAAAGGTCAAAGAGCTTTTCCCTATTTTCGTACAGACGGTCGAAGAGAGGTCCGTTGAGTCCTCCGTGTTTGACGATCTCTCCCAATCCGCAACGGATTTCCCTCAGAGGAAGCGTCTTAAAAAAGAGAGGATCGGCGATCACCGTTTCCGGTTGATAGAAGGTTCCTACGACGTTTTTCACCTTTCCCACGTCGACCGCCGTCTTTCCTCCGACGGAAGAATCCACCTGAGAAAGGAGCGTCGTGGGGATCTGTACGCAGTGAATCCCCCTCATATAGAGGGAAGCGGCGAGGCCGCCGATATCCCCGATCACGCCGCCGCCGAGCGCGAAGAGGTAAGAATTGCGGTGAAGTCCCGCTTGGATCATTTTATCGAGAATCGCTTTCAGCCTGTCGAAATTTTTGCTCTGCTCGCCCGCTTCGAGGACGAAAAGGGGCGTGTCGGAAAAAGTCTTTTCGACGAGCTCTCCGTATATGCGGTAAACGTTGCTGTCGGTAAGCAAAAAATTTTCATGCCCGATCAGCTTTTCTTTTACATATTTTTCAAAAACTCCCTCGCCGCAATAGATATCGCTGACGACGCCCGAAGGCGTGACGAGCTTAATATAGGTTTCCATCGTCGATTCCTTTACGGCAATCTTTCATACCGCTCCTTCAACTCCGCCATATTGTCGCCGCCGAGTCGGTTCAATACCTCTTCGCAGACGACGGTAGCCGCCACGCTTTCGAGAACGACCTCGCACGCGCAGATCGCGGCGACGTCGCTCCTCTCCCCCGCGGCGATAGCTTTTTCCTTCGTGATATAATCGACGGTATTCAGCCCGCTCATCAGCGTGGGAATGGGCTTCATGGCGGCTCTCAAAACGATCTCTTCCCCGTTGGACATCCCGCCTTCAACGCCGCCCGCGTTGTTCGTCCTGCGTTTAAAACGGCCGTCTTCAAAATAAATTTCGTCGTGAACGTACCTTCCGCTCGTTCTCGCCACGTCGAATCCCATGCCGATCTCCACGGCTTTAATCGCCTGAACGCTCATCAGCGCGCCCGCCATCTTGCCGTCGAGCTTACCGTCGTACGTCATGCAGCTGCCGAAGCCGCTCTTCAAGCCCTTTACCCTTATTTCGCAGAGACCGCCCGCCGTGTTTCCCTCTCTTTTCAGCGCGTCGATCAAATCCATCGCCTCGCGCTGCTTCTTATCGTCGAGCATAAACAAAGGCTCTCTCTTTGCCCGCGCAAGCTCTTCAAACGAATAAACGCCCTCGTCTTTTACGCCGCAGACCTCCTTTACGTAGCCGGACACTTCGACGCCGAGCTCCCTTAACAGCTGTCGGCAAACGCAGCCGGCGGCGACTCGGATCGCCGTCTCGCGCGCGGAAGCGCGTTCCAAAATATTTCTCGCGTCCGTTTGATCGTATTTGACGACTCCCGCGAGGTCGGCGTGTCCGGGGCGAACGCGGGTAAGCGTCCTTTGGGAAACGTCGCATTCCTCGGGGGACATATACTCCTCCCAATTTTTATAATCGTCGTTCTTTACGGTGATGCAGACGGGGCTTCCGAGCGTGAGGGTATTTCTTACGCCGCTCAATATCTCCGCCTTGTCCTTTTCTATCTTCTGCCTGCCGCCGCGCCCGTAACCGCCCTGACGGAGCGCGAGATAGTAATCGATCTCGTCCGTATCGATCTTTAAATTGGAAGGCAATCCTTCGAGAATCGCAATCAGTTGTTTTCCGTGCGATTCGCCCGCCGTTGAAAGTTTCATATTTTTCTCCTCGTAAGCCTCCTTAGCTGTCGAAGCCCTTTCCGCGCATCATCGCCTTGATCTCGGGCATACGGAGCTTCGCCTCGATATATCCCTCGTCGTACATCTTATCCCAAGCGGAAGAATCGAAATCCGTCGCCTGATACCCTCCTAAATTCGGAGTCAGCATGACGTCGGCGAAGTCGTATCCCCTCTTTCTCGCGTCGGGAAGTTCCTTTTCGGTAATCGCTCCTCCGAATTTATTCATGACGGAAGCCAAAAAGGTATTCGGCTTCCGGTCGATAAAATACTTCGGAGCGGATAAATCGACGGCTACGACGAAATCCGCGCCCATTCCCCTCGCCGCGTCCGACGGCGTCGCGTTCGTGAACGCGCCGTCCGCGAGGTTTCTCCCTCCGATCGCCACGCTGTGAAAAAAGGGAGGCATGGCGGAAGAGGCGCAGCAGGCTCTCGCCGCTCTGCCCTCGGAAAGAAGAATTCCCTCGTTGGTATCCTCGTCGGTCGCCCAACAGGCAAACGGCAGCTTCAAATCGGAAAATTCCGCGTCGCCGAGCCAAGAATCGAGAAGCCTTTCGATCGGACTCATATCCATGCGGAAGCGAACGAAGCGAACAAATTCCTTAAAATCGATCGTCTTGAAAAGCTCGTACATATCGCGCGAGGAATATCCCTTTGCGTAGAGCGCGCCGACAATCGATCCGACAGACGTCCCCGCGACCAAGTCGAAGGATATCCCCGCCTCTTCAAACGCCTTGATTACGCCGAGATGCGCAAATCCCTTCGCTCCGCCGCTGCCGAGCGCAAGCGCGATTTTTTTCTTTTTTTTGCGCCGCCTTTCGGCGGCAAAGCTTTTTATTCTCTTAAAAACGTTCATTCGTCCGCCGTTTTATTTCTATTTTTCTATTTTTCTATTTTTCTATTTTAAACGATAGAAAGAAAAATGTAAAGAAAATTCAACCCTCCGGACAAAGAGCGCAAAAGGAAACGTCTTCCGCGCTAACGAATCTTCTCCTTGCGGAACGTGATTTTATCGTTCAAAAGTCCGGCGAGCGCGCATTCGCCCTCAACGATATGCCCGGCGAGAATCTCTTCGGAAAGAGGATTTTCCAGCTTCTTTTGGACGACTCTCTTTAAAGGTCTCGCGCCGTAAGCCTCGCTGTACCCCTCTTCGACGAGCCTCTCCTTTACCACGCTGCCCACGCGCAGATCCATGCCCTTCTCCCTCATTCTCGAAGCGAGGGCTTCAATGAGCCGTTCGCAGATTTTCCCCGCCTGAGCTTTCGTCAGTTTATGGAATACGATGACGTCGTCGAAACGATTCAAAAGCTCCGGACGGAAAACCCTTTTCAGCTCTTCCTGAACATTTTCTTTCATCTTTTCGTAATCGGTACGTTCCCCGTCTTTTTGATCGGTAAATCCGAGAGAGGAGCCTTCCCGCTCGAAGGAAGCTCCCGTATTCGACGTCGTGACGACGACGCAATTTTTAAAATTCACCGTCCTGCCCTTGCTGTCGGTCAACCGACCTTCGTCCAAAATCTGCAGGAGCACATTGAACACGTCCGGATGAGCCTTTTCGATTTCGTCGAACAGCACGACGGAATAGGGCTTTCTCCTCACCTTTTCGGTCAGAAGTCCTCCCTCCGATTCGCCGTGACCGACGTACCCCGGCGGCGCGCCGATGAGCTTGGAGACGGAATCCTTTTCCATATACTCGCTCATATCGAGGCGGATGATCTGCTTTTCGCTGCCGAACAGCTCTTCGGCGAGAGCCTTGGTCAAATCGGTCTTTCCCACGCCCGTAGGTCCTACGAAAATGAAAGAGCCGATGGGTCTGTTTCCGTCGCCGATGCCTGCGCGCGAACGCCTGATCGCGTCGGACACCGCCTTGACGGCTTCGTCCTGCCCGATAATTCTCTGATGGATATGCTCTTCGAGATGCAGGAGCTTTTCCGTCTCCGTCTCTGTAATTTTTGTCAGCGGAATCTCCGTCCATTCGGACACGATCGCCGCGATTTCATCCTTTCCGACGACGGGCTTTTTGCCGATGCGTTCGTCGTCCCACGCGTCCTGAAGGGAAGCGAGCTCCGTTCGCTTTATGGCGATGGAATCCTCGATTTCCTTCACGTTTTCCGCACGGTTGCTCTTCCGATACCTTTCTCCCTCCACCTCGAGGCGGATAATCTCCTGTTTCAGCTCCTCTATCTTCTTGGGCGCTTTAAAGGCGGTAAGGCGCACCTTCGACGCCGCCTCGTCGACGAGGTCTATCGCCTTGTCGGGAAGAAAGCGGTCGGTCACATACCGATCCGAAAGAGTCGCCGCCGCATACAGAGCGTCGTCGGTAATCGTCACCTTATGGTGCTCGACGTATTTATTGCGCAGTCCTTTTAAAATGACGATCGTCTCGTCTACGGTGGGCTCGCTGACGACGACGGGCGTAAAACGCCTTTCGAGCGCGGCGTCCTTTGCGATGTATTTGCGGTATTCCTCGATCGTCGTCGCGCCGATCGTTTGCAATTCCCCGCGCGCCAGAAGGGGCTTCATGATGTTCGACGCGTCCATGCTGTTGTCGCCCGAGCTCCCCGCTCCGACTAAATTATGGATTTCGTCGATAAACAAAATAATATTGCGCGAACGTTTGATGAGGGAAATTATATTATTGAGCTTTTCTTCAAACTCGCCGCGGTACTTGGTTCCCGCCACGAGGGAAGAAAGATCGAGGGAAAAGACGATTCTGTCGAGCAGAATCTCCGGCACGTCGCCCGCGACGATCGCCTGCGCGAGTCCCTCCACGACCGCGCTCTTCCCCACGCCGGGCTCTCCGATCAGAACGGGATTATTTTTGCTCCGACGGGAAAGAATCTGAACGACCTTTTCGATCTCCGCGCTCCTGCCGATGACGGGGTCGAGACGATTCGTCCTCGCCTTTTCCGTCAAATCCACGCCGAAGCTTTGAAGCTCGTACGGAAGTTTATACCTCTTCTTTTCGCTTTCCTCGCCGAACGCAGAGGCGCCCGCGCCGAACCCCGAAAATTTTTCGGAGGAAACGGCGTCCGGATAGCTTATCTTTCTTAAATCCTCTTCCCTGACGGGATAGTACCCGAAACGGATGCAAATCGCGCATTTGCGGCAGATTTCGTCGGGATCGACCTTAAATCCCTTTGAAAAATAGCGCCGCATCAGATATTTTCCGTCGCCGTTTTGCCCGTTGTTGCCGCAAAGAATGGCGTAAAGGACGTGTTCGGTACACACGAGGTAATCGGAACGCCCCTCTCGGGCGATATCCTCCGCCACATAAAAATTATGCTTGAGCTCGGGCGTCATATCGTCGGAATTGCGATAGACGCTCTGATTGATGATTTCCTCGAAAATTCTCTTATAATTTTCGAGCGTGACGCCGCTCTCGTTTAAAATATCGCAGGCGTACCCCTTTCCGTTGGCGAGAAACGCGTAAATGATATGTTCGTCTCCCACATAGAAAATTTTATTTCTCTCCGAAAAATCGATCGCGGTCAGGAGCGCTTTTATCACGTTGTCGGAATATTTCGGGTTTTTCGTGTAATTGGTTAAATCCATGGTCCTTCTCCCTGGGGAACGGCTTTCCGTCGGAAAGCCCCTTCCGTTTATTTTTCCTTATATATATACGAAGAAATCGTCTTTTTGACGCATTGCGCTCGATACCTGTCCTTATCGGGAACAACTTCTTCTTCGTCCTCTTCGTTGTTCCATATCACGAGGTTGTGCGGTCGCATGGCGACGATGAGATCGTCGATGAGGTCCGCCTTTTTCATGCCGTACATTCCGAGCGCCACGCCCAACTTCAACTCGGAAACGAGCTTTAAAAATTCGTCGTAAGGAAGAATTTCGGCGTTCGTCAAAATTCCGTAGGCTCTTCCGCAGGAATCCCGCAGCGCGTAGATATCCGACTCTTTGATGACATGCCGCTGCGAAGCCTCGTTTTCGCACATAAATCGAACGACGTCCTCCAGACGGGATATCAGATCGTTCTCCTTCACGCCGAGCGTCACCTCGTTGCTGATCTGATAAAGATATCCGTCCCCTTGGCTTCCCTCGCCGTACGCGCCCCTGATGGCGAAGCCTTCGGGAATAATCCTCCGAGCGACCTGTTTAAGCTGACCGCTCCTCACGAGTCCGGGCAAAAACAGCATGACGGAGGCGCGCATACCCGTTCCGAGATTGGTGAGACAGGCGGTGAGAAAGCCGAATCGGGGGCTCTTCGCGTAAGCGATTCTCTTGCCGATGTAGTTGTCGTCGATATCCATGGCTCTCTCGAAGAGCTTGTCCACGGCGAACCCGCGCGACATATACTGCTCGCGGATATTGTCCTCTTCGTTGATCATGACCGAAATGCTTCCGTCCGGATTGGTGATGAGGGCGGAATATTCGCTGTTTTTTAAAAGCGTATTGCTGATGAGATAATTTTCCTTGAATTGCTCCGCCGTCTCCTTATCCACTTCGTCCATATAATAGAGGGTAAGCTTTTCCTTCAACGGCCGGAGGCTGTCGTATACGAGATTGGCGAGGCTTCTCGCCTTGATTTTATCCTTCATCTTATGCGGAAATTGCAATCCCTCGACGTTCCGCGCCAACCGTATGCGCGAAGAAACGACGGTCGTTTCGATAACGCTCATTTCCCGCTCCTTTTATCGGCGAGCGCGCGCTCGATCCGCTGTATATAGCGGTAAGTCGTCTCCGCGTCCTCGTAATTGCCCGCGGCGATAAAATCGTTGTAGCGCAGCCGAAGAGTCTCCAAATTTTTTTCCGTTTCGAAATTTTCGCTGATCTCCTCGTCCACGGCGGAAACGAGCCGATAATGACGATCCGCCCCCTGACAATCGAGAAGATAGGGCAACAATTCTTTTTCGAAAACCGTATAGCAGTATTCGCAGCCGAAAAGTCCCGTATCCAAAAAATCCTTAAAACTCGTTCCGCACGAGGGACATACGGAATTATTTTCATCGGTATCGTTTTCGTCGGATAAATACACGAATGAACCCTCCCGTCGATTTGATTCATTCAGTATTATAGCAAGAACGTCGCAAAAAAGCAAACAGCCGCTCGATATCTCGCGACTGTTTTTATAAAATTATTGTTGTTTGCGTTGTTTTTTTCTGATATTTCTATACAGAGCGAACGCAAGAAAGGCGAGCAGCTGCAAGGGAATCCCGATGAGAAAGATCCTCCAATAATTATTTCCCATGCAAATCAAGCAGGAAAGAAAGATGCTTAACAGAATGCTCCATATCAACGCCGAGACGCAAACGCACATGCGGAGAGGCAAATGCCACACGCAGCTCAGCACGAGCACGACGACGGCGGTCGCGCAAACGGTATAAACAAAGATGAGCCACGTCTTCCATTCCACCGCCAACTCGCCGAACACAATCGTGAGAACGACGTAGACGACGACGGCGACAAACCAGCACAGACCGACGCTGAGCGCCGTAATGAGATTTTTATTGGTAAAATCCAACCATTTTTTCTTGGCGACGAAAACGGGCTCCTTGTGCTCCGAAACGAGATCGTTGACGGTTATGCCGAAGATCTCGGCGATTTTCACAAGGTTGAATATATCCGGCACGCCGTTGCCCTGTTCCCACTTCGACACGGATTTATCGGAGTATCCCAATTTATCCGCCAATTCCGCTTGCGTAAGCCCCGCCGCCTTTCGGTAAGAAGCAATGTTGGAGGCAATCGTTTTTGTTATCGTTTCTGTCAATTCCATCGTTTTCCCAATCCGAAGCTATTTGTTTCATTTTAACATAAGTTGAAAGGTCAAGTCAAGAAAAATTATCAAAAAAATGAGGCTCTACTCACGGTAGAACGGATTTTTTTTATTCTATTTTCGCTTTGCGGAAGAATAGAGAAGCCCCTTTAAAGAGTAGGTTGCCTTTTTCCCTCGCCCGCCCTATAATAAAAGCGCGAAACAAAGAGAGGGGGAAAGCTTCCCCGAACGCTCTGTTTCCCCTTTAATAAGATTATTCTCTATTTTTCTCATTCTGACAGCGGCGAAGCCACTCTATCGAGCGGCTTCGCCGCCTTTCATACCGTTTTTTCCTCCTTTCTCGCCTTCCACCGCATTTCGTAATCGTGATTGACCATGCCGTTCTTCTGAACGTTTTCCTGTATTTTTTCCACGGCGAAGCCGTTATGAAGATAGACGGCGAGCGCGCGCTCGTTGGCTCGGTTGACCGTCAACGCGACGTCTTTTCCGAAGCTCTTTAAATATTCAAACGCAAAGCTTGAAATATGCTTGCCTCGATAAGGCGGCAGGACGTAAAGCTTATCGAGATAAATCTCCCTTTCTCGATCGACGTAAACGAGCAATCCCGCCCTTTCTCCCCGATATAAGAGATAGTAATAACGATACCCTTGCCGCAAATACGCCTCGATATTCTCCGCGTCGAAATATTTATGCAACAGGAATACATTCTGTTCGCGAGGAAGAATAGCGTCGTAGGTATCGAACCAAATTTCCCTCATGAACGCATACAAATTTTCGTAATCTTCCGCCTTTTGCAACGTCGTCTTTTCCATCGTTCTCCTTTGATCCAATCTTTTTTTTATCCAATCCTTATAACGCCCTTACATCGGGAACGCAAGCGTTGCAGGCGATCCTTTGCGCCCTGACGCAGAGGGGCTGAAATCGTCTTTTTTCCGCGAAGATGCGAGCCGCGTTTTCAAGCCCCTTGAAAAAAGACGCTTGCGCCGCCATGCCGAAACGGCGTCTGCACGGTAAAGCCGCCCGATCGACGATCGGGCGGCTGTTTTCCGCTAAACCTCGCTTACGCGCCCTTCCTTACCACATGGAAACCAACAGTCTGATGTAAAACAGACCGAGAGAGATCAGGACGATCGCGCTGAGAATGCCGAGTACCTTCAAAACCTCTTTACTCTTTCTCCTTCTTTCCGGTTTCTCGGACGAGGCGAGAAAGACGAAGAGATCGACGAGGAACGCCAGGACGACGAGACCCGTAACGACGAGATTTACCGCTATCGGAGCGGTTGCCCACGTTGCGATCAAAAGCTCGAAATACTCGAACGCGACGACCGCAAGGGTAATCCATAACGTCTTTAAAGCGAATCGACACTCTTCTTGTTTTTCCGTATTCTCCTTCCTCGCAAGGTGAAGGCGAATGAAATTTACGACGATACAGACGATCAGGAAGCATAGCATAACCGCTCCCATAACGCGGGAAATAACGGTCAGCTGCTGCTTGACGACGATTTCCAATTCCGGATCGTCTTCATATTTGGGCAGCCAACACCGAAAAGAGAGCATTTCGAGGAAGGTAACGAGAGCGATCGCTCCGAGAACGCTCCAAACCTTTAACATAAATCCGTATCGATCCCTTTTCTTTCCATCGGTTTTCGGCGCGACGCAATAGGCGACGAGCGCGCCGACGATACAGAGAGCGAATAGACCGAAGATGAGAGCGACGCTCACAGTTTCTATTCTGATCGGAAGCCACAAAGGCATTGTTTTTTTCCTCCTTTTATTGTATTTATTAAAGTATAACACCGTTTGCGAACCATGTCAATGGCTATATTAAAAATATTTACAAAATTCTGTTAAAAGTTTTGTAAATATTCGGTAAGTTTTATTAATAAATACACGGGATTTGCGGCGACGTCCCGACGAAATAATCTCATTCGAAAAAATCAATCGACTTAGCCGACAAGTTCCCCCCCCCCATTGTTTAGAACTCGAATAATAAGTAAAAAAATATCCGAACTCGATTGAATTCGGATATTTCCCGTTTTTGAATTTTCCCTTGTTTCAGTACGCCCTCGCAAAAACGACGACGCGCTCGGCTTCCCTGCCGCAGGCGGCGCATTTTTCCGCTTTTTCGCCCTCCGCATAGACGCGCGCGGAGGCGGCGGTCTGTTCCTTGATTCTGTCTTCGCATTCGCGGCGACCGCACCACCCCGCCTTGACGAAATTTCCGCCTTCGACGCCCTTTAAAATTCCGTCGATATCGTCGGCGTAGACGATTCTGCCGTCCCGTCTCTTTCTCGCCGATTCGAGCATATTCCTTTGGATTTCCCTTAAAAGCCGCCCGACGGCGTCCTCGACGCCCTCGATATCGACGACGATCTTTTCAAGCGTGTCTCTCCGCGCCAGAACCATCTTCCCCTGTTCGAGATCGCGAGGTCCGATTTCAATCCTTACGGGAACGCCCTTCATCTCCCACTCGTTAAACTTCCAGCCGGGGCTGTTGTCGGAATCGTCGAGGACGACCCTGAATCCCGCTTTACGAAGTTTCTCCTTTACGGACGCGCACGCTTCGAGCACGCCGGGCTTTTTTGCCGCGATGGGAACGACGACGCACTGCACGGGCGCGACGACGGGAGGAAGAACGAGTCCCCTCTGATCGCCGTGCGTCATGATGATTGCGCCGATCAGGCGGGTGGAGACGCCCCACGACGTGGTGTAAGCCGTCTTCAATACGCCGTCCTTATCGAGGAATTGAATATCGAACGAATCGGCAAAATTTTGACCGAGATAATGCGAAGTTCCCGCCTGCAAGCTTTTGCCGTCGTGCATCATGGCTTCCATGCCATAGGTGGCTACCGCTCCGGCAAACTTTTCCTTTTCCGTCTTCTTTCCGGTAATCACGGGAATCGCGAGGCTCTCCTCGGCGAATTTTTTATAAATTTGAAGCATTTCCTGCGTCTTCGCTTCCGCCTCCTCCGCCGTCGCATGAACGGTGTGTCCCTCCTGCCAAAGGAACTCGGAGGTGCGAAGGAAGGGACGGGTCGTCTTTTCCCAACGCATGACGTTGCACCATTGGTTCATGAGAACGGGCAAATCGCGATAAGATTGCACCCACTTGGAATACATTGTTCCGATAATCGTCTCGGAGGTAGGGCGTATGGCGAGAGGCTCGTCGAGCTTTTCGCCCCCCGCGTGCGTGACGACGGCGATTTCGGGTGCGAAGCCCTCCACGTGTTCCGCCTCCTTGGCAAAATAACTCATAGGGATGAGCAACGGGAAATAGGCGTTCTCAACGCCCGTCTCCTTGAACATCGCATCGAGACCCTTTTGTATATTCTCCCAAATGGCGTAGCCGTAAGGACGAATGACCATGCTTCCCTTGACGGGACCGTAATCGACGAGCTTCGTCTTGATGACGACGTCGGTATACCATTGAGGAAAATCCTTTTCTATATCCGCTATCTGCGAAACAAACTGATTGTCTTTTGCCATAATATAACCATCTCCCTTTGAACTTACCAAACTATCATATCATAAACGTCTTTGTTTTACAAACGATTTTTCGAACATTGAGAAAATTTTTGTAAGAGGATAAAATAAAACGCTCACGGTAAAAAACGCGCTGACCGTCTGCGGCAGCATGGCGAGAAAAGAAGAGACGAAATACGCATAAGCGGCGTCTCTGCCGTACGCGTAGAAAAAGGGAGTGAGCGCGTCGTCCAAAAGCGTGAAACAGACGGTACAGACGCAGGCGAGAGACGTCATAAAGAACGTCGTCCGCATCTGCTCCAATCCCTTTTTTTTAAGCGGCGGTATCTTGCAGATCAGCGGGAGCGCGTCGAAGAGGAGAATCGCCAGAATCGCCAAGACGAAAATGACTCTGAACATCGTTTGGACAAATTTCTTTTTCAGAACGCTGATGGCGAGCGGATGGATAAAAAAGTACACGCACGCCGCCGCGATCAAGAGAAAAAAGAGATGAAAAAGAAAAATTTTCAGCCCGTCCCCCTTGATTCTTCCGCATAATCCGCAAAGAAGAGCGAAGAGATTAAAGTAAATCAGATAAAGAATGAGAACGTTGAAATAAAACCCGAAAACAAAATTTCGCAGCAGAGAGAACGCAGTGGCGGTGAGCGCTCCCTTTTTCGGACCGAACACGTAAGAAAAGGAAAGAAGAAGAACCGTGACCACCTCGACGTGAACGCCGTACAACGCAGCCTGACCGCCGATCAGCAAGGCGGTCGTCAGCGCGATATATGCGACGTCCTTCGCCGAAAGCGTGTTGTTCGTCGTTCCGTTCATGGCAAATCAATCGCTATAAGTATAAGTCGTATATACGAGCGCATAAATCTCGCCGCCGAACACGGGCAGAGCGCTTACGCCGTAGGAGGCGGAATTGAGCTCGCTTCCGTTCAATTCGTACGTTCCGTAATCGGGCGTCGCGTAGACGACCCCGTCGACCGTCCCGATCGAGGTGTACACGCCCCAGTAGCTGCTGTAATCGTCCGCCTGCTTCACGCCGTTTACGGCGGTGATAAAGTAACCGTATTCGCTATCGTACCCCTCGAAGGTCATAATCCCCTCGGAGGCAAATTCCTGCAAACATTCGTAGAGCGATCTCGTTCCGTCCTCCGATTCTTCCGCGACAAAGGCGAACGCCGTTTCGCTGTTCTCGATCACGTTGCTCTCCGGCTCGTCAAAAGAACCGGTAGTCGTATACACGAGCGCGTACGTCTCTTCCGCGAACACGGGCAGAGCGCTTACGCCGTAGGAGGCGGAGTTGAGCGCGAGCCCGTTCAATTCGTACGTTCCGTAATCGGGCGTCGCGTAAATCACTCCGTCGACCGTCCCGATCGAGGTGTAGAGAGCCCAGTAGCTGCTGTAATCGTCCGCCTGCTTTACGCCGTTTACGGCAGTGACGAAAAAGCCGTATTCGCTCTCTTCCCCGTCAAAAGTCATAACCCCGTCGGAGGAGAAATCGTTCAGATAATCGTAAACGGATTTCGTTCCGTCGGCGGAGTCGTCCGCCCGAAAGGCAAAAACGCTCCCGTCGTTTTGAATGACGGAAGCCGTCGTTTCGCCGCCCTTCTCTTCGCCGCAGGAAGCGAATGCGCCCGTCGCGAGGACGCTTACGGCGACGATCAAAAGACCCGCAAAAAGTTTTTTCATGTTTGTAAAACTCCTTTAAAATAAAAATACTCTTCCTTTCCGCCTTTTCGCGAAAAAAAGAGTACGCCAAAATAAGATCTAAAGCATTCGTCGCTTTAAATCGATACAAAGACGTTCTCCGCATCCCCGCGGATCGGTTTTGTGAATGCGCAACGGTAGGTCTCCCGACTTAGGCGAGCGCACGGAAATTTTGCCGTGCAACGATTCCCTCCTTCTCGGTATGAAATCCAATGAAGAGAACCAAACCCGTGTAACGGTAGCGGGGGCTGTGGATCTATTAGTTCTGTCTTCCCTATTAAGCCCTCAATGAAGAGAGCGCCGGAAGCGCACCTGAAATTAAGGAAAGTATATCACATCGATTTTCATAAATCAAGCGTTTTGCCGAACGATAAAAAAATACGAACGTTTCTCCGTGCAAAAATTTCTGTCTTCGCGTCTCGATACGAAGCCGATCAAGCGCGAAACGCAAAATTTTTTCGCCCTCCGCCCTGCGCCTTTTTCAACGACGGAAGAAGCTCTCAAACGAAAAAAACGAGCCCCGTCGGATACGGAACTCGTCGGCAATCTGTTTTCCGAAAATTTCAGCCTCGCGTCATTTTCGTTCAAAAAGCTTTTATTCGTTTTTCATAAAATCGTCTCTGAGCGTACTGCTGATCCAGCCGCAGGAAACGGAGCCCGGTCCCATGTGCGACCCGATGACGGGTCCCATAATGCAGACGCCCGGCTTTACGCCGCACGTTTCTTCGATCATTCGGGCAAACTCTTCGGCGCCCTCTTCGTTATCCGTATGAATGACGACAATGCGCGGCTCTTCTTTCATGAGCGGATTCTTTTTCAGCTTCGCCGTCGCGTAGGAAAAGGCTTTTTTCATTCCTCTGCATTTATCGACGACCTTTAACTTTCCGTCGTTATCGAACGTGAGAATCGGCTTAATATTCAAAACGGTTCCCACGACCGCGCTCGAAGCGGAAACTCTCCCGCCCTTCTGCAAATAATAAAGATCGTTGGGAATGATACAGTGCTGAATGCGGAGGCGGAGCCCCGTGACGTAATCGTAGGTTTCCTTCGCCGTCATGCCCTTATTGCGGCAATCCTTCGCAACGCAGACGAGAAGTCCCTGTCCGATCGTCGCCGTGAGCGAATCGACCGCGTAAACGTTGAAGTCGGGATAATCCTTTTTTACTTCCGCAGCCGCCTTGTCGGCGACCGTCACCGTGGGAGAAAGACCGCTGGAAATGGTGAAATGAACGACGTCCTTCGCCCCCGCCTTCGCCATTTTCAGAAAATGCTCGTAATGCGCTTCGTAATTGAGCATGGCGGTGCGCGAATATCCTCCCCCTCTCAATTTATTATAGAAATCGACGTATTCCTCATATCTTTGAAAATTGTCGACGCAATTTTCCACGCTGCCGTCTTTATATTCGATCATAAAGGTGAGAGGGACAAACCAAATATCATTTTCCTTTATATATGATTGATACAAATCGCAGGTAGAATCCGTAGACACCCAAAATTTTTCCATTTTCTCCTACTCCTCCCGCGTAAAAAACGCCGCTCTTTTTCTTTAACATTCTCACTTCTTATTTAGCGTTTTTCACTTCGTAAATTTATCATAACACACGCGTCGTTTTTTGTAAACAGAAATTTCTTAAACAATTTATAAAATTTTTTTTCAAAAATATCACAAACCCCTTGAAAAGTATCAGAAAATAACCTATAATATTGTAAGTATGGTTCTTTTTGCTTGAACCCATAACAAAAAATATAGAGGGGAATTTATTATGCTATTGCAAGATTGGCTTAGGCTCAAAAACGGCACCGACGTAAGAGGCGTCGCCATGGAAGGAATCGAGGGCGAACACGTCAACCTCACCGACGACGCGCTCGTCGCAATCGCAAAAGCGTTCACGACGTGGCTTTCCTCCAAAACGGGAAAAGCGCATCCCACCGTCGCCGTTGGTCACGATTCGAGGTTGTCCGCCGACCGCGTTCAAAAATGCGTCGCCGAAGGAATCACCGCGCTCGGAGGGAACGTCGTTTTAACGGGATTGAGTTCCACGCCTTCCATGTTCATGCTGCTTCAAAAGGAAGATTTTGCCGCCGACGGCTCTATCGAAATTACGGCGAGCCATTTACCCTTTAACAAAAACGGCCTCAAATTTTTTATCAAGGAGGGCGGACTCGAAGGAAACGATATCACGGATCTTCTCACCATCGCCGCAAAGGGCGAATTTGTCGAGGCGGAAGCGAGGGGAAGCGTCATAGAAAAAGACTTTATGGACGTCTATTCCGCCGATCTCGTAAAAATGGTACGAGACGCCACGGGGGAAGAGAGACCTCTTTCCGGTTGCAAAATTCTTGTCGACGCCGGAAACGGCGCGGGCGGATTTTACGTGGATAAGGTGTTAAAGCCCTTGGGCGCAGATACGACGGGCTCGCAGTTTCTCGACCCCGACGGCAGTTTCCCGAATCATATCCCCAATCCCGAAAACGAACAGGCGATGCAATCCGTATGCAAGGCGGTCAAAGAAAATAAAGCGGATTTCGGCGTGATCTTCGATACCGACGTAGACAGAGCGGGAGCGGTGGATTCCGACGGAGAAGAAATCAACCGCAACAAGCTCATCGCCCTCATTTCCGCCATTCTGTTAAAGGAGAAGAGCGGCGCGTATATCGTTACCGACTCGGTGACGAGCGACGGGCTCGCGGAGTTTATCAATACGCACGGCGGCGTTCACTATCGTTTTAAGCGCGGATACAAAAACGTCATCAACGAAGCCAAAAGGCTGAATGCGGAGGGCAAATATTCCCCTCTCGCGATCGAGACGAGCGGACACGCCGCTTTAAAAGAAAATTACTTCCTCGACGACGGGGCGTACCTCGTGACGAGAATCCTCATCTCCCTCGCGAAACAGGCGAAGGAAGGAAGACGGCTCACCGACATGATCAAGGATTTGAAGACCCCCGCCGAAGCGACGGAAATCCGTCCCTCCTTTCAACCGAATCTCGATTTTAAATCGCTCGGAAAAGGCGTTTTGGAGGATCTCGACAAATACGTCGATACCCTTCCGTACGCGAGCAAAGCGCCCGACAATTATGAGGGCATAAGAATCAATTTCGACAAAGATCACGGGGACGGCTGGGTTCTCGTAAGAATGAGCTTGCACGAACCGATCCTGCCGATCAACGCCGAAAGCAATCGCGTCGGCGGACTGAAAATTTTGGTAAGAGAAATTTATCGCTTCTTAAAAGCATACGATTTCCTCAACCTTGAAAAATTCGACGCTCTGTTATAAAGCGACGATCGAAAAATAAAAAAATCATCGAAGGAGATAAAAATGATGAATGTAAAACAAACAACCATTAACGCGATAAGAATTTTATCCGCAGAAGCGATTCAAAAAGCAAATTCCGGTCACCCCGGGCTTCCTTTGGGCTCTGCGCCTATCGCATACACCCTCTATCAAAATTTCTTGAAATTCAACCCCGCCGACACGAAGTGGGAGGACAGAGACAGATTCGTTCTCTCCGCAGGTCACGGCTCCATGCTCGACTATTCCCTCCTCTATCTCTACGGGTTCGGACTCACGAAAGAAGACCTCATGAATTTCCGTCAGCTCGGTTCCAAGACCCCCGGTCATCCCGAATACGGCTGGACGAACGGCATTGAAACGACGACCGGCCCTCTCGGACAGGGCGTCGCCAACGCCGTCGGCATGGCGGTTGCCGAAGCGCACCTCGCCGCAAAATACAACAAACCCGGATTCCCCGTCGTAGACCATTACACGTACGCGCTCTGCGGCGACGGATGCTTGGAAGAGGGCATTTCTTATGAGGCGTGCTCCTTCGCCGGATCGCATCGACTCGGAAAGCTCATCTTATTCTACGACGACAACGACATCACGATCGAAGGCGACACCGACATCACCTTCAGAGAAGACGTGGGCGCAAGATTCGCCGCGCAGGAGTGGGACGTTCATCATGTGGATTTCGTAGCGACCCCCGACAACATCGACGCGCTCGCCGTTGAAATCGCCGCGGCAAAAGCGGAAACGAAGAAGCCTTCCGTCATCATCGTAAAGACGAAGATCGGCTACGGCACGCCTTTGGAAGGGAATGAAAAATGCCACGGCTCTCCCTTGGGCGAAGAGAATCTCGCCAAGACGAAGGAGAAGCTCGGCTGGCCCTGCGCCGAAGCGTTCGACTGCCCCGAGGAGGTGTTCGCTCACTGCAAAGAAGCCGCGAACAGAGGAGCCGAAAAGGAAGAAGCATGGAAACAGATGTTCGCCGCATACGAGAAAGAATATCCGGAGCTCGCTCGGCAGTATAAGGACGACATGGCGGACAAGACGCCGGATCTCACAAAATGCGACGATCTCTTCGCATTCGAAAAACCCATGGCGACCCGTCAGACCTCCCAAATCGTTTTAAATAAACTGGCGGCAAAGCTCCCTCAGCTCATGGGCGGCTCTGCGGACCTCGCGCCTTCCAATCTCTCCAATATGAAAGACACCGATACGATCCAATACGGCAGCTTCGGCCCTGAAAATTACGCGGGCAGAAATATGCACTTCGGCATCCGCGAACACGCCATGGCGGCGATCACGAACGGTATGCAGCTGCACGGCGGCGTCAAAGCGTATTGTTCCACCTTCTTCATTTTCTCCGATTACTGCAAACACGCGATCCGCCTTTCCGCGCTCATGAAGCTTCCCGTAACCTATATCCTCACGCACGATTCTATCGGCGTCGGCGAGGACGGTCCCACGCACGAACCCGTAGAACAGCTCATCGCCCTCCGCTCTATTCCCGGAATGAAGGTATACCGTCCCGCAGACGGCAAGGAAACAGCCGCCGCATGGATATCCGCAATGACGGGCAACGGACCTACCGCGCTCGTCCTCACGAGACAGAACCTCCCTCAGTACGCAAACTCCGGTTTAGAGGCGCTCAAAGGCGGCTATATCTTAGAGGATTGCGAGGGAACGCCCGACGTCCTGCTCATCGCTTCCGGCTCCGAGGTCGAGCTCTGCGTAAAAGCAAAAGCGGTTTTGGCGGAACGGGGAATTCAATCGAGAGTCGTCTCGATGCCTTGCTTCGAGGAATACGAAAAACAGTCCGCGGAATACAAAGAGAGCGTCATGCCCAAAGCCGTCAAGGCGAGAGTCTGCGTGGAAGCGGGCTCGCCATACAGCTGGTATAAGTACGCGGGCGACCAAGGCGAAATCGTCGCGATGTCTACCTTCGGCGCGTCCGGTCCTGCCGGAAAGCTTTTCCCTCTCTTCGGATTCACCGTAGAAAACGTAGTGGAGAAGGCGTTGAAGTCCCTGAATAATAAGTAAGCTAACAAGAAACAAATCGTTAAAGAGAAATGCGAAATCGGCATTTCTCTTTCTTTTTGCCCGAATCCGTCCTCTCCTTCTCTCCTCATTATTTCTCGTCTCATTCTCACAGCGTCGCTTCCGCAATACCGTACTTTACCGCGCTTCCTTTAAAAAGACCTCGGAAAGCGCAGAAAATTTTATAATCGCCGCTTTTTAGTACTTTTGTGCTTTATATATAGTAGTTATGTTATACATAATACGCTATATCCTGTATTTTTTATGAAGAATCCCCTAACCTATCCGGCAAGTAAATCCTCTCCGTTTAAAATTCGCCGTTCTTCGCTTCTTCTCCTCTTCTTTGTCAATCTTCGCGTAAGTCTTTATTATTTGTTATTATGTCAGACATAATCCACAATATATTGTGGATTATGTCACGCATAGTAACAATATTTGCGCGCTCGATTTGCCTGAGAAGAATAAAGAATCAAGAATGCGTTCAAACAAAGTCTTGTCTTTTTTCTCCCGTATTTTCTGCTCCCATTCTGTCTCGTCGCATCGAATTTTCCGCTTCTCTATACGAATGCATTCGAGCCTAAACCAAAAAAGAGCGACCGCAATTCTTCGCGTTCGCTCTCCCTTTATTTTAACAAAACGATAAGTACTATCTCACGATCAGGAGCTTTTTCTTCGCTCTCGTCACTGCGGTGTACAGCCAGCGCGGCGCGTCCTGCCCGAACACCCTGCTCTCGTCGAATACGACGACGAAATCAAACTCGCTCCCCTGCGCCTTATGGCAAGTGATGGCATAAGCGAACTCGAAGCGCGAAATCATTTCCTCTCCCTCCGCCTTATTGTTATGTAGCGCGGCGAAGTTGTTCTCGCTTACGACGAGCCCGTTTTCCATTTTTACGGCGAGTTCTCCGTACCCATGGTAACATTTCCCGTCAATAAAAATTCCCTCGTCGAACGGTACCTTATGAATGGTATGCTCGAGAAACTCCGCTCGAAAGCTCAACGTTCCCAGTCCGTCGCTCTTTTCCTCCACGTTCGAGCAAAAACCGATAATGCCGTTCACCAAATGAAATCTCCCTTCGCCGTCGATCGTGCGCCCCCAATTATTCAGCGTGCAGATTACTTTTTCGTTCTCCTGCGGCAACGGCGAATCGGACAATCCCTTATAACGCCTTATCTCGTTGTTCAACGCCGTTCTCGTCTTATTTCTTCCGCAAATGATCTGATCGGCTTTTAAGAGAATCCTCTTCCTCGTCTCGCCCGTAAAATCCTCTCGCGCCACGACGGCGGCGATTTCGCCGTAATTTCCGAAAGGAATAAATTCTCCCCCTCTCGCCAGCGTCGCAAGCGTTACGATCGGATTGTCCAGCTCCTGCCGCATAATTTCCGTTAAAAGGCAATTCGGGCGATCCAAGAGCGAGCTGTTTCCGTTCACCGGCGGAAGCTGAGCGTTATCGCCGCAGAACAGGCACTTTACGCCGAAGCTCAAAAGATCTCTCATCAACTCGTCGCTCACCATCGACGTTTCGTCTATCACGATGAGCTTATAATCCGAAGCTAATTGATCCCTCTTGATAAATTTGAGTCTCTCGCGCAGGATCTCCCCTTCGTCGTCCACGTCGAAAGCCTCGTCGTCCATTTTATAGATCAAGCTGTGTATCGTGGAGGCGGGCGTTCCGCTCCTGATCAAAATCGACGCCGCCTTACCCGTAGGCGCGACGAACGCAACCTGCTTTTCCGGCTCCAACGCCAAGCAGTCGCAAACGACGTGTCTCAACAAGAACGTCTTGCCCGTGCCCGCATATCCCGACAGCACAAACACCTGCGTGTCGAGATTCAAAAACCACTCCATGATCGATTTTTTCGCGTTTTCTTGATCGGAAGTCAATAGGATATCCATAGAACGATTATAGCATAGCTTTCGAAAATTAGCAAACGAATGTTCAACGCATTTCAAATTTTACGTAAAGAAGAGTCTTTCCGTATTGCACGTCGACGTCGATCACACCGTCCTTTGCGGAAAAGGTTTTCTTCACCTTCTGTCCGAAGATATTTTCGTCTATGGTAATCGTTCCCTCCTTTTCGTCGTAAGAATAGCGCCCGCGATAAAGTCCCTTTATCTTATTGGCGTTTAAAAATTCGATCTTATATATATTCGACGGCAGTAATTCCAGCTCGATATATTCAAAATCGTCGAGAATGTTTTCACCCCCGAGCATGACGTATTTACATTCGTAAACGCCTGCGTAGGGTTTTGCTATGTCGAACAGCGAGCTCATATTGGCGAAATTAGCGGCGAGCAACAAAAGCGGCGCGAGCAGAGATACCTTTACTATGTTTCTTTTTTTCATAGAAGAAGTATGCGGATTCCCCTTGAAAAAATACCGAGAATTTTTTGAAACGCCCGCCTCTCTCGTTCCGTTTAAAGCCCGAATTTTTCGTTTTGCGCCCGTTCTTCGATCCGTCCGTAAGGAAGAGAGCCGCCGCGCCGTCTCGCCTTCCCGACTTCGTTTTCCCCGGTAAAAAAGCGAGCAAAATCGGCATTGGAACAGCCCCCATAAAAGTCTGTTGCGCGGGCGGATTTGCGGGGGGGGAGGCTTCCGAACGCGCCTCTTTTATCTTTCCGAATTTACGATCAAACAGCTTGCCAATCCCGAAAAAATCCCCTATAATAAAATATAATAAAAGCGAGGCGACGAAATCTATGAAACTTTCATTCAGACAACGATTTTTTTCCTGGTTCGACAGCTACGATATTTTCGACGAAGGCGGCAAAACCGTGTTTACGGTGGAAGGCAAGCTCGCGTGGGGACACAAGCTCGTCGTTTACGACTCCGCCCGTTACGAGCTCGGAACGGTGAGGGAGGTCGTCTTCTCTATTCCGAAACGATTCGAAATTTATTTACGGGACAACTACGTAGGGTGTATCCGAAAGAGATTCACTCTTTTTAAAGATTCCTTCGACGTAGATTGCAACGGCTGGCGCGTTCAGGGCGATTGGTTCAATTGGGATTATGCGGTATACGGCGCAAACGGCTCGCTCGTCGCCCGCATTTCAAAAGAACTGTTTCATTTTACCGATACTTATACCATCGATATCCCTAACCCGAACGACGCTCTCTGCGCGTTGATGATCGTCCTCGCCATCGACGCGGAGAAATGCTCGAATTAAAACATTCTTCCCCGCGTGAAAAACGCCGCTTCCGGCTTTAAAACCCGCTTGCGGCGTCTTTGTATTTTAGAAAAAAGATTATTCCTCCTCGCTTTGCCCGACTCCTTTGTTCTCTTCAATCGTTTCCTTTTTCGCTTTCTTTTGAACGAGAGCGAGCAGAATCGGCGTAAGAAAATTCATGACGCCGTCGATAACGAGCAGACCTCCCAAGAGCCCGACCATGATTTTCGGACTCTCTACGTTATAAAATTTGATCAGGTAAGCGTTGCCTAAATAGGCAAGGAGGATAAACGCGATGAGAACCCACCATAACGTCGTCTTATTCGCTTTCATGACGACTGCCGTTTGCAATTTAAACGACGCGTCTATAATGAGAAGGAGCGAAATGGTTCCGACGATATATTCAAGCGTCGTCTCCTTGCTCACCATGACGACTACGCCGCAGATGACGGCGAATACGCAAAGAATGATCCGAAAAAAGAAATTGAACTTCCGTTCCCTTTTGGCAAGCGTGATGACCGCGTTTACCGCGGCGGCGACAATCGTAAGTCCTCCGATGACGTAGCACATGGTATCGATAGACTGCGAAGTAAAAATGATAAAGCACAGTCCGATTACGATAAACGTGACGGCGAACATGAAGTATCCCCAAGGGAGCTCCTTTATTTTTTCTTTCAGCTTCCACATAATTTTTTTTCTTCCCTCCGTTTTTTTATGGAATCCCGGGGCGATTCGCCCGACCGACAGTCCCGCTCTTTTTTTAAAGACAAACAAAGCCCGCGGGCTTATCGCGCCATCAACGCCCTCTCGCTTTTTTTCCATTATACCATAAAAAAGGTAAACACTGCAACTCGCATTTTTACCTTTTTTATCTATTATTGTATTTTTATTCTTGAAAATTCCTTTTTTTTACGAAGCGCAAGAAAAATTTTAGTCCTCCTCGTCTTTCTCTTCTTTTTTGCGATCGTCCAAATTCCATACGGTACGCACAGGAAATTCTACGTAAAACGTACTCCCCTTGCCGACCTCGCTCAAAATACCGAAGTTGAAATTATGCTTGGTTAAAATCGTCTTTACGATCGAAAGTCCCAGCCCCGTTCCTTTGATGGGGCGTTTGTGCGCCTCCGCCGAACGGTAATATCTGTCCCATACGTTCGAAATTTCTTCCGGCTTGATTCCGTTGCCCGTATCGGTCACGTCGAAGCGGATAAATCCGTTATCCTCCATAAGCCCTATCTTAATTTTTTTATCCTCGCCCGTGTAATTGACGGCGTTGCCGATCAGATTATAGAGCACTTGACCAATCTTTTCTTTATCCGCCTCGGTATAGAGATCGGGGGCGATGTCCGTATCGATCACATATCCCTGCGTCTCTTCCAGATAGACGAATCTGTCGGCGATCATCTCGGTGTATTCCGAAAGGTTGAAAACGCACGGCTTTAAGGTATCGATACCCGAGCTGATTTTGGAAATATCGAGAACGTCGTTCACGAGGGCGGCGAGCCGATCGCTCTCGTCGATGATGACCTGACAGTGCTTATTTCTCTTTTCGGGATTATCGCCCGAAATTTCCTGTATCATGGAAGCATACGCTTTGATCATGGCGAGGGGCGTCTTGAAGTCGTGCGTGACGTTGGCGATAAATTCCCGCTGCATCCGGTCGGTCTTTGCGAGTTCGTCGCGCGTGTTGTTTAAGCTTGTGGAGAGCTCGCTGATCTCCTTGCACGAATCGAATCCCGTGGCGAAATCCACGTTAAAATTCCCTTTGCCCATGCTCTTCGCCTTCCTGCCGATTTCCGCGATCGGCGAGGAAATACGGGAGGATATCACGCTGATGACGAGAAAGGAAAGAATGAAGACGATAAGACTGATGAAGACGATCTGCACAATCATGGCTGTTCTGATCCGACTGCCGACCAAAACGGACGACGAAACATACAGGTACGTCCGCGCTCCGGCAAAATTCATAACGGTTACGGTGCAGTAGTTCATTCCGTTCTGATAGCCGATGGCGTCGCCGCTCTTGTGATCCGTATATTTTTCGATGCGGCTCTTGATCGATTCGATCTCGGAAGAGAAATCCGCCTCGGTCGTATAACCGTCGGAAGAGGCGTAATAGGGATAAAGGACGCTCCCCTCCTCCGTCAAAATATAGATGGAAGAGGCGGACGAATTGATTTTTTCCAAAATATACGAATTGACGAGGAGGCTTTTCCCTACGTCCGTCGAAGAATTCGGCATACGTTGAAACTCTTCAATCGCGCTGTAAATTTCCTTGCTCAAGCTTACCTGCTCGTTGCGCACCTGTTCCGCATACGATTTGTTCAGAAGATAATATTGTCCGACGCTTAAAGCGCCTACGACGAGAAGGAGCAACAAAGAAAAACTCACCATGAGTATCGAATTGACGCTCATGGAGGGAGGATCTTTCGACCCGATGAATTTTTTCCGTTTAAACATCTTCATTATACTTCGAATTTATAGCCGAGTCCGCGAAGGGTAACGATGAATTTTCGGTATTCCTTTAGGTTGCTTCTGAGCATCTTTATATGCGTATCGACCGTTCTGTCGTCGCCGTAAAAATCAAAACCCCATACGGCGGAGAGAAGCTTTTCCCTCGTGAGCGCGATCCCTTTATTTTTCACGAGATAAAACAGCAGCTCGTATTCCTTGGGCGTGAGATCGGCTTTTTTTCCGTCGATATAAACGTTTCGACCCGCCATATCGATCTCCAATCCTTCGAATTTGATCATTTTGTTCCCGTTCGAAAGAGGGGAGGGCGCTCTCCTTTTGGTGACGGCGTTGATCCGCGCCATAACCTCCTTCGGGGAAAAGGGCTTGGTCACGTAATCGTCCGCCCCCATCTCGAACCCGAAGAGCTTGTCGTATTCCTCTCCCCTCGCCGAAAGCATGATGACGGGGATATCTTTGATTTTCTTGATCTCCTTCACGGCGGAAAATCCGTCGAGCTTGGGCATCATCACGTCCATGAGAACGACGTCGTAATCCTTTTCCTTACACCTTCTGATCGCCTCCATTCCGTCGGAAGCCTCGTCCGCCTCGTAGCCCTCAAATTCCGCGTATTCCCTCAATACGTTTCTCATCATTTCTTCGTCGTCTACAATTAGTACCTTCATTTTGGAACGCTCCTCATGATATTCTCTTTCCATTATAAACGCAACCGACGATTTTGTACACAAAAAAACGTGATATTTTTATGAAATTTAAATAAAATTCAATCATTCTCTCGAAAAATCTCCGTTTCTCGTACAATAAACGGAAAATTTCAAACCGGATTTACCGCCGATTCGCTTTTCCCCCGTCGAAAAAAATTTTTTTATTTTTTATGAAAAACGCTTGCTTTTCGGAAAAAATATGATAACATAAATATATGGAATGAATACTCTTATTTTTTCATAAAAATAAGACCTTCTGCGCTCTGAATTTGCGAAAATTCAGAGCTTTTTTTATTCTTTCATCCTACGCCAAAACGTTGCGCCCGCTTTTCCCCCCTCTTCTTCGCGGGTTTTTTTCTTCTTTTTTTTAAAATTTACAAACAAATGTTTGACAATTTTTAACCGACGCGGTATAATCGTTCCATATCAAAGAAAAAAAGGAAAGGCTATGATCGAAGCGAAGAAGCTGAAAATTTTAACGGAAGGGGCAAAATACGACGTTTCCTGTTCCTCGTCGGGATCTAAGCGCGCCAATACGAAGGGCGGCTTCGGCGACGGCTACGCCGCGGGGATATGCCATTCCTTTACGCCGGACGGAAGGTGCATTTCTCTCTTGAAAATTCTTCTTTCCAACGACTGCATCTATCACTGCAAATATTGCCCGAACCGCGCCGATAACGACGTTCCCCGCGCCACCGCTACGGCGGAAGAGATCTGCGAGCTCGTCGTCGACTTTTACAAGCGGAACTACATCGAGGGACTGTTCCTCTCCTCGGCGGTAACCAAATCGCCGAACTATACCATGGAGCAGCTTCTGCGCGTCGTCAAGAAATTGCGCACGGAATATTCGTTCAACGGATATATCCATTTAAAGGGAATCCCTCACGCGGACGAACAGCTCGTTTACGAAGCGGGCAGATGGGCGGACAGAATGAGCTACAACATCGAATTGCCCTCCGAAAAGAGCTTAAAGCTCCTCGCTCCGCAAAAGACGAAGGAAAGCCTTTTACAGCCCATGAAGAAGCTCCATATACAAAAACTGACCGTCAAGGAAAATAAATTAAAGACGCGTTTTCTCCCGGCGGGGCAGACCACGCAGATGATCGTGGGGGCGTCGCCCGAAACGGACGGTCAGATTCTCCGCCTCACGCAGGCGCTGTATCGCAACTACGCCTTAAAACGCGTCTACTATTCCTCCTACGTGCCCGTCGTACACGATTCCGTTCTGCCCGACAAGCCGACCGGACTGCTGCGCGAACACCGCCTTTATCAGGCGGACTGGCTGCTGCGTTTTTACGGCTTCGACGTGAACGAGATCGTCTCCGATACGGGAAATCTTTCGGAGGAATACGACCCCAAGTGCGCGTGGGCGATCGCCCATCTCGACCGGTTCCCCGTGGAGGTCAATTCGGCTCCCTATGAAATGCTTCTGCGCGTGCCGGGCGTCGGCGTAAAGAGCGCGTACCGCATCGTCTCCGCGCGCAAATACGCCAATCTCACCGCCGACGATCTGATCAGAATGAAGGTGGTCATGAAACGGGCGAAGCACTTTATTACCTGTCGGGGGAAATTTTGCGGCGAAAGCGACGAAGCGGCGATCGGGAGAGCGTTGCTCCTCTCCGATAAGCGGGAGCGACCCGAGCGGGCGGAACAGCTGAGCTTTTTTTCCACGGCGGAAAACAACCTTTCCGCGCTCACGGGAGAGCTGTGATGAACGTCTATTTTTACGACGGCAGCCGCGAGGGCTTTTACACGACGGTATTTGAAGCCTATTCGGATAGAGACGCGTTTTTAGCTCCAAACAACGCTTTTCAGCTCTCTTTAAACGACCGCGAGATTCTCGTCGAAGGCGACGGGACAAAGGCGGAAAGGGTCAAAAAGAAGCTGTATTCGTACGATAAGGGAAGTCTGAGGGATATCGATCGGATTCTCCGATCGGACGGAAAAAATAAGGAGCAAACGGCTCTGCGCTATATCCGCTGTATCTGTCGGGCGAAGGCTCCCGTACGGGAAAGGTATGCCGACGGCGCGGTGTGCGAGGCGGAGGAGATGATCAGAAAAGTCGGCTGGGAGATCGACAAGATGTACGGGTTCTTGCGCTTCATGCAAACGGAGAGCGGGGTATTTTACGCTCCCTATGAACCGGACTGCGATATCACCGAGCTGATCGTATGGCGTTTTATCAAACGATTCAGGAACGAAAAGTTCGTCATTCACGACGTAAAACGGAGTATCGCCGCCGTGTATAACGGAAAAGAATGTATCTTTACGAAATTTGAAAATCCCGCCGTTTGCCTCTCCGACGCAGAAGAGGCGATGCGGAATCTTTGGAAGGAGTATTACCGTTCGATAACCATTCCCTCCCGCGAACATATTCGGCAGATGAAGGGTTCTATGCCTGTGCGCTATTGGAAATATCTCCCCGAAAAACAATAACGCCTCTATAAAAATCATCGATCGTCTCTTTGAAGCATCGTATTATAATGATACGATAAAGATACGAAGAGATCTTCATGAAAAGAATTTTGACCGTTCTTCTATTGGTTGTTTTCCTTTTCCCCGACGGCGCGATCGACGAGCGCATACAATCGAGCGCATCGGATAGCGGAAAGGGAATGCGGACGAACGCGTATACGCGCCATTCGAGACGGACGACCTATCGCGTCGCGCCCGTCGCAGAAACGGAGTCATGGAGCGGTTTTCATTTCGGAGAGCGTTGGACGCGGCGGGCGAGGAGGCAGAAACGCCGAAGGATATTATCGATTTAGGGATTATACCTTATCTTTCCTCTTTCAAGCCGTCAAAATTTGACGGCTTTTTATTTTTTTCCATCTTTTTTTATCCTCCAACATTTGACGAAGAACCTGATTGATGAAAAATAAGCTTTCGGCGGGAGGGAATCGCGATTCCCTCCCGCCGAAAGCATTCCGCAAATTACGGCTGCGACGAACGTATTTTTACAAAAATTATTCCGCCGTAAATTGATCTTTGCCGGCAGAGCACAGCGGGCACTCGAAATCTTCGGGAATATCTTCCCACTTCGTGCCGGGCGCAACGCCGTATTCGGGCGCGCCCTCTTCTTCGTCGTACTCCCAGCCGCACACTTCGCATACATACTTCATAATAAAATCCTCCTTTCGAGTTTTTATATTTTTTATTCGAAAACCGCCGTCAAGCCTTCTTATGGCGCTCGGCACGGTTTTTCGCCCATTGATTTTAAAGCTTGGAAAGCGACGCGGAAAGCGTCTCCTTTTTCTCATCGCTCAAAACGGAAAAATCAGCTCTTCGTCTCTCCCGTGATCTTTCGCTCTTATGCCCCGCGAGCTGTCCGCAGAAATAGAGCAGGCGCGCCAAGGGATGATTGCTCGCCGATTGATTCGTCTGTTCCCCGCCTTGCTCTTCGCGCCGCGACGAATCGATAGGAATGAGAATCAATCCTATTTTAATTCATTCTCCGGAAGAAGTCAAGAAAATTTTTCATCATCGGAGAATATCCTTGCGCGCCGCGCGCGGATTCCGAACGATTCTCGATAGGTAAAGCCGCGTGTCTTTACGCGCGGCTTATGCCTATTTTCTTTATCGTATATCCCTTCCGATCTTGCGGTACTTTTCGTAACGCTCGGCGAGGAGCTTTGCCGTACTCTTCTTCGACAGAGACTTGATTTCCTTTACAAGCTTATCTTTAAATTCTTCCAAAAACGCCTGCTTATTCGATTCCTCGGTAAAATTTGCCGGCTCCTTCAAAATTTCTTCGATGATACCGAGCTCCTTCAAGGGTTCGGCGGAGAGCTTTAACTCCTCCGCGACGACGTCCGCTTTGGACGCGTCCTTATAGAGAATGGAAGCGCAGCCCTCCGGAGAGATGACGGAATAATAGGCGTTTTCCAACATCCAGACCCTATCGCTGACGGCGAGCGCCAACGCGCCGCCCGAACCGCCTTCGCCGATCATGACGGAAATCACGGGGGTTTTTAACGTCGTCATTCTGTAAAGATTTTCGGCGATCGCCTGTCCGACGCCCCTCTCTTCGGCTCCCGCGCCCGGATAGGCGCCGGAGGTATCGACGAAGCAGACGACGGGACGGGCGAATTTTTCGGCGAGCTCCATCTGTCTCCACGCCTTGCGGTATCCCTCGGGATTGGCGCAGCCGAAATTCCGCACAAACCTTTCCTGCGCCGTTCTGCCCTTTTCGATTCCGATAACGGTGACGGGCGTATCGTCTAACAGGGCGACGCCCGCGATGACGGCTTTATCGTCCCTGAATCGGCGGTCGCCGTGCATTTCGAGAAAATCGGTAAATACGTTATTGATAAAGTCGCTGGCAAGCAGCCTGTCCTTGGAACGGGTATATTTTACTTTTTCGTAAGCGTTCATGACCTTTTCCCTCGCTTTGCCCTTTTATTTACGTTGTACTTTAAGAGCTTCGTCAAATATTCTTTTTGATCTTCGGGCGCGACGATATCGTCCACGAAGCCGTTTTCCAGCTGAAATTCCGCCTTTTGAAAATTATCGGGAAGTTCGCTGTGCGTCGTCTGCTCGACGACTCTTCGCCCCGCAAAGCCGACGAGGGCTTTTGGCTCCGCCAGAATGACGTCGCCGAGCATGGCGAAGCTCGCCGTCACGCCGCCCGTGGTGGGATCGGTGAGCACCGAGCAATAAAAATTCCCCGCGTCCGAATGATATTTTGCCGCGCCGGAGGTCTTTGCCATTTGCATGAGCGAAACCATTCCCTCCTGCATTCTCGCGCCGCCGGAAGCGCACCAGCCGACGACGGGGAGAGATTTTTGCGTGGCGTACTCGAAGAGCTTTACGATTTTTTCTCCGACGACGGAACCCATGGAAGCCATCATAAACTTCGTTTCCATGGCGAACACGCACGCCTTGACGCCGTTGATTTCCGCTTCGCCGGTTACAACGGCTTCGTTTTCGCCGCTCTTTTCCTGCGCGTCCTTTACCTTTTCGACGTAATGGGGAAAATCGATGGGATTGTTATTTTCATGCGCGACGTCGTGCTCGATAAAGGAGTCTTCGTCCGCGATAAGCTCGATTCTCGCCCTTGCGGGAATGCGGTTTCTCGCGCCGCAAAAAGGGCAGATAAAGAAATTATCCATCATGCCGCCGATCGAAAGCTCCTGCTTGCATGAGGAACAGACGCATTTCTTCGCGCGGTCTATCTTTTTTGCAGGCTCTCTTGCAATGTCCTGCTTTCCTGTCTTTGTTTTACCGAACATATAGGATTCCTTGACGGCTTCGATTGCCGATTATTCCTTGCACGCGGCGACGGTCGCTTCGAGGGAAGCGCAGTCGCTCACGTTATAAATTTTTACGTCGGGAAGGGTTCTCCTGACAAATCCGGAGAGCGTCTTTCCCGCTCCGACTTCAATAAAGGTATCTGCGCCGTCGGCGCGCATGGCGCGGAGAATGCTCTCCCAACGGACGGGATTGACCACCTGCTTATAAACGTTCTCTCGCTCCGATTCCCCGTCCTCGGGATAAACGTCTGCGGTGAGATTCGCATACAGGGGGATTTTTGCCGGTCGCAAGTCGAACTCTTCTAACGCCTCTTTCAACGCGAAAGAAGCGTTCCGCATGAAGGGCGTATGGAACGCGCCGCTCACGGCGAGCTTCACCGCTCTGCCGCCCGCCGCCGCGATTTCGGCGCAGAAGGCGTCCATCTCTTCTTCCGCCCCCGCGCAGGAAATCTGCCCGGGACAGTTATAATTGACGGGATATACCTCGTTGAACCTTTTACAAATCTCTTCCACCTTTTCGGGCGCGAGCTTTAACGCCGCCGCCATGCCGCCCCTGCGCTCTTTGCCGCAAGCGTCCATGGCTTCCCCTCTCTTTACGACGAGGCGGAAAGCGTCCTCGTCTCCCATAACGCCGGCGAACGCGAGCGCGGGGATTTCGCCCAAGGAAAATCCTGCGGCGCAATCCGCCTTGACGCCCCTCTCCGCCAGCGCCCTTGCGCAGGCGAGGTCGACGAGGAACAGACAAGGCTGCGTATTGACGGTCTGCTTGAGCTCTTCCTCTGCGCCGGAAAAGCATATTTCCAGCGTCCCCGGGCGAACGCCTTCGCCCATATCGAAAACTTTCTTTGCGACGGCGTCCTTCTCGTAGAGGTCCCTGCCCATGCCTACGTACTGCGCGCCCTGACCGGCAAATAAAAATGCTGTTTTTGCCATTGTTTTTTTCTCCTGAAATTACTGTTATTCATAAGGACAAACGATTCCTCAAAAAGAATTGCCCGTAACGCGCACGGGCAATCCATCGTTAATTTACGCGTAAATGTCCTCTTTCTTCATCGACGTAAAAGAAAGAACGCCTTTCGCCTTGGTCGCGCCGTCTACGGTCACGGAGGCGGAGAAACGGAAAATTCCTCCCGCCGCCATTTCCTTTTTCACGTCGATCACCAAAAGATCGCCGGGAATAACGGGTTTTAAAAATTTAAATTGATCGACTTTTAAAAGCACGTAAACAATGCTTTCCTCCGTTTCCCCCTCCATCGCGATGGAACACAGCTGCGCGCACGCCTCTACGACAAGTACGCCCGGCATAATGGGCGAATCCGGAAAATGCCCCGCAAAATAAGGCTCGTTGACGGAAACCGCTTTGATTCCCTTCGCCGATTCGCCGGGAACGAGCTCCGCGATCTTTTCAATCATCTGGAACGGGGGGCGTTGTTTGAGCCTTTTATTCACCTCGTCGATATTCATCATAAGCTCAACCCTCCGTCGAGAATGAGAATTTGTCCCGTCATGTAGGCGAAATCATCGCCCGCGAGCTGCGCTACGACGTTCGCCACGTCGTCCGCCGAGCCGAGACGCCCCAAGGGAATCGCCTTTTTATATTCCTCCATCTTTTCGGGCGGAATCTCGGAAATCATTTCCGTGGCGATAAATCCGGGCGCGACCGCGTTCACGGCGACGCCGTAGGGAGCGAGCTCTTTCGCCATCGTCTGCGTCATAGAATTTACCGCGCCCTTCGTCGTGGAATACACCGTCTGACCGGCGAGCGCCATGACGGAGCTGACCGAAGACACGTTGATGATCTTACCGCTCTTTTTGCGGAACATCTTCAGCGCGGCGTTCTGCGAACAATACAGATATCCCTTTATGTTGAGATCGATGCATTTATCCACGGTTTCCGGATTCATCATAAGGAGATATTCATCCTTTACGATCCCGGCGTTGTTGACGAGCACGTCGATCTGCTTCCACCGTTTAAAGGTTTCGGCGACAAGCTTTTTTGCGCCCTCCTGCGTGGAGACGTCCGCCTGAATGGCGACGGCGTCGCCGCCGCACGCCTTGATTTGTTCGACGACCTCGTTCGCCTTATCGGGAGAACTATTGTAATTGACGGCTACGCACATCCCCTCCTTGCCGAGGCGGAGCGCGATCGCTTTGCCGATGCCTCTGGAACCGCCGGTGACGATTGCTACTTTCATTGTTTTTTCCTCCGTTACGCTTTTTTGATGACGGCGGCGCAATAAGAGCCGCCCGCCGCCGCAGCCGTGACGAGAATCGTCTTAAACGCGGACACGTCCGTCCTTACGGCTTTTACCTCCTCGCCGAGAAGGTAAGCGGACTGTTCTCCCGATAGTTTACCGGAGAGAATGAGAGCCGCGTGCGCCGCGCTCAAAGCTGCGGAAGCCGCTCTTCCCTCGCCCGTATATTTTCTTACGGAGAGGACGGGAAGCGCTCTTTCGCCGAACGCCTTACGGTAAGCGGCTCTTTCGATTTCGTCAAACGCCTTCATGCCGTTTCCGAGACCGACGACCGCGTCGATTTCGTCCCTGCTCACGCCCGCGTCCTTCAACGCCCCTTCTATGGAGGAGCTCAACGCTTCGCCGCTGCCGGAAATCGTTCCGTACCTTACGGATTTATGCGCCATGGCGCAACCCGCCACTTCGGCGTAAACGGTCGCGCCCCTTTCTCTCGCGAAGCTCTCCGTCTCGAGCGCGATAGAAACGCTTCCGTCGCCGAGGACGAATCCGTCGCCGCCGGAATATACGGGAGAAGCTTCCACGCAGCCGAGAGCCTTATAAAGCTTCGTCATGATCTCCGAATTTTCGTCGGTTCCGCAGGCGAGCATGGCTTTCGCTTTGCCTTCCTTAATGACGGAATAGGCGTATGCGAGCGCCGAAAGCCCCGACTGCGCCCCGTTGGTGACGGTGACGTTATAGCCCTTCAGCCCCGTATTGATGAACAAGTATCCCTGCGCCGCGTTATATACGGTATTGGGGAATCTGAACGCGCTTCCGCCCGCGTTGCCGCGCTTGGTAATTTCTTCTTCGAAGCTGTATACGGTCGCGATAGGTCCGTCGGACGTGCCGATAATACCGCCGATATCGTATTCGTTATCCGCCGTAACGGCAATCCCCGCGTCCCTCAGCGCCGCCATGCCGGAGAGCACTTGGAGCTGACTGAAACGATCGTACTTTCTCAAAGCCATGGGCGTAAGCCCCGCTTTCGCGTAATCCGCCCCGCCGATCGCCGTCGATACGCTGTCGCCCTCCGCCGTCTTTTCCCCGTTGACGGTGGAAAGATATTCCTCTATGCCGTTGCCCGCAGGGCTCATGACGCCGAGTCCGGTAACGTATACTTTTTCTTTGCTCTCCTTTATCTTTACGTCGCCCTTGCCCTCCTTGGCAAAGACGATGCTCGCGTCCGTTCCTCCGAACGCGAAATTATTGGAAACGACGACCTCTAACTCTTTCTCCTGCGCCTTGTTCGGCGTAAAATCGAGCGAACCCTCCCTCTCCTTCAATAGGGGAAGATCCTCTTCGGAATAGCCGATCGTGGGAGGAATTTTTCCCTCGGTGAGCGCTTTGACGGAGAATACCGCCTCCACCGCGCCCGCTGCGCCGAGGCAGTGCCCCACCATGGATTTGGTAGAGCTTACGTTCAGATGATCGTTCTTTCCTTCGAATACGGTGCGAAGGGATAAAAATTCCGCCTCGTCGTTCTTCTTGGTGCCCGTTCCGTGCGCGTTGACGTAGCCGACTTCCTCCTCTTTGATACCGGAAGCGTCGAGCGCCTCGTAAATCGCCTTGATCTGCGACGCGCCGTCCGGGCGGGGAGAGGTGATGTGATAAGCGTCGTTCGTAACGCCCGAGCCGAGAACGTCGCAATAAATTCTTGCGCCTCTCTTTACGGCGTGCTCGTAGGACTCCACGAGGAGCGCGCCCGCGCCCTCGCCCAACGTAATGCCGACGAGCTTATTGAAGGGAGAACAGGGATTCTCGTCGAGCGCGTGAAGCGCGAGAAATCCGCTGAAAGGAACGTTGGAAAACGCGTCGGAACCGCCCACGACGAACGCGTCGGCGACGCCGCTGCGAATGAGATCGCACGCATACGCCACGCTGATCGTACCCGCGGCGCAAGCGTTGGCGACGTTCGTCACGACGCCCTCCGCGCCCACGGCGGCCGCCACGTGATTGGCGATGGGCGAAATGGTCATCTTGGAGATATCCTCTTTCTTTTCGCCCCTCTTGATGTAGTTTTCAACGCTTACCGCGCCGCCCACGCAGCTGCCCATGACGACGCCGACTCTGCCCGCTTCCCCTTCGGAAACGGTAAAATCGCCGTCCTCAACCGCCATTTTCGCCGCTTTGACGCAGAGGCGGGAAACTCTGTCCATCTCGTTGTTCCCGTCGACTTCGTCCAAGGGACCGCACTTTGCTTCCGCGCCGATCTCGGCGTAGCAGCCCTCGCTGTCCACGGAGGCGACTTTACCGATACCGCATACGCCCTTTAAAGCGTTATTCCAGCTCTCTTCGAGATTATTTCCGATAGCCGTGATCAAACCGAGACCGGTAATGACGCAACGCTTTTCGTTTTCCATGAATTACTCCTTGTGCGCAGCCACGTATTTTGCGAGCGCGGTCACATTATAGAAATGCTCTTTGCCTACGCCGGTCATGGAAACGCCGTATGCGTCGTCGATCCCCGCGATGATTTCGAGCGAGTCGATCGAATCGAGTCCGATTCCGTCCGCAAAGAGCGCAACGTCGTCGTCGAGATTTTCTGCGGGAATGCCGAGATTGTCTACGAGAATCTGTTTGATGGTTTCTGCAATTGCTTTTTCCTGTTCGTTCATAATAAAAATACCTCTTTGTTTGTTTTGCCGAACGCGTTCGGCTGCTTTTTTTGCGGCAAAGCCGCTCTCTTTATCTTTTAAAATGTACCGCCGAAAAATTCAAAAAACCCTTTTCCGACTTCATCACATTTCCTAAAATATTGTTACAAATATTGTCACGCCGATACTGTCACGCCGATTTTCTCTCCTCCGCCGAAGAAGGCGATTGCAAACGCCCTGCGGGAGAATACGCGTCGATCAGTTTTTGCACTTCGTCGCGGCAAACCCGCGAATATTTGGCGAGCACTGCGCTCGGCCTTCCCCTTTCCTTTAAATCCATGGGAACGGGAGTTCCGATGACGAGCGTCTGTCGGTGAAACGTCTTGTACCTGCCGACGACGCACATGGGGACGACGGGAATATCCGCTCTTTTAGCAAGATACAAAAACCCGGGCTTGAACTCGTTCATTTCCGTCTTGCTCGTCTTTCCCTCGGGGAAGATGAGAATCGAACGCCCCTCTTTCACCTTTTCCAGCCCCGCGTCGAGCCAAGCGGTGTCGAGATCGAATCGATTCAAGGGAATGTAATCCAGCGATTGAAAGAAAGGCTTTGCAAACTTCTTTTCGTACCAATCGGCGGCGACATATGTATAGGCGCGGTATTTCCTGATCATGCGAGTGACGAAAAGTCCGTCGCTGTGGCTCGTATGATTGCAGACGAAGACGACCGGCGTGACCTTCGTGAGCTCCATGATCGCCCGCTTATCCGTATAGACGACTTTGGAGAAGAATCTCGCTTTGAAGTATACGATAGACAGAGCAAAAAGCCCTCTCGTAAAACCGCGAAAAACGGCTTTGCCCGCTTTTTTTAAAACATTCATGATTGTTTTTCCTGATTTCCGTAAGGGCCCGCGCCGGTGTCCCACGTCATGTTGAGCGCACGGACAAAGGTATTGTGCCTTAGCAGCGGCTTGCTCAAAAGAGCTTTCGTCTCCTCGCTGAGCGAAGCGTTTACCGCAAATTCCTTTCCCGCCTCGGTGAACTTCAATAAAAATTTATCGACGGAATTCTTGATCGTCTTTTCGGCGATCGCGCCGCCTTGACCGACGAAGATATCCGTATGACCCCCCTCTCCGTAAATGAGGTCGAGGCGTTTTTTCACGCTGTCGTAATTTTCGTTGGCAAACTCGTACCCGCAGGTTGATACAAACACGTGTTTTTGCCTGTAAATCTGCTCGTACCGCCATTCGTGAAGAAATCCGCCCGTCTCGCCGTTCCCGTTCGTGCCGCGGTAAGAATGCGCGAGGCATACGCTTCGGTCGAAAAAGTTGTTGAGCAGCGCGGGCATGGCGAAATAATAGAGAGGAAAAGAGAAGACGACGATTTCCGCCGAGAGCAATTTTTCATGGATTCCCTTGACGTCGTCGTCCTTGACGACGCATTCGCCCGTATCGCCCTTCCAACAGCAAAGACAACCTTTACAGGGCTTTACGTTCGCTTGCGATAAATGGATGATTTCCGTCCTTTCGCCGCTGACCGCGTCGATCCCGTCGGTAAAGGCTTTCGCCACCTTGAAAGAGGAGCTGCCGTTTCCCCTCGGACTTCCGTTAATGATGAGCGTCTTCATTTTCTTTCTCCTATCGGGGATAATTGTAACACTATTTAATGACAAAATGCAAGAATTTTATGATAATCAAAAAAACCGAGCTGCCCAAATTTTGGACAACTCGGTCGAAATGCTCAAATTTTTTACAGGGTCCCGATCATTCCGAGAAGAAGCTTCGGCATCGTATTGTGCAAAAGAGAAATATATTTTTTGACCAACTCGACGGGATCGGTCGTCATGTCGCCCCTGATCCAGTCGATGGCGATCATGGCGAAATTCTTTTTTACGACGAAGAGAAAGAGCTCCGCCTCCTCTTTCGAAACTCCGGGAACGGTTTTGCCGGAAAAGAGGCTCTTTCTCATGGCGTTGTCCGTGATGGAGAGCATATACTCTTCAAATACGTCTCTGCCGACGCAGTCGTAGATATTTCGGATAAAACGCCTGTTCTTTTGGGTATATTCGGCGGCGCGAATCCACCCCTCTTCCCAGGAAACGGAATCGAAATCGAGATCGAAGAGCTTGACGGACTTCGTATGCACGATATCCCTTACGAGCGCGTAGATATCCTCATAATGGTAGTAAAAGGTATTCCGGCTGACGCCGCACAGATCGGTGATTTGCTTGACTGAAATTTTTTCGATCGGCTGAGAATCGGCAAGCGAGATAAACGCGGCGATAATCGCCTTTTTGGTGAGATCAGACATAAAACGCCCTCCGAAGAACAGTCTAACACTTTTCCGCCTCTTTGTCAACGGAGATAGGGAAAAAAGAGCCCCGCTGAAACGCTTCCTATAAAGAAGAAAAACAAAAATTTTACAGAGCCGCGTTTTTTCTATCGAAAAATATAAGCCAAACGATTCGTCTTTTTATGCTCTATCTATCGGCGCTTTCTATTCGTTCGATGATTGCCCCTATCGTTTCAATTTATCATTTCAATTTATCATTTCAATTCGACGCCCTTCGATCCTTTTTCGCGCTTCCGCCGCCGAAGAGC
>CAYWKM010000011.1:0-38953 GCA_964459165.1 uncultured Clostridia bacterium
GTTCCTGATAAATATCGGGGGAGTCGTTTAAGATTTTTTTGGGAGAAGCGGAATTGTTTTTTGGAGGATTTTCTTCTGTCAGCGGGTTGCAGAATCCGTTGCTTTGATTTACATAATAATCGCTCTGTTCATTCTTTAAACCGTCTGCCGTAGTGATGGCAGACTCGAAAATCGTATCGATGATATTTTTATATTCCCCGATTATTTTCGATCTTTTTAGAAGCCGGTGGTAATCGTCGTCAGAGAAACTGAATTCCTCCTCATAGCTATTTAAAGCGTTTGATATAGAGGGCAGTTCCTCATTGTTTGCTTTGTCTTCGTTCTCGGAAATATCGCTTCTCTTATCGGCTGAATTTTCAGTATTACCCAATCTTTCTTGTTCCGATGTTTTTTCGATATCGAGACTTATTCTCTCTATGTCTTCCGGTAAATCCGTCTCATTGTCGGGATTAAACATGGGAAGGGGAGTTTTTGTCGTCAATATATCCTCGAGCGAGTCTTCTTTAACCGAATCCTCTTTTTGTGCATCATGAACAATGACGTCGTCGTTATCGTTGGAAGAGTCTTTTCCCGTTGCGCCATTGTCTATGTGATCGAAAGACTCGTGGTGAATTATGTCTGTATCGTCGTCTGATTCATCAAAAGGCTCGCTTGTTTCCTCGAAAGCATCGAGAACGAAATCGTCGAAATGTTTCTCGGTTAACGCATCTTCATTGAAAGAACTGTCTTCTTCAAAGGAGGAGATGACTTCATTGGATTCGCCGTCGGAGGAGTCCTGTTCGAAGAAATTGTTGCCTTCTTCCGATAGGGGCGCATCGAAAATGAAGCCGTCGTCTTCATTATTACTCTTGGTTTCTTCCAAAGCCCTGTCTTCCGGCAATAAGGTTAAATTTTCCGCCTCAGCGCCAGAAATTTTGTTGACTTCCTGCTTGACTGCCTCTTCGTTCCGAACGGTTAAAAGGAGTTCACAGCAAGTTGTCTGTTCATATATTTCCGATTTGCCTTCGTTATTTTGCGCAATCAAAGGAACTAAGTTTTCGTTATAGGAATAATGAGAAAAGTCTTCGGCTTTTCGGGCTGTTTTGGAACTATCGGAACGCCCCTCGTCTCTTTTTAAATCATGGAGAGCGGTAAATTCAATCGGAGATAAAATCGTTTCCGTTTCTTGCTCGACATTCTCGGCAATATCCGTTACGTCGAGGGGACAGAAGGATCTGTAATAATTGCTCCCTTCAAGCGGATCGTTTTCATCTCCTGCTTTTTCCTGACGTTCGGTTTCTTCGTTCTGAATAGACAGGATAAAATCATCGGCGTTATATACCGCCCGGCAAACGTCTTCTTCCGCGAATTCCATATAACGATAAAGCGGGTTCGACGGATTATATAACCTTTCTTCATTCGGCGTTTCCTGCCGATTTTCCTCGACAATGGCTTCGTTTTCTTCGGGAACGATCTCATTCTCTATGGAATATTCTTCGTCCGTCTTGATAACGTTGTCCGAAATCAAGTTGTCGATAATCGTTCTCGAATATTCCCATTCCCCGATGTTTTTTGCGGAAAAAGCTTTTCCGCTGTCGGTCAAACTGAAATATCTTCTCCTGCCTCCGCTGGATACGCCGCCCCAATAGGAAGTTACATAACCGAGTGATTCTAATCGTTTTAAAGCGCTGTATAAAGTCGGCTGCTTTAAGGTGTATTGACCGCGGCTTCGATTTTCGATTTCATTGATGATTTCGTTTCCATATTTTTCACCGTCGATTAGGGTGCGCAATATGATGGTGTTGATGTGCCCGCGAATCAAGTCGGAGCTGATATCGCGAGAGGCTTTGTTTGCTTCGGAAGCGCCGTCTTCTTCAACGCGATCGTCTTTTTCAAATTCGTCCATATCTGCACCTCCTAAATAATATTATACATTGATTTATTGGTTTTGTCAATAAATAAATGGTATTATGTTTGGCGTAAACCATATTATGTTTGACATAATATTTGAAGGGGAATAAAATATGTTTGACTTTTGAATGAAGATATACTAAAATAGAAGTATGAAATATATACATGAAAGAACCTATCGTGCAAGATATATCGACGTCGATTTTAAGGATGAATTAAAGCCGTCTTCCATTCTCGCTTATTTGCAGGAGGCCGCTTGTACGAGCGCAGACGAACTCGGTTTCGGATACGAGGTTATCAAGAAGAAAAATCTCGGATTCATTACGGCAAATACTTATGTTAAGATTTTAAAAGCCATATCTATCGAGGATTTTAAGGTTTTAACTTGGCCGACTCCGCCCCGTCACGTGGTGTTCGACAGACAGTATGAAGTTTTTAACGCTAAGGGAGAAAAGGCGGTTTTAGCCTGCTCTCGTTGGTGTCTCGTTGATATGAATACTTTTAAGATGCTGCCCGCCTCTATTTTAAGCGATCAGGATTATTCAGGTTATAACACGGATAAGGCGGTCGCTTCCCCTCAGTGGAAAACGGCGGTATATGAAAAGGAAAAAGCGGAAAAACGATTTACGTCGGATGTTTTTAATTCGGAATACGATCACTATATGCACGTCAATAATACAAAATATGCCGATTACATTTTTAATTGTTTTTCTGTGGAAGAATTAAAAAATCAGCCGCTTGATTCTTTTTCGGTTAATTATATCAAACAGGCGCACGAGGGAGACAGTCTGTCTTTTTATCGGATAAAAAACGATGAAAAAAATTATTCCGTATACGGTTTTAATCAACGGGAAGAGATAGTCGTATCCGGAAATATTATTTTTAAATAAAGAGGATTTCGAATGAAAAAAAATTTATCTGTCGGTACGGCGCTTGCCCCGATTCCGGTCGTTATGGTATCCTGCGGAACAATGGAACAATCCAATATCATTACGTTAGCATGGGTGGGAACGGTAAATTCCGTACCTCCTATGGTAAGTATTTCTGTGCGGAAAGAGAGGTATTCTTATTCCAAGATCGATTCGTTAAAAGAATTTACCGTGAATATGGTCACAAAAGATCTTGTTCGCGCTACCGATATTTGCGGAACGGTTTCGGGAAGAAAAGAGGAAAAGTTTTCTTTGTGTAATCTAACGAAAAAGCGGGGAGAAAGAGTGTCTTGTCCCTATATCGAGGAGAGTCCTCTTTCTTTGGAATGCAAAGTAGTGGACAAAAAGGACCTCGGTTCGCATACCGTATTTTATGGAGAGATCGTAAACGTTATTGCCGATGATAGATATGTAAGCGAAAAGGGAAAATTGACGATTCCCGAGGGGGAATTGGTCGCTTATAGTAACGGTTCTTACGTCGCCACGGGAGAAAAATTAGGGTCTTACGGGTTTACCGCAAAGGAGAGGACCGATAGATGAAGCCGGATATTTTAAAATTTTTAAAAAAAGCGCGAATTTTTTATATGATTTTTAGTATTATCGGTATAGTTTTGACGTTTTTTTGTCTCCTCTACGCGACGCGTGGATATATCGGATTTATTCTTTTATCCGTTATCATGGTGATTTTTTGCATCTTTATGCGCGTCGTTTATAATATAAAAATCGCCATGGGAGTCGTTTACGAAATACAGATTCAAAACACAACTACGCTTGTTATTTGTACAAAGAAAGAGAAGTTTTCCTACGATCTTAATGATAGTTGTAAGGACGTCGTTGTAAAGCCGAATAAATTCATATGTACTTTTTCTTCCGGCGGAGAAAAAGATGTATTCACCTTTTATAAGTATGCGCCTTTTTCCCGCAATAAGGATGTGCAATTTTCCCTCGAAGAGATTCGTTTGTTCTATCCCGATTTACAAATTTCCAAAACAAGAGGATGATCAGCTTTTTCAAAGCTGATTTTTTTTGGAAAAGCTATTTAAAATATTCATTATATCGCATAAAATTATGTATAAAAGAATAAAAACAAAAGATATTGACAAATATTTTTTTATTTTATTCATAAATTGTATTTTAAATCACTTGACGAAGCGTAAATAATTGTGTATAATTTCTTCCGAAATCCAATATAAAAAAATTATACGGAGATATTACTATGGATAAGAAAATAAAAAAAGTCGTCCTTGCGTATTCCGGCGGACTTGACACTTCCATTATTATTCCTTGGTTGAAAGAGAACTATGACAATTGCGAAGTCATTGCCGTTTCCGGCAACGTAGGACAGGGAACCGAACTCGACGGACTTGAAGAAAAAGCAATAAAAACAGGGGCGTCCAAGCTTTATGTCCTCGACCTTAGAAAAGAATTTATAGAGGATTATATTTATCCTACCATGCAGGCCGGCGCTTTATATGAGGACAAATATCTTTTGGGAACTTCTTTTGCCCGTCCCGTGATTGCAAAAGCAATTGTTGAAATCGCAAAGAAGGAAGGAGCCGACGCTATATGCCATGGCTGTACCGGCAAAGGGAACGATCAGGTTCGTTTTGAATTAACGATAAAGGCTTTTGCGCCTGAAATGACGATTATCGCTCCTTGGCGTATTTGGAATATTAAGAGCAGAGACGAGGAGATCGATTATGCGGAAGCGCATCATATTCCCTTAAAAATCAACAGAGAAACCAATTATTCAAAAGATAAAAATCTTTGGCATCTCAGTCATGAAGGTTTGGATCTCGAAGATCCCGCTAACGAGCCTCAATATGAAAAGCCGGGATTCCTCGAACTGTCCGTATCTCCTTTGCAAGCGCCGGATGTTCCTACGTATCTTTCCATTCATTTTGAAAAAGGTATTCCTACCGCGATCGACGGAGTGGAAATGGATTCCGTGGCTCTTATTGAGAAGCTCAATGAAGTGGGCGGAAAGAACGGCGTGGGTCTTGCCGATCTCGTTGAAAACAGGCTCGTCGGGATGAAGAGCCGAGGCGTATATGAAACGCCGGGAGGTACGATTCTTTATGCCGCTCATGCAATGCTTGAAACGATTTGTTTAGATAAGGCGACCGCGCATTATAAACAACTAGTAGCCATTAAGTTCGGCGAACTCGTCTATGACGGATTATGGTTTACTTCGTTGAGAGAAGCGCTTTCCGCCTTTGTCTCCGAAACGCAGAAGACCGTCACGGGCGACGTAAAATTGAAAATTTATAAGGGCAATGTGACGAATGCCGGCGTTACTTCTCCGTATTCCTTATATAGCGAAGATATCGCTACGTTCGGAGACGACGAAGGGGCTTACAGTCAAAAGGATTCCGCCGGATTTATTAATTTGTTTGGACTGCCGATAAAAATCAAGGCGTTGTTAGACAAAAGAAATGAAAAATAATTAGGACGACGAAAATAAATCAAAGCATGATTACGGTATTCATAGACGGAAAAGAAGGGACGACGGGGCTTCAAATTTATGACAGACTTGCGAAAAGAAGAGACGTCTCCTTGATTCTCCTTTCAGACGAGTTGAGAAAGGATATAAAAGCGAGAAAAGAAGCAATGAACAGCGCCGACGTCGTATTTTTCTGTCTGCCGGACGGGGCGGCGGCAGAGGCCGCTTCCTTTGTGAAGAATCCTCATACAAAAATTATCGATGCTTCCACTGCCCATAGAACAAATCCTGCATGGGCGTATGGTTTTGCGGAACTTTCTGAACGGCATAGGGAAAGAATTGCGACCCTTCAGCGAATCGCCAATCCGGGGTGCTATGCAAGCGGGTTTATTTCTCTCGTTTATCCGTTGATAAAGGGCGGAATCCTTTCCAAACAGTATCCGTTTGTCTGTCACGCCGTAAGCGGTTATAGCGGCGCGGGCAAGAAGGGAATCGCTCAATATGAAGGCAACGACAGAGGGAACGAATTAGATACTCCTCGGCTTTACGCCCTGAATCTTTCTCACAAACATATCCCCGAGATGATGCAGGAATGCTCTTTAACAGTCAAGCCGATTTTTAATCCTTACATATGTGATTATTATAACGGGATGACGGTGAATGTTCCCTTGTTTGTTTCTATGATGGAGAAGAAATTATCGGTGAGCGATTTGAGGGTTTATCTGAAGGAATTTTACGGTAAAAGCAATTTTGTAAAGGTTGCGACTGAAAAGGAAACGGAAAGTTTTCTGTCGGCTAATTCTCTCAACGGAACGAATCAAATGCAGATTCTTGTAAACGGAAACGACGATCAGATTTTGCTTTCAAGTCGTTTCGATAATTTGGGAAAGGGGGCTTCCGGCGCAGCGGTTCAAAATATGAATATTGCATTTGGACTGGACGAGAGAACGTCTCTTGTTTAAGGTAGAGTATGATAAAAGAAATAGAGGGCGGCGTTTGCGCCGCAAAAGGTTTTCGGGCGAACGGCGTCCGTTGCGGAATAAAAAATAATCATTCCGATAAAAAGGATCTTGCAATCATAACGAGCGAAGTTAAAGCGACCTGCGCCTGCGTTTATACGACGAATCTCGTGAAAGGCGCGCCGATTGTCGTGACAAAAGAGCACATTAAAGACGGCTACGCCCAGGCAGTCATTGTAAACAGCGGCAACGCCAATACATGCAATGAAAACGGCGTCGAAATAGCCGTAGGTATGGCAAAATTAGTGGAAGAATATACGGGGATTTCCGAACGGGACGTCGTCGTCGCTTCGACGGGCGTTATCGGGCAGAAACTTTCTCTGACTCCGATAAGAAACGGCATGAAAGAGCTCGTGGAAGGACTCGGAAACAATTCCGCCAAGGCGGCGGAAGCCATTATGACAACCGACACCGTTCCCAAGCAGATCGCATATGAATTTGAGTTAGGCGGCGTCAAGTGCCATATCGGCGCTATCTGTAAGGGCGTGGGTATGATTTGTCCGAATATGGCGACAATGCTGATGTTTGTTTGTACAGACGCGGCGATTTCAGCCGAGCTTTTGCAAAAAGCGCTTTCCGCGGATGTAAAAGATTCTCTCAATATGGTCAGCGTGGACAGAGACACTTCTACGAACGATACGCTTTGTATCATGGCGAACGGGCTTGCGGGAAATAGAATAATCGATACGACGAATGCCGATTACAGAAGGTTTTGTCAGGTTCTTCATGAAGTAACGAGCGTCATGTGCAAAAAAATAGCCAAAGACGGCGAAGGCGCGACAAAATTGATTGAATGTAACGTTAGGGGCGCAAGGAGTAAGAAGGTCGCAAAAGCTGCGGCAAAAAGCGTCGTTTGTTCCGATCTCGTTAAAACAATGATATTCGGTTCCGACGCCAATTGCGGAAGAGTTCTCTGTGCGATCGGTTATGCCGGAGTCGACTTACCCGTACAAAAAATTGAGATATGGTTTTCTTCCGCAGCAGGTAAAATTTTAATGTGTGAAAATGGTTTTATCGTTGATTTTTCCGAAGAAAAAGCAAAAGAGATTCTGTTAAAGGACGAGATACGGATCGCTATCGATTTGCACGACGGAAATTATCAGGCTACCGCATGGGGCTGCGATTTGACATACGATTACGTAAAAATTAACGGAGATTACAGAAGCTGATGGCGACAAAGCAAGAACAGGCGGAAATCCTTATTCAGGCGATGCCTTATATAAAAAAATATCAGGATAAAATTCTGGTAATCAAATATGGCGGAAACGCGATGCTCAACGAAGAACTGAAATCATCCGTTATGCGGGATTTGGTTCTTATGCGTCTTGTCGGAATCAAAATTATTCTTGTGCATGGCGGCGGACCGGAAATTAACGACATGCTCAAAAAGATCGGTAAGGAATCTAAGTTTGTCAACGGACTTCGTTACACCGACGAGGAAACCGTCGAAATCGTTCGAATGGTTTTAGCCGGAAAAGTAAATAAATCCTTGGTCAATCAGATCGAAAGAATGGGAGGACGAGCAATCGGCATCTGCGGAATCGACGGACATATGCTCGAGTGTAAAATGCAATCTCCCGACTTGGGTTATGTAGGCAAAGTAACGAATGTTCATACGAAAATCATTACCGATTGCGTCGATGCAGGTTATATTCCCGTCGTCTCAACCGTAGGCTACGATGACGACGGAAATATCTATAATATAAACGCCGATACGGCGGCGTCTATCATTGCAGGCGCGCTTGAAGCGGAATCGCTCATTTTAATGACAGATATAAAGGGGTTACTTGAAGATAAGAATAGTGAAGATACTTTAATCAAAAAAGTATACGTTTCCGATATTCCTTCCTATATCAAGCAGGGCATTATATCGGGCGGCATGATTCCCAAAGTAGATTGCTGTAAAGAAGCGATCCGTCGCGGAGTGAAAAAAGTTTTTATTACCGACGGAAGGGTTAAGCATTCCATTTTATTGGAGCTTTTATCAGACGAAGGGATGGGCACTATGTTTATTAATGGCGACTGATTATTTTTTAATCAGTCTCTTTGTTTAGTAGCAGAATTGCAAGGGGTTTATAAAAATGGCTACGGCTTGTGTTTTTGCTTTTAGTTACGGACGGGAACTTCCCGAATATTTTTCGTTGTTTTTAAAGAGCTGCGGTAGAAACTCTTTCGTCCAATGGATTTTTTTTACTGACCGAAATACGGATGAATATGATATACCGCCAAATTTTAGGGTAATTTATTCTCATTTAAATGATATAGAAAATATCGCGAGAATAAAATTTCAGTGGGATGATCTAAAGATAGAGCAGGCTTATAAGTTGTGCGATTACAAACCTGCCTTCGGTTATCTGTTTTCCGAATACCTCGACGGTTTCGATTTTTGGGGCTATTGCGATATTGACGTAGTCTTCGGGGATTTAAAAAAATTTTTAACTGACGATTTATTAAAAAAATACGATAAAATTTATTCTTTGGGACATTTTACCCTGATTCGAAACACCGAGGAATGCCGTACCGCTTTTATGAGAGAATCGGAAGACAGCAATAGTTGGAGAAAAGTTTTTGCGGTTCCGTCTGCAAAAAGCTTCGACGAAAAAAGCGGAATTAATGAAAAATTGATTTCTATGAGGAAGAAGGTTTATACGTCGGCAGAGTTTGCAGATCGTTCGATTTTTCATAAAAGATTTCGGACTGTTACTAAAACCGAAATGAAGGTGGTGTTTAAAGAAAATACATTTAATATCACCCAATTCCCTAAGAATCGAAGGCTTCAAATAGCGAGCGTAGAAGACGGGAAAACTTATATGAACTATTATTCATGGGGGCGAATGAGAAAAAGCGAAGTTGCCTATATACATTTTCGTTATAATTTATCGCTTCCGACTGAAGAATTTTTTGACCATTTTCTCATAACAGAAGATTCGGTTATTCCGATTTTCCAGAAAATCAACAAAGCATTCATCAAGAAATATAATCCTTTCTCTTCGATCGCTTTCGAATTTAGAGAATTCAAGGATGTTGCAAAAAGTCGTTTCGGCAGAAATATCTTTTCTATAAGGGAATTCTTTTATTACAGAAGAAAATCTTTATCGAAGATAAAGTGGTTGCGGAAAATTGTCCGTAAAATAAGAAAATCATCTATGATGGAGAAATAATGAAATTTGAAAATATAAAAGAGAAAGATAATACTTATATCGCTAATACGTATTCTCGTTATCAGCTCGCCATTGAAAGAGGCGAACAGTCTGAGTTTTTTGACATAGACGGAAAAAGCTATATTGATTTTTCCAGCGGGATCGGAGTAAATATTTTCGGAGTAAACGACGCGGAATGGAAGCGTGCGGTTATCGAACAGTTAAATAAGGTCCAACATGCCTGCAATCTTTATTACACGGCTCCGCAGGTGAAGCTCGCCGAGCTTCTCTGTCGTAAAACGGGAGCTAAAAAGCTGTTTTTTTCCAATTCCGGAGCAGAGGCTAACGAATGCGCCATTAAGGCGGCGCGTAAGTATAACGCCGATAAATACGGCGAAGGAAAAAGATATGAAATCCTCGTGTTAAACGAGAGTTTTCACGGAAGGACGATGGCGACGCTTTCCGCGACTGCGCAGGATTGCTTTCACAGATTTTTCTCTCCCTTTTTAGATGGATTTGTTCGCTTTAACGCCGATTATGACGATTTTTTAGATAAAGTATCCGAAAAGACCGGCGCGGTTATGATGGAATTAATTCAGGGAGAGAGCGGCGTCAATGTTCTGAATAAAGATTTTGTAAAAAATGTTTATAATTTCTGTCATCAAAATGATATACTATTTATTGTTGACGAGGTGCAGACGGGGAACGGGAGAACCGGTCGTTTGTATGCGTATGAAGCGTACGATATTCGCCCGGACATCGTCACGACGGCGAAGGGATTGGGGGGAGGTCTTCCCATCGGAGCGTGTATGTTTTTCGATAAAACGGAAAATGTTTTCTCATACGGCGATCACGGTTCCACCTTTGGAGGAAATCCTGTCGTCTGCGCAGGCGCTTATAACGTCGTAAGCAGAATTGACGATAAGCTTTTACAAAACGTCGCGAAGAAGGGCGAGTACATACGTGCGGAACTTGAAAAAATAAAAAATGTGGAATACGTTACCGGTATGGGACTCATGATCGGCATAAAGACAAATAAACCTTCTAAAATTGTGGCGCAGAAATGCTTTGAGAACGGATTACTTGTTCTTACGGCTCACGAGAGAGTACGTCTTCTTCCTCCTCTGAATATCACAGAAGAAGAAATCGATAAAGGATTAAAAATTTTAAAAGGGGTTATAGAAGAATGAAACATTTACTGAAACTCGGCGATTTGACATCGGAAGAGATTCTGAGTATTTTGAATCTCGCCGATCAATTGAAGTACGAGAGAAAGAACGGTATAAGGAAAAATTATCTTGCCGGAAAACATTTGGGAATGATTTTTCAGAAATCTTCTACCAGGACGAGAGTTTCGTTTGAGGTAGGAATGAGCGAGCTTGGCGGCGACGCCTTGTTTTTGTCAAACAGAGATCTTCAAATCGGGAGAGGAGAGCCCGTTCAGGATACGGCAAGAGTTTTATCTCGCTATCTCGACGGCGTCATGATCAGAACTTTTGAGCAGAAGGAGGTGGAGGATTTTGCTAAATACGGCGCGATTCCGGTCATTAACGCACTCACGGACTATTGTCATCCATGCCAAGTTCTTGCCGATCTTATGACGATTCGGGAATATAAAGGCAGCTTTAAGGGTTTGAAGATGTGCTTTATCGGCGACGGAAACAATATGGCAAATTCCTTAATGGTAGGCGCGTTAAAGACGGGCATGTCTTTTTCGATTGCCTGTCCGGACGGTTATCAGCCTGATTCGCAACTTATCGAATGGGCTAAGACGTTCGACAATAAATTTTATATGACTTCTTCCGTGACGGAGGCAGCTGAAAACGCCGACGTTCTTTATACAGATGTATGGGCTTCTATGGGTGAAGAAGGCGAAAAAGAGATCAGAATGAAGGCGTTTGCAGGCTACCAGATCAATGACGGCGTCATGAGCGCGGCAAAAAAAGACGCGATGGTTTTGCATTGTCTGCCCGCTCATAGAGGAGAAGAGATTACTGCGGAAGTATTCGAGGCGCACGCCGAAGAAATATTTGACGAGGCGGAAAACAGACTTCATGCACAGAAGGCGGTCCTTTGTAAACTTTTAAGATGAATGTGAAATAAAACAGCCGAGGATTTTTATGAAAGACGAAAAAGTATTTTTAACTTTACAAAACGGAAAAATTTTCGAGGGCAGAAGGTTCGGAGCCGACGGCGAAAAGATCGGCGAGCTTGTTTTTACGACCGGTATGACGGGCTATATCGAAACATTGACAGATCCCAGTTATTTCGGACAAATCGTTACGCAAACGTTTCCGTTGATCGGTAATTACGGCGTAATCGGTGAAGATTTTGAAAGTAAAAAGCCGTGGCTGTCCGCTTATATTGTGAGAGAAAAATGCGATGTTCCGTCCAACTTCAGATGCGAGACGAATTTAGACTCTATGCTTGAAAAAAATAACGTTATCGGCGTATATGGCGTCGATACGCGTGAACTCACAAAAATTGTTCGCGAGGCAGGCGTTATGAACGCCGCGATTTCAAGCGAGCCGTTTACAGATTTCGACATGTTAAAGGCGTATACCGTCAAAAATGCCGTCAAAAGCGTAACGTGTGAAAAAGAAGAATATTACGGCAATCCGAAAGGGCTAAAAGTGGTTATGTACGATTTTGGAGCAAAAGCCAATATCGAAAAGGAACTCGTAAAGAGAGGATGTTATGTGATCAAGATTCCATCCTACTATACGGCGGAGCAAGTTCTTGCCTTTGAGCCGGATGGGATCATGCTTACGAACGGTCCTGGCGATCCGGAAGAAAATATCGAAGTTATCGAAAATATCAGAAAACTCGCAGGGAAAAAGCCTATCTTCGGAATATGCCTCGGGCATCAATTGTTCGCTCTCGCTATGGGCGGCAAGACGAAAAAAATGAAATACGGACACAGAGGTTCGAATCAGCCCGTAAAAGATCTTTCGACGGGAAGAGTTTATATATCCAGCCAGAATCACGGCTATGAAGTAATCTTCGATTCTATCGCCGAGGTAGGGCGGTTAAGTTTTGTCAATGCTAACGATAACACGTGCGAAGGCGTTGATTACGATAATCTGAACGCTTTCACCGTACAGTTTCATCCGGAAGCGTGCGGAGGTCCTCACGACGCAAACTTTCTGTTCGATAAATTTATTTTTAACATGAAGAAGGAGAGTCTGAATTAAATGCCTAAGAGAAGCGATATAAAAAAGGTATTAGTGATCGGCTCCGGTCCTATCGTGATCGGTCAGGCTGCCGAATTTGATTATGCCGGCGCTCAGGCGTGCCGCGTATTAAAATCGGAAGGCGTCAACGTTGTATTATGCAATTCTAATCCCGCTACGATCATGACGGATAAGGCGCTTGCCGACGAAATTTATTTGGAGCCTTTGACGGAGGAAAGCTTAAAGAGGATTATCGAAAAGGAGCGTCCCGATTCGTTGCTTGCTTCCTTAGGCGGACAAACAGGGCTTACGATGGGCTGTAAGCTTGCAAAGTCAGGTTTTCTCGACGAGATGGGCGTAAAGCTTATCGGAACGAAGCTTGATGCAATCGACCGTTCGGAAAACAGAGAACTCTTTAAAGAAACGATGGAAAAAATACATCAGCCCTGTGTTCCTTCGGATATCGCCTATACGGTGGAAGAATGCGCAGCCATTGCCAATAAATTAGGATATCCTGTCATCATTCGTCCCGCCTATACGCTTGGCGGTGCGGGCGGCGGCGTTGCGCACGATGAAGAGGAACTCCGTTTGATTGCGCATAACGGTCTTATGCTTTCACCGATCACGCAAGTGCTGATCGAAAAATATATAGCAGGCTGGAAAGAGATTGAATTTGAAGTATTGCGCGATGGCGCCGGAAACGTCCTCACGGTTTGTTCCATGGAGAATTTCGATCCCGTCGGCGTCCATACGGGTGATTCCATTGTAATTGCGCCTACCGTAACTTTAGCAGATAAAGAATATCAAATGCTTCGCGACGCATCGCTCGCTATTATCAGCGAACTCGGCATCGAAGGGGGATGTAACTGCCAGTTCGCCTTGAATCCGGAAACGTTTGAATATTCGGTTATTGAGGTAAATCCTCGCGTTAGCCGTTCGTCTGCGCTCGCATCGAAAGCGACCGGTTATCCCATTGCGAAAGTTTCCACTAAAATCGCACTCGGTTATAATTTGGATGAAATCAGAAACGACGTTACGGGCAAGACTTACGCTTGTTTTGAACCTACGCTCGATTATATCGTTGTAAAACTTCCCAAATGGCCTTTTGACAAATTCCTTTATGCAAAGCGAGATCTCGGCACAAGAATGAAAGCGACGGGTGAGGTTATGGCCATTGGCACATCATTCGAAATGGCAATCATGAAGGCGGTCAGAGGAGCTGAGATTTCTTTGACTACTTTAAACCATAAAAAATTCAAAGACGTCGTAGATAAAGACGAAATTATAAAAGAGCTTTATAACATTACGGACGAGAGATTATTTGCTGTATTCCGCGCTTTAAAACTCGGGGTAAGCGTTGAGAAGATTCATGCTATTACAATGATAGACGAATGGTTTTTATATAAACTTTTGAATCTCGTTCGATATGAAGAATCCTTAAAAACAGAAATTCTTACCGAAGAAAAGTATCTCGAAGGGAAAAAGCTGGGGTTTCTGGATCGCGATATCGAATCTTTTAGCGGAAAGAACATAGAAAACAAGCGTCGTTCCGTATTTAAGATGGTCGATACTTGCGCGGCTGAATTTTCTGCTCAGACACCTTATTTTTATTCCACCTACGATGAAATTTCTCATGATGAAGCGTTGCCTTTTGTTGAAAAAAGCAAAAAGAAAAGAGTTATCGTGATCGGGTCCGGACCGATTCGGATCGGGCAAGGGATCGAATTCGATTATTCTTCCGTTCACTGCGTTTGGACGCTGAAGGAACTCGGTTATGAAGTTATCATTATCAATAATAATCCGGAAACGGTTTCGACGGATTTTGACACGGCGGACAGATTGTATTTCGAGCCGTTAAACGCTGAGGATGTTCAACACGTTATCGACGTTGAAAAGCCTTACGGAGTCATTATAACTTTCGGCGGACAGACGGCGATCAATCTCTGTTCCTACCTCGATAAACAGGGGATCTGCATTCTCGGAACATGCGCGGACAGCGTGGATCTCGCCGAGGATAGAGAAAGATTTGAAAAATTGCTCGACAGTCTCGATATCGCAAAGCCGAAAGGAATTACGGTCATGACGAAGGAAGAAGCTTTTAAGGCGGCGGAGTTATTGGAATATCCCATCCTGCTTCGTCCTTCCTATGTCATCGGCGGGCAGAATATGACGATTGCGTTTACAAAAGAGGACGTAAACCGTTATATGGACAAAATTTTAGCCCAAGGAATTGAAAATCCTGTGCTGTGCGATAAATACCTCATGGGAAGCGAACTCGAAGTAGACGCTATTTCCGACGGTATAGACGTGCTTATTCCCGGTATTATGCAACATATTGAAAGAGCCGGCGTTCACAGCGGCGATTCGATTGCGGTATACCCTCCGTACAATCTCGATGACACTCTCTTAAAGAAGATCGTCGATATTTCAACTGAATTGGCTCTCCAATTGAAGACTAAGGGGTTGATTAATATTCAATATTTAATCTATCATAATAAATTATACGTCATTGAAGTAAATCCCCGCGCTTCCAGAACAGTGCCTTATATTTCCAAGGTCACAGGCGTTCCTATGGTTGAGTTGTCTACAAAAATTATCATGGGCGCGGCGTTAAAAGATTTGGGGTTCGGAACAGGTTTATATCCGAATTCTCCTTACGTTGCCGTCAAAGTGCCTGTGTTCAGTTTTGAAAAATTGAATAATATAAACTCGCAGTTGGGTCCGGAAATGAAATCGACGGGAGAAGTTTTAGGCATGGGTAAAAATATGGAGGAAGCGCTCTATAAAGGGCTGGTTTCCGCCGGGTTCAAAATGATTCCTTCTTCCAAGAAAAAACCTATCGGCGTATACTTTACCGTCAACGATCAAGATAAGTTTGAAGTTGTATCGATCGCTAAAAAATTTGCCGATCTCGGTTGTGTTTTATATGCGACCAAAGGAACGGCTGAAGTTATTTCTGCATTGGGAATCGACGTAAACATCATTGAAAGAGTATACGCCAGCGATCAGGTCATGAAGCTGATGGACGAGGGTAAAATTTCGTATATGATATATACGGGCAAGACGGATATGGAATCCATCAACAGCTATATCGCCTTGTATCATCATGCGATTCTCTTAGGAATAACGGTAATTACCGCGCTCGATACAGCAAACGCTTTAGGAGATATTATTGCGAGTAAATTTAACGAGGACAACACCGAGCTTGTCGATATCAATCATTTAAGAAAAGACAAGTTAAAGCTTGATTTTATTAAGATGCAGGCTTGCGGAAACGACTATATTTATTTCAATAATATGCAAAATCTCATTACTTGTCCGGAATCTATCGCCATTAACTTTGTGGGAAGACATTACGGTATCGGCGGCGACGGGATCGTTTTAATTGAAAAATCCGACATTGCCGATGCGAGAATGAAAATTTTCAACAAAGACGGCAGCGAAGGGATGATGGCGGGTAATGCGATTCGTTGTGTGGCGAAGTACTTGTATGAAAACGGATATGTAAAAGATACAGAAATGACGATTGAAACGAAGAGCGGAATTAAAACGGCAAAAGTCATTTCTTTCAACGGCAAAGTAAATTTTGCCAGCGTTGACATGGGAAAAGTGGAGTTAGAAGGGAAAAAGATCCCTTGTATTTGGGATGAGAAGAAAATCGTCAATAAAAGAATCACGATCAATGGAAATCCTTTTAACGTGACGTTGGTTAATATAGGAAATCCCCATGCCGTCGTCTTTTGTGACAAGGTTGACGCAGTAGATGTTCCGGATATCGGACCTCAGTTTGAATATAGCGAATATTTCCCTGAGAGAATTAATACCGAGTTTGTCAGAGTAGTAAACAGATCTACTTTGAAGATGAGGGTATGGGAAAGAGGAAACGGTGAAACCTGGGCTTGCGGAACAGGCGCGGCTGCCGCTACCGTTGCCGCCATTCTTAACGGATACTGCGATATGGAAGAAGATATTACCGTGAAAGTAAAGGGCGGGGATCTTATCGTAAATTGCCATTCCGATTGGACGGTCGAATTAAAAGGAAAAGTTACTCAGACTTTTACGGGAAGAATTGAGATTTGAGGAGCGGATATGAAAGATATTTTATACGAAGAAAGCGCCGCGCCGGTCAACAGCGCAAAAGAAGCTTCCATATATAAGGTTTTAAAAATTATTTCGATTATACTTTTTGTGATAGGCATCATTGTTCTTTTGCCCGGTTTAAGCAGAGGATACGCTTATTTTTTCTATTCGGCAGAGTCGGATTCTCTATATATGTTTCTTTCGGCTTTAATAATAGCCGTTGTAATTTTAATTTTTGCTTTCACGTTTTTCTTTTGGAAGAACAGGTTTAACGTCATCTACGATTATTCTTTTGTATCGGGAGATTTGCGTATTTCGCGCGTTATCGGAAACAGAAGAAAATTTTTATATACCATCAAATCCGACGAGATATCGAAAATCGGAAAAGTTTCGAGTTACGGATATTTTTCCATTAAAAACAACAAAGCGATAAAAGAAATAAAATTAACAAAAAACAAAATCCCATCAAAAGGGAAAAGCTTTTATTACCTTTATTGCTCTACCCGTATGGGAAAAGAACTTCTTGTCATCGAATGCCGCGAAGAGCTCATAAAATATTTGTCCCTCTATGTTTCAAAAGATACCATAGAGACAGAATAAAGGAAAATTCGGTCATACAACGTATTCTTTTGGAAAATTTTTAAGAAGACAATTTTTATTAGGTTTTTGTTTAAAGCGAAATAAAAGTTTGAATTCTTTAGGCTTGAATTTGCGAAGGGGCTTTTTATCGGTCAATCAAATAATTGCCGTCGAATTGTCCAAAAAGTATTTTATGCAATTCAAAAAGCGACTCGTTAAATTAAAAAGCGACGGGTTTCATTGGATTTTTTAACGATGAACCTTTCACGTTACTTTGTGTCGTAATTGTTTTAAAAATTGCTTCGGAATAGAAAGAGCTTGAAACAAATTTTATCAAATTACGTTTTTACCGTTTTATCTTAACGATACGATATAGCAGGTTTAGCAATGATTTATATGGATAACGCCGCCACGACGAAACCCGGCAAGGCGGCTTTGGAAAGAGCAAATATTTATTTAACGGAAAAGTATTTTAATCCCTCTGCGCTTTATCGCGAGGGATTTGAATTGAATTTAGATCTTGAAAACACACGAAAGAAATTGGTTTCTTTTATCGCGAACGAAGATGAGTTTGAACTCATATTCACTTCCTGCGGAACAGAATCCGACAATACCGTTATCTTCAATTACGGAAAACGAGGCAATATCGTTACGACAGCGGGAGAGCATTCCGCGATCATTTCGGCTGTCAACGAACAGAAAAATCGAGGGATTGAGGTGCGCATCGCTCCTCTGAATAAGGATAGCACGGTCAATATAGATGAGCTTCTAAAACTTATCGATGAAAAGACGACCTTAGTTTCCGTTATGCATGTAAATAATGAAACGGGCGCCGTTAATCCCATTAACAAGATAGCAAAATCTGTAAAAGAAAAAAATAAAAACGTTATTTTTCATAGCGACGGCGTTCAAGCTTACGGTAAAATTCCTTTTCGGTTAAGCAACTACGTCGATTTATATTCGCTGAGCGCGCACAAAATCGGAGGATTGAAAGGCGTAGGCGCTTTAATCAAACGAAAAAAGCTGTTATTGCGTCCGTTTATTTTTGGAGGCGGTCAGGAAAAGGGGAGAAGAAGCGGGACTGAAAACGTATTCGGAATAAAGGTTTTAGAGTATGCCGCCGAGGAAAAATTCGAAACGATAAAAGAAGATTACGAGAGATTAAGCGGTTATAAAAGGGAATTTATCAATCTTTTAAATAAGGATATTTTTACGCTTATCTCTCCCAAGGAAGGATCTCCCTATATCTTATGTCTTTCGGCAAATCGATGCAGAGGAGAAATTCTTCTTCATATGGTAAACGACGCCGGTCTCATCATCGGTACAGGTTCGGCCTGTTCTTCAAATTCCAAAATGAGATACAGTCGAGTTATTCTAGCGTGCGGATACAATGAAACGGTCGCCGACACAATTATACGAATAAGTTTTTCCAACGAGACGACGGAAAAAGATATTATTGAAGCCGCAAAAATCTTAAATACCGTAGCAGAAAAGTTGAGAGGAAAATTAATATAAAGATATGGATAAGGTAATTATAATCAGATATGCGGAAATTTTTTTAAAAGGGAAAAACAGAGGTTTTTTTGAGCAGATATTCGCCAATAATATCGAAAAAGCATTACAGGGATTTTCTCACAGATTGACGAAAATAAGCGGCAGATATTTGGTAGAAGATTTCGATTCGGATAAAACGGACTTGATTGCTTCAAAACTCAGGAAAGTTTTCGGTATTCATACGATGAGCGTTGCTTTAAGAGTAAACTCCGATATGGAGAGCATTGCTTTGGCTGCAAAAACTATTTCGCGTCAATGCGGCAAATTTAAAGTGGAAACGCATCGTGCCGATAAAAAATTTCCGTTACATTCTGTGGAAGTAAGTACGGAAATAGGGGCGCTTCTTCTGGAAAGTTATCCTCAATTGAGCGTAGATATCCATAATCCGGATTTTTATGTTTACGTCGATATCCGTGAAAACGGAACAACGCTCGTTTTTTCCGATTTTTTCAATGGGGCAAACGGTATGCCTGTCGGAACGGCCGGAAAGGGACTGCTTATGATTTCCGGCGGAATCGACAGTCCCGTCGCCGGACACATGATAGCAAAGAGGGGTATGAAGGTCGATTGCTTGCATTTTAACAGTTATCCCTATACGAATATGCAGGCGAAGCAAAAAGTAATCGATTTGGCAAAAGTCTTGGCTTCTTATGAAGGCGGATTGAATTTATATATCGTTTCCGTCACCCATATTCAGGAGAGTATTCATGAACATTGCTCAGAAGAGTTAATGATAACAATGCTAAGACGATTTATGTTCCGCATCGCTGAAAAATTGGCAAAACATAACGGGCATCAGTGTTTAATTACCGGAGAAAGTCTTGGTCAAGTGGCAAGCCAAACAATTGAAGGAATGACTTCCTCCAATTCAGTCGTAAAAGATCTTCCCGTCTTGCGTCCTCTTGTCGGATTCGATAAAAACGAAATTATTGAGAGATCCGTCGCTATGGAAACCTATGAAATATCCATTCTTCCCTATGAGGATTGTTGTACCGTTTTTTTGCCTCGCCATCCGGCTATCCGACCGAAATTAGACTATATATTAAAAGAGGAAACGAAACTTGACGTCGATGGATTAATCGCCGAAGCCTTTCAGTCGATTGAAAAGATTGAATTATAGAAAATAAATTTATTCATTCCACCAATCGGAATCCAAAATGGAATTATTTCTATTATTTAAATTAAAATCGATGTTATTTTCAGTTTTTATTTTTGTCTTTATCGAAGGGATGGTATAACTTTTTCCTTTATTTTCTTTATATTTTGGCGTGATCGTATAGGTATAAATTGAATTATCTTGTATTTGAGTATCGATAAAGGTTCCTTTCTGAGAGGGAAATAAAACGACATTTCCTTCTTGATCCGTTCTCTTTATATCATATATAATATACTCTGTCTGACATAATATAATATATATTGTGTTATCGCGATAAAAAGCTTGAGGCGTTCTACATATAGTCGGAAAAGTGAACCTGCTTGATTTTTCTTGCGGCTTATTATTGACCGAAAAACATTCGGTCAAGATTTCTTTTTTCGGCGCGTTATCGTCCGCTTCAATAATTTTATGATTTTTTAAATACTCGTTTTTATCTAAGTTTATATTTACTATTTTATTTGATTTTTTTATTTCTTTTGGATATGAATCTTTATACAAATATTCCGCTATTTTTTTGTTTATCAAACAGGGAACTCCGCCGCCCGTCGTTTCTATCGGAGTATTATCTTCTTTTCCTAACCATACGGCGATTGTGTCGGAAGACGTATAGCTTATCGTGTATGCGTCGATATTTTTTTCCTTGCTGCCGCTTGTTCCGGTTTTTGCATATATAGCATAAGGTAAGCTATTTAGCTTTTTCGCCGTACCCTTCGTCGCGGTATCGCAAAGCATGTCGTTTATCAGGCTGACCGTTTCATCGCTGAATACTTTTCTTGATTGATTTTTTTGTTCATACAACACTTTTTGATTGCTTTCTATTTTTCGGATGAAACGGTACGGCATATAGTTTCCTTTGTTTGAAAATGTTCCGTAAGCAGACAGTAGTTCTCTTAACGTAAATCCTTCGCTCATTCCTCCGAGAGCGAGAGCTAACGTTTGGTCTTTTTCGCGAATGGTAAGATCGAGCTTTTCTGCGTATTCACATGATTTTTTTATTCCTAAGCTGTTCAATATTTTTACTGCGGGAACGTTTACGCTGTTTACCAGCGCTTGTCTTGCGCTTATATAACCGCTGTAAGTTCCGTTGAAATTGGACGGGGAATACCCGTTGATATCGATTTTTTCATCATTGACGGGCGTTGCCGGACAGATAAGTTTTTCCTCGATAGCGGGGGCGTAAACAAGTAAGGGTTTTACGGTTGATCCCGGTTGCCGACGAATTTCTTTTTTTAAGCTTGTGTAGTACGCCTTGATTCCGTGCGTAGCGTTGTCTCCTATCATATATATTTTGTCGCTTTCGTATTCATCTTTTAAATTTGCGATATAATTTTGTATGTTAGGATTTAAAAAAGTATATATCTTTAAATCGCTATAAAAAATTTCGTCGTCGAGAAGTTTTTCCGCTTCGGAAAGCGCTTCATCAATATAAGGATTCGTTTCTGTTATGTTTTTACCGACGGGCAGATCGGTATTTAAGGCTTTTATTTTTTCCGTTTTTGTGATATATCCCTGCTTGTACATTGCTTCGATTACGGCGTCTCTTCTTTGCTTGCATTTTTTTCGATCCTTGAAAGGGGAGTAATGATTCGGTGATTTTATGATTCCGCCGAGCATAGCGCTTTCCGCTATGTCCAAATCGGCAGGCGTTTTGCCAAAATAGTATTCCGCCGCACTGGATATGCCGAAACAGCTGTGACCGAAATAAATAGAGTTTAAGTACATTTCGAGAATCTGATCCTTTGAATATTTTTTTTCGAGTTGTCTTGTCAGCTTTATCTCCTTTAATTTACGCCGAATGGTTTTCTCGCCGGTTAAATGGGTGTTCTTTATCAGCTGCTGTGAAATTGTCGATGCGCCTTCTTTAAATGATCGACTTTTTATGTTGTGAAGCGTCGCTGCGAGAATGCGTTTATAATCCAAACCATTATGATTATAGAACCTTTTATCCTCGATTGAAATAAAGGCGTCTTTTGTGTATTCGTTTAAAGACTCTCCTTTTACGATATTCGTACCTTCAAAGGAGGCGGTTTCCTTTATCCTTTCTCCGTTTTCGTCAAATAGTTGGATATTGATAGAAGAGGTAATTAATTTAGATTCCTCTAAATTCGAATCTTTCGTTACAAGAAATATCCAGGAGAATAGGAATACGCTAAAAATAAAGAGTATAGATAAAACGATCAAAAGCATTTTTCGGATTCTGTTCATATTCAAAATATAGTTTGATTTGTTTGCTATAAATTATTTGAAAGAGTTGAATTTTTCAAAAAAAAAGAGTATAATCATAGAAAAATATATCATTGGACAATACATGGATAAAAAATACTACATCGTTACGTATGGATGCCAAATGAATGTGCATGAATCGGAAAAAATGGCGGGGATTCTCTGTAAAATGGGTTATACGGCTACCGAGAATATCGAAAGCGCAGACATCATTCTTTTCAATACGTGCTGTATCAGAGAAAACGCCGAAAATCATGCTTTCGGCAATATCGGTAATCTTAAAAAACTAAAAAAGAAAAATCCGGAATTAATCGTCGCGGTAGGCGGCTGTATGCCTCAGGAAAAGGGGAAACCGGAGCTTCTAAAGGAAAAATTTCCTTTCATTGACATTATTTTCGGCAATCTGAACCTAAATGATTTAGAAAGGTTGATTCGTCAAAAGCAAAATCAGAAAAAGACAATTATCGATGTGCGAAATAAAGAAGGGACCGTTGAAGAGGGAGAAACTCCTTTTCGCACAAGTTATCCGAATGCGTGGGTTAACATTATGTACGGGTGCAATAATTTTTGCACGTATTGTATCGTTCCCTATGTAAGGGGAAGAGAGCGTTCTCGCACGCCCGAAAACATCTTAGACGAATGCAATCGGCTGATTGAAGAGGGGTATAAAGAAATTACTCTCTTGGGGCAAAATGTTAATTCATACGGAAATGACGGTACGACAGAAATGAAGTTTCCCGAACTTTTAAAGAGAGTTTCCGATATCCCGGGGAAATTCCGCGTCCGTTTTATGACGAGCCATCCCAAGGATTTTAACGAAGATTTGGTCAGAGTTGTCGCGTCTAATCCAAAAATATGTCATGTTCTTCATCTTCCGGTACAAAGCGGTTCCGACAAGATTTTAAGTGCGATGAATAGGCGTTATACGGCTGATTCTTATCGTGAAAAGGTAAAAATGCTCAGAAATTATATTCCCGATTGCGAAGTGACCAGCGATCTTATCGTCGGATTTCCCGGGGAAACGGAAGAAGATTTTCAGGATACGATAAGATTGGCGAAGGACGTTGATTTTATATCGGCGTTTACCTTTGTTTATTCTAAACGTTCAGGGACAAAAGCCGCCGTCATGGATAATCAGGTCGACGAAGAGACGCAGAAGGATCGCATCATGCGGTTGGTTGAAATTATCAACGAAATGACCCGAAAGAAATCCGAAAAATATATCGGCAGAATTGTTGAAATTCTCGTGGAAGATTACGACAAGAAAAAAGAATGTTATATCGGGCGCGATGAGTATGGAAGAATGGGCTATTTTAAGAGCGAAAAAAATATTATAGGAGATTTTGTCAACGTGAAAATCACGTCGGCGAACGGCGTTTCAATCATCGGGGAAATCGTCTGATAAAAAGGAAAGGTGATTTTATGGCTCTGTCGCAAATGATGGCGCACTATTTACAAACAAAGGAAAAATACAAGGATTGCATCTTGTTTTATCGTCTCGGAGATTTTTACGAGATGTTTTTTGACGACGCCGTAAAAGTATCTAAGATGCTCGAACTCACTTTGACCGGCAAAGATTGCGGATTGGATGAAAGAGCGCCAATGTGCGGCGTTCCCTATCATGCTGCTGATACATATATCGCAAAATTAGTTGAACGTGGAGAAAAAATTGCGATATGTGAGCAACTTTCCAATCCCGCTTTGACGAAAGCAGGCGCTTTGGTAGAACGCGACGTCGTTCGCATCGTATCTGCGGGGACCATTACGGAAGAGTCTCTTCTTGAAGAAAACAAGAATAATTATTTGGCTTGCGTCTGTAAACGCGGCGAGTCTATCGCCGTTGCTTGGACGGATATTACCACGGGCGAATTTTGTGCGACGGAATTTTGCGGAAGCAAAAGCGTTGAGAAAACGATGGATCACCTAATAAAGCTCTCGGTTGCAGAGGTCATATGCAATGACGAAATGTTGCTTGAATCGCGCAATTCTCGCGAAGTTCGACGTAATCTTTTACCGTCTTTTTCCAATTATACGGAGTGGGCCTTTAATCTCAAACATGCCGAACAAAACCTGTTAGAGCAGTTCAATGTTCTTACGCTGGCTCCCTTTGGTTTAACGGGAAAAGACGGGTGCGTCAGCGCTGCCGGAGCCTTGATCGAATATTTAAAAGATACGCAAAAGCATTCTCTCAAAAATATCAATTCCATTCAATATATCCGAAATGAAAGCCATATGCTTTTGGATTCCAATGCAATACGAAATTTGGAATTAGTCAGATCGAGCGCGGAAGGAAAAAAATACGGTACGCTTATTTGGCTTCTGGACAAAACGAAAACGGGCATGGGCGCAAGACTAATGAATAATTTTCTTCTTTCGCCGCTGAATTCCATGGAAGATATTAATTATCGGCTCGACGGGGTGGAGGAACTTTATAATTCCTCCGTTATGCGTTTGGGAATTGCCGATATGTTGAAGAATGTTAAGGACGTCGAAAGAATTTCAGGGAAGATTTCCAACGGAAATCTTCAACCGAAAGATTGTAACGCTTTATCCGCTTCGCTTTCGGTAATACCTTCGTTAAAGTTTCAATTGTCCGGTTTTACTTCAAAAATAATCAACGATATTGCTATCGGTCTGACCGAACTGAAAGAGGTCGTGGAACTTTTGGACTCCGCCATCAGCGATGATCCTCCCGCTTTAATGAAAGACGGCGGTTATATCAAAACCGGTTACAGTAAGGAGCTGGACGAGCTTCGCGATATCAAGAAAAATTCAACGAAGCTCCTTGCCGACATGGAAGCGAGGGAACGCGAGCGGACGGGGATTTCAAAACTGAAAATCGGATTTAATCATATTTTCGGATATTATATTGAAATTTCGAAATCCTTCGTTTCGATGGTTCCGGACGAATATATCAGAAGACAAACGTTAACGACAGGCGAGCGGTTTATAACTCCCGAATTAAAGGAGTTGGAGTCGAAAATTTTAAGCAGCGAGGACGCCGCGTTAAAAATCGAAGCGGATATCTATCAACATATAAAAGATGTATTGGCGGATAATATAGCGTCTCTTCAAAGTATTTCTAAAAATATTGCATTGTTGGATTGCATAACAGCTTTTGCTTGCGTGGCGAAAGACAATAAATATGTCAGACCGAAAATACTGCCTGCCGAAGGAGCCCTTCGCATTCTCGAAGGAAGACATCCCGTTATAGAGGCTATTTCCCGTGAAAGGTTTATACCGAACGATGTTACTCTCGACGGAGCCGAAAATCGAACAATGGTCATAACAGGACCGAATATGGCGGGAAAAAGTACGTATATGAGGCAAACCGCTCTGATTGTGCTTATGGCGCACATCGGTTGTTTTGTGCCTGCAAAGTCTGCGGATATTCCGATCGTAGACAGGATTTTTACTCGCGTAGGGGCAAGCGATAACTTGATTTTTGATCAAAGCACTTTTATGGTCGAAATGACGGAAGTCGCGGAAATTCTGTTGAACGCAACAAAGAACAGTTTGCTCATTCTCGATGAAGTCGGGCGCGGAACTTCTACGTATGACGGTTTAAGTATCGCTTGGTCGGTCATCGAATATCTTACCGAACATATCAAAGCCAAAACGATGTTCGCCACGCATTACCATGAATTGACCGAATTAGAAGGAAAATTTGAAGGCGTAAAAAATTATCGTATTACCGTAAAAGAACTGAACGGAACGATCGTCTTTCTGAGAAAAATTGTAAGAGGCGGTGCGAATAAAAGTTTTGGCGTTGAGGTGGCGTCTTTGGCGGGAGTTCCGAAGGCGGTAACGGATCGGGCAAAACAAATTTTAGCGACACTTGAAAGACATGATATTACAAAAGTAAAAACGCCGATTGAAAAAAAGAAAGAACTCAGTGAAGTTGAAAGAATTCTTCTGGACGTCGATATAAACAAATTATCGCCGATACAGGCATTAATGACATTGTCGGATTTGAAAGAAAAAGTCGATAAAAGAGATTAGAAAATGGCTAAAATCAATATTTTAACGGAACAAGTTTATAATAGAATTGCCGCCGGAGAAGTCGTTGATCGACCCTATTCTGTGGTAAAGGAGCTGATCGAAAATTCCATCGACGCAGGAGCTACGGAAATACTTATCTTTATCGAACAAGGCGGAAAACAACTCATTCGGATTATCGATAACGGAACGGGAATCGAATACGACGATTTAAAATCGGCTTATATGCCTCATGCGACGAGTAAAATTTCCGGCGTAAAAGATCTTGAGAATATTACAACTTTGGGGTTCAGAGGCGAAGCCGTCGCTTCTATCGCGGCGGTATCTCAAATGAATATAACGTCAAAAACGAAAGAGGGGAAGTGTTATTCTTTATCCTGCAGCGGCGGGACGATTGGACAGATCGTCGAGGCGGCCGGAGAGAACGGAACGGATATCAGCGTAAAAAATTTGTTCTTTAATACTCCGGTTCGTTTAAAATTTTTAAAGAGCGACAGAGCGGAGGAGGCGGATATCTCCAACTTCATTTCTCGTTTTATTCTCGACAGACCGAATATTTCTTTTAAATATTATCTGAATAATAAGCTCATGATGCAATCGTACGGAACGAACGAGGAAGAAGCGCTCGTCTGCGTATACGGCGCGTCTATTTTACAAAATTGTTTTAAAATCAACGCTGAAAAACACGGAATAAAAATTTGCGGATATATCGGCAATCAGAATTTTTTTAAGCCGAACAAAAGTTATCAAAGCGTTTTTCTCAACGGACGGTATGTTGTCAATCAAACGATTTCTGCCGCCGTCGCTAATGCATACTCCTCTTACATGATGAAAAGGCAATATCCTTTTTACGTTTTATATATCGACGTTCCTACCGAAATTGTTGACGTAAACGTTCATCCGAATAAAGCGGATGTGCGTTTTTCCGATAATCAAGTCGTTTACGGTTGTATCTATACGGTCATTTCTTCTATTCTTGACGGGAATTCGAAAGCGCTGGATTATGTCGTTTCCGATGATTCTCAAAATTATCGAGAAAAAAAAGAGACATATCAACAAGATATTTTATACCATTTAAATGATAAAGAATATGGAAAAAATATTGAAATCGATACTAAAAGAAGAAGGGAAGAAAACGGACAAAAAATTCCATGCTCTTCTTTTTCTTATGAAGAAGCTCGAAAAGAGATCGAATTAGATAGAAAATCCGAAAATCTAAACTCCGGAAGGGAACTGCCTTTTTCCAAGGAAGATATAGCGAATGAAGATATTTCCACGGAGACAAAAAAGGAAGAAACGGAAAATAACGGAGTTAAACCGGAAAAGTCGTTAGATTTCTTGTCCAACAGACTCGCCGTTCATTCTTTGGAAGGAGAGAACGAGAAGACCGATGAAGGGACAGGAATTGACGTTTTTGCCGAGAACAAACGCTTCCTCGAAGAAGCTGAGAATAATGAGACGATAATTAAGCAGAACAGGGTCGATACGTCTTCTTTCGTTTTTAAGGGAAGTTTGTTTAATACCTATCTAATCTATGAAAACGAAGATTGCATTTATCTTATCGATCAACATGCGGCGCACGAAAGGCTTATTTTTGACCGTTTGAAAGCACAAATGGAAAGCCGAACCATTATTCAACAGCCGTTGCTGTTACCGTACGTGTTGGAAGTGAATTCTTTTGAAGGTCTTTTTCTTTCAGATCAAATGGAAAATATCCGTGCAATCGGATTCGATATAGATGCATTCGGAATAAATTCATACAAAGTCTCCGCTGTGCCTATAGATTTGCAGAGTATCGATTTAAAAGAATTCTTTGAAGATATACTTGCGGATATCAGCGGATTAAAAAATATTAAGCTGGACTCCCTTTTGAAGGACAGACTTGCCATGAAAGCCTGTAAAGCCGCGATAAAGGGCGGAATGGATCTTACAAAGGAAGAGACGGATACTTTATTAAAAGAAATTGACGGAAATCTCGGTTTAAAATGTCCTCATGGAAGACCCGTTGTCGTAAAGCTCACGAAATATGAAATAGAAAAAATGTTTAAGAGGATCGTGTGAAGAAAGTTCTTGTGATATGCGGACCGACGGCTTCGGGAAAAACAGCTTTAGCGATAGAATGCGCAAAGTTATTGCATACGGAAGTTATTTCCGCAGATTCTATGCTTATTTATCGCAATTGTAATATCGGTACTGCGAAGCCGACGGAAGAGGAAAAGCAGGGGGTTGTTCATCATATGATCGATATCGTTGATCCGACCGATGAATTTTCCGTAAGCGATTATGAAAGAAAAGCCTCGCCGATTTTGGATAAATTGCATACGGATGGGAAAATCCCCGTACTTTGCGGAGGAACGGGCTTTTATATAAAATCTCTTTTATATAAAAGCCATTTCGGAGGTACGGCAAAGGACGATTCCGTGAGAAAAAAGTATGAGGATATCCTATCGGATCGCGGAGCCGCTTATCTGCATAATCTTCTCGAAAAAGTAGATTATGAAAGCGCAAAAAAATTACATCAAAATGATACGAAACGTGTAATAAGGGCGTTAGAAATCTATGAATTGACGGGGAAAAAGAAATCTGAACAGACGGATAAGGAAGAGCCTATATTTAATTTTTTATGTTTCAGATATCAATATGAAAGAGACGCGCTCTACGAGCGAATCAATCGGAGAGTAGACGCCATGTTTCGCGGCGGATTGATGGAAGAAGTAGAAAAGCTTATTTCAATGGGAATAACCGACGCCAATCAATGTATGCAAGGGATCGGCTACAAAGAAGTATATAGCGGAATAAAAAACGGGAGTTCTGTCGAGGAAATAAAGGAAAAAGTTAAACAGAGTACCAGAAATTACGCTAAGAGACAGATCACTTTTTTCAACCGTATGCAAAATTTAGTCGATCTGGTTCCTCGATCGGCGGCAGAAGACGCTCAAAGGATATTGGAAAGTTTATGACGGTAGCGGAATTAATAAAAGAAAGCGAATGGGAATTAAAAGATTATTTCGATAAATTTGACGAAATCAGTTATTATAATCAGAAAAAGGTATTGGAGGCCTTTCAAAAGAATAGTATTGCTTTACGGCATTTCAATCCGTCTACCGGTTACGGCTACGGCGACGAGGGAAGATTTGCGCTTGGACAAACGTTTGCCGACGCATTCGGAGCGGAAAGCGGAATCGTTTCGCCCGCGCTTTTGAGCGGAACGCATACTTTGTCGGTCGGATTGTTCGGAATTTTACGTCCGGGCGACGTTATGCTGAGCATTTCCGGTTTGCCGTATGATACGATTCGCGACGTATTATTCGGAGAAGGAAACGGCTCTCTAAAGGATTTCGGCGTCGTTTTCAAGAAGATAGATTTAATTGACGGCGAGTTTGATCACAATAGTATAAAAAAAGAGATTGAAGGAACCGGGCGTTTGAAGATGATTTATATTCAAAGATCCCGCGGATATGAGTTGAGAGACGCTTTATCCGTTTTTTCCATCGGTGAAATTTGTTCTTTTATTCGCACTTGCGGTTTTAAAGGATGTATTTTTGTCGATAACTGCTATGGCGAATTTGTATCGAAAAACGAGCCGTGCGACGTCGGGGTCGACGTCATGGCGGGCTCTTTGATAAAAAATCCGGGAGGAGGACTCGCTCCCACGGGAGGTTATATCGTCGGTAAAAAAGAATATATCGATCTTATCAGTCGGCGACTTACGGCTCCTTCCATCGGGAACGAAGTCGGTTCGTATGCTTACGGTTACCGATTATTTTATCAAGGACTGTTTATGGCTCCTCATACAGTCAATCAAGCGCTAAAAGGCAGCTATCTGATAGGTAAATGTATGGAAAAATTAGGTTATATGAATTTTCCGGATATCAAAAAAATGCCCGCAGACGTCACGCGAGCCATTCGTTTCGATACTGAAAAACAGCTTTGCGATTTTATACAATCCGTTCAGGAAGCTTCTCCGATAGACAGTTTTGTTACGCTTGAACCATGGAATATGCCCGGATATGACAGTAAAGTTATCATGGCGGCAGGATGTTTTGTAGAGGGAGCTTCGATCGAATTGTCGGCAGACGCTCCCGTTAAAGCTCCTTATACCGCATACTTTCAGGGAGGACTTACTTATGAACATTGTAAATACGCTCTCAATAAAATTTTAGGGAAACTGATGAAATGAATCGGAAAAGCGTCTTGCGTTTTTTGCTTGCGGCGGAATGGTTATTTTTATCGATCGCGGTCATTTTTATTGTGAAAAATTGTAAAATTTACAATTCGCAGTTGCTCGTCGTTATAACGGGATACCTTAGAATTTTATTTCTTTTAGATATCGTCGCTTGTTTTTCCTGCGCGGTCGTGCGAAGCGTTTTAAAATATAAGTTCGGAAAAACAAATTATAAAAATGCGCTCATGAGCATTTGCGTTTTAGTCGCCGCATTTCTCGTCGTCTTTATCTATTTGGCGATCCAATTATTTTAAAAAATGAACAAAGGAAATCCGACTGACGTTATGATCTCTGTCGAGAATTTGTTTATTTTCTTGAATTTTTTGTTTGTATATTGTCTTATAGCCCTAAACTATTCGTAAAATTATGATTTTACGAATAGTTATATCATCTCCCCTCCTTTGTACTATATAAAAAACGGAATAATCGGGAAGGAAAGTCGCAAAACTATTCGTAAAATTATTGACTTTCCCGATAGTTAAAATTATAATAAAGAGCATGAAGAAACAGGATAATTATTATAATCAGAGAGATATTGAAAATATCAGAAAAATCAACAAGCTTTTGACGGAGCTTCCCCCGTTTTGCGAAGATTTTTTTCGGGGACTTGAGAGTCGTTCCAGCGTATTAACCCGATTAAAATATGCGTATGATCTCAAAATATTTTTTTATTTTCTCACAACAAATCGTTTTAAATCGAAGGAAGTCGCGAGTTTGACCTTAGACGATATGAATCAGATAACGGAAATTGATATCGAAAATTATTTGAGTTTCCTTACTCTGTACGACTATAACGGAAAGGTTTTACGTTGTAACGAACAGGCAAAAGCGAGGAAGCTTTCTTCTGTTCGTTCTTTGTTCAAATATTTTTTTAATAAAAGCTTATTGGACAGCAATATCTCTGCGAAGGTTGCTACGCCTAAAATTCATGAAAAGGAAATTATACGCTTAGACAATGACGAAGTTTCCGAACTTATTCATGTTGCAGAAACAGGAAACGGATTATCAAAACATGCGGAAGCGTATCATGGAAAGACCAAATTGCGGGATTCCGCTATTCTTACGCTTTTTCTCGGCACGGGGATTCGTATTAGCGAGCTTGTCGGTTTAAACAACGATTCCGTCAATTTTTCCGATAATTCTTTCGTTGTGAGAAGGAAAGGCGGGAATTATGCGATCCTCTATTTTTCCGACGAAGTCGCCGATGCCTTGAAGAATTATATGGAGGAAAAGAAAAACGATAAAAAAATTCCAAAGAACGAGAATGCATTATTTCTTTCCATGCGCTATACGAGGATTACCGTCAGAGCGGTAGAACTTTTGGTGAAAAAGTATAGCAAAGTCGTTACGCCGTTAAAACGGATCACTCCTCATAAGCTACGCAGCACTTACGGAACGGCTTTGTACAGAGAGACGGGAGATATCTATATAGTAGCCGATGTTTTGGGACACAAAGATGTGAACACGACAAGAAAGCATTACGCGGCGATTTCCGAAGATAATAGAAAAAAGGTCGCCGGAAAAGTGAAGCTGCATAAAAACGAAAATGAAAACGATTGATAATATTAAGAAAGAGATCGAAAGAGTTTTTATTATACAACCGATCGAGTCTTCCGATTTTAAAATTTTACATGAGGAAGCGATTTCTTTGATCGCAAGCGCGGGCGGATATTATGCCGGCTCTATTTATCAGGAAATCCGAGTTATCAATCCTGCCACCTACATCGGAAAAGGTAAGCTTGATGAATTAAAGGAATTATTAAACGATTTAAATGATATAACTATCCTTTTTAACGGAGAATTATCCCCTTCTCAAACGCTAAATATTTCCGTAGCGTTAGATAATAGAAAAGTAATAGACAGAACGACGCTTATTCTTGATATATTTGCAAAGAACGCGGTTTCTGCGGAAGGCAAAATTCAATTCGAGCTTTCGCAGTTAAAATATATTTATCCCCGTTTAAAGGGGAAAGGCGTAGCCTTATCTAAACTTGGAGGCGGTATCGGAACCCGCGGTCCGGGCGAAACGCAGTTGGAAAGCGACAGACGACTCATCCGAGAAAGGATCGGATTCTTGGAAAAAAGACTTGAACAAACGGAAAAACGTAGAGAATTGCAATCGGAACGTCGTAAGAAAAACAGTATTAAGACGATAGCGTTAGTCGGATATACCAATACCGGAAAATCAACGTTAATGAACCTTCTTACGGATGCGAACGTTTTCGTAAAAGACGAATTATTCGCTACGCTTGATCCTACGGCGCGTCGGTTGTTCTTGAACGGCGTCGAATTTATATTAGTCGATACGGTCGGCTTTCTGCGAAATTTACCTCATGGCCTAATTGAATCGTTTAAATCAACTTTGGAATCTGCTGTTCATTGCGATTTAGCGCTAATCGTTTGCGACGCCACGGAAGATTATGAGATTCAATTGAAAACTACTTTATCTACGCTCGGAGATATAGGGTTTTCGTCTGAATATCTTATCGTCATGAACAAATGCGAAGATGTGAAAAATACGGAATTATTTCCGACCGGTAGCATATGTATTTCCGCAAAGGAGCAGTTGGGAATCGATCAGTTAAAATCTGCTATACTGAAACGCTTCGAAAGGGATTATTTGTTTAAAAGAATATATATCCCCTATCCTAAAATCGATTTTTACAATAGGATAAAACGGTATATTACGGAAACGCAACTGGAATATACAAACGACGGCGTTTATATCGACGCGGTCATTCCGTCAGATTATTATCAATTTTTTCGAGATTTTGTTTTTGATTAAAAATTATTCCGAACAAAAATTGTAGTTCTCTCTTACCGTTCTTTTTCGAGGACGAAAGAAACGAATTCATTTACTTGAACTTCATTTTCAAATTTTGCGATATAGAATGCGTTTCCCATATCGTCCGACAAAACTTCGGGAGCGCGTTCGCAAGCAGTGATGTATTTTTTATAAATCGATTGAATTTCGTTTTCGTTATGGATATAATGATAACGATCGCGACGCGCGACATATACGCCGTAATATTCTTTATCGGAGGCGGAAACCATGGTTGAGTCTTTTGTAATCATATCCGCCCATATTTTATAAACGTCTGTGCTATGCGCATAATTCATGATATCCGGCGTATAGCCGCCTGCAACTCGGAGATTTGCCTCCAAAGCGACGAAATCCCCTTTTTTCCCTAATCCGGCTTGATCTTTATTTAAGCGAAAAAATTCGAGATGAACAAAACGGCTCTTTACATGAAAAGCTTTTACTGTTTTTCTTCCGTAATCCTGTAATTGCGGTTCAACCTTGCCTGCGATATAATAAAAAAAATCGAGACAGTCGGTTATTACGTCTAAAACCTTCGGCCATGACGTCATCGATTCAAATAAAGGTTCGCTGTCGGAATTGATAATTGCGTCGTAGGAAAAAATATTTCCGTCGACGTATTCTTCGATGATATATGCTTCATTCCCCTTTGTCTTAAAAAATTCATCCAATTGTTTCTCGTTTTCTATTTTATACGTATGAGAAGCGCCCATTCCCGCTTCGGGCTTCATAATGACGGGATAAGAAACTTCCGAAATAAAATCGAGCGCTTGTTCTCTTGTCAAAAAACGGCTGCACTTTGCCGAAGGAACGCCCGCTTGCTTATAAAGCGATTTCATATTAAATTTACTTTGCAGAAATACAATTTCATCATATCCATAGCCTGTTTTGATATTAAAATCATCTCTGAGTTTAGCGTCTTGCCGAAGCCAATATTCGTTATTAGATTCAATCCAATCAATTTTTCCGTACTTGAAGGAAAAGAATGCAACGGCGCGAAAGACTTCGTTATAGTCGTCGAGACGATTGACGACATAGTATTCCGTGACGGATTCCTTTAACTTTTCGGAGGTTTCTTCGTAGGGGGCGTCGCCGATTCCGAGAACGTTAACGCCGTTTTTTTTCAATCGATCGCAAAAATTCCAATACGTATGAGGAAAATTGGGAGATATAAAAATAAAATTCATAGCTTTATCCTCTCAGTTTTTTTAAAACTTTGTAAAACATCTCGCGTATTTTTTGCCGTTTCAAGCATTTTTTATATTTTTTGTAATTGTTATCGTAAAGAAATGTTACTTTGCCTCGAAACAGTAACAGGTCCTCTTTATCGATAAAAGATTCGTACTTTTTTAAATTGTTATAAAGAAGTTCAATCTGATTGCGGTAAAAATCAAAATATTCAAACTTTTCAATATAAGAATTCAAAGCGGATATTTCGTCGTTTTTTAAGCGAATCAGTTGATGATTTAAGATAAAATAATGTATGATTGGATAATAGTCTTCGCAGTCCTCGAAGTTTTTAAGAAAATATTCGTGCAGATAATAGCTTAAACTATTAATTTCATTCAAAGGGATATTCTTTCTTTGGTTTCGAGCCGAAGTATTCCGATCGTAATAGTTATAAAAATGATCGGGAAGGCATATAGCGCTTTCCGAAAACATCGTATAGATACTCGTAAAAAATATATCTTCGCCGAAAACATTATCCTTGTGGAAACGGATATGGTTATGCCGAATAATTTCCCCGCGAAACATTCGGAAACAAACTTCCCATCCAATCTTATGTTTAAGAATGTTTTTTATCAAAAATTCATATTTTTCCGAATGATTTCGGAAATGATAAACGTCCTTGCCGAAGTCAATGCTATACATCGGCGTTCCGTCTTCCTTCAATTTATTGTAGCCGAAGCAAACGCAATCCGTATTGGAATTTTTTAGACTTTGCACACAAATCATAAAGGTATCCGGAAAAATGGCGTCGTCGCTGTCTACAAACGTTATATATTTACCGCGTGCGCAATCGAGCCCGACGTTTCTGGAATCGGAGACGCCGGAGCCATCCTTGTGTATGACGATAATTCTATGATCTTTTAAGCTGTATTCGTCGCAAATTTTCCCGCTTGAATCGGTGGAGCCGTCGTCTATCATAATTAGTTCAAAATCGGAAAAAGTCTGGCTGAGAATACTTTCTATACATCTTGCCACATATTCTTCGGTGTTGAAAACCGGAACGATAACGCTGATTGCAGGCATAAACTAATTCTTCCTTTTTATTCTTTTATATGCTTTGTTTAAAAAATCTCTATGACGTTTCAGAATACGGATATCGATTCCGGAAAGGAACACGATCAAATACCAGTCGGCTCGCATTCCGCCGTATTTCAATAATTGCTTGCGAGTTTCTCTATATGTTTTTTTCATGACGCGCATAAATTCGTCGTAAGAAACATATTCTTTTTTCGGTAGCGATATATAATAAATATAACGTTCGATAATAAATTTTGCGCAGTCCCTTTTTGCGCTTTCATAATTATGTTCATACATATAGCGTAACGTATTTAAATGAGCTTCTATATCATCTAAACGAGATAATTTTATCTTGGAACGCATAATTCCTTCCGGATTACGAAAATAGTAATACAAAGCTTCGGGAAGGATCGCTATTCTTTCCGCTTGGTCAATGAATAAATACGTTGTATAAGAATCTTCATGAAGTTTTCCATAAGGGAAACGCACCTTTTCAAAGAAAGAGCGTTTATAAATTTTGTTCCACGCCGAAATACATTGATTATGTTTGGGAAAATAAAGTCGATTGAAAAATTCCTCTTTATCGATTACGCGAATTTCTTGATTTTGAGGAAAGTCTTTGATTTCGCCGATATCGGAAAACGTCATATTATAACACATAGCAATATCGGCGTTGGTTTTCGTCAGCGCCGAATATAGCTTTTCAATAAAATATTGACTGACCATATCGTCGCTGTCGATAAAGACGATATAATCCCCTCTTGCCGCATCAATGCCCTTATTCCTTGCGTCGGAAAGTCCTCCGTTTGCCTTATGAATGACGACAATCCGATTATCTTCTTTTTGATATCGATTGCAAATTTCCCCGCCGGAGTCGGTGGAGCCGTCGTCTACCAAAATAATTTCTATATTTTTATAAGTTTGATTGAGAACGCAATTCATACAGCGGTCAAGATATTTTTCAACATTGTAGACGGGAATAATTACGCTGATTAAATCATTCGTCATAAGTTTTTCCTGCAAGACGATAATAAAGTTTTTTATATTCTTTTCCGATGCTTTTATCGGAATGCTCCGAAGATACGTAAGCAAAGGCTTGCTCTCCCTTCTCTCTCAAAGCATTGACGTTAATTTGATTATCGTTATAAGCTTTTTGGATACATACGGCTAAATTTTTTATATGTTCATCCTTCGATTCATAAGAATAGGAATAAGAGAAGGTTTTATCTTTTAATTGCTTCATCGTTCCTATTTCCGAACAGATGACCGTACGATGGAGGGAAAAGCTCATGTATACTGATCCGGAATTGAGAGATCCTTCTATATCGTAAGGGAGAACAACTACATCGGATGCGCCATAGAATCCTTTCATTTCGTCATCCTCGATGAATTTAGGATAAAGGAGAATATTTTTATTTCCCGAGACCAATTTTTTGATTTCTTCAAGGTAATCCCCAGTTCCTCTTCCCGCGATCAGCAGTTTGGCGCCCTGTAAATTTAACGAAGAAAAAGCTTCGATGAGAACTTCTATGTTTTTATATCTTTTAATTTGTCCGATAAACATAAAGACGACGTCTTCTCTTGAAATCCCTAATTTTTCTCTGTAATCTATATGTTCTATCGTCTGGTAATTTGAAATGTAATTCGGATGATTGATGAGGTGGATTTTTTTCAAAGAGATCTTTGGATTAAGATTCTGTAATACGGGAATACTTTCCGCACAGTGAACGACGACAGCGTCTGCCCGTTTTGCTAAGTTTTTCATCAATTTGTTTTTGTATTCAATATGCACGCTATCATGCGAAATTTTATTGTGTAATGTCCACACGATTTTTTTACGTAAAAATTTCAGCGCGGCGAAGAATAATATCATGCGAAAATATTTTAATTTTGCTTTTATCTCTGTTTCCGCGTTGTTCTCCATGCAGTCTTCGATCCAATTAAAATTAAAAATTTTACAACGAAAAAAATCTTTTAAAGGATATATATACAATCTGAGAGGAATCACTTCGATTCCTTCGTTTTTAATAATATTTTGAACGTTTTGCGTATATTGATTCGTAGGGTTATATAACGGAAAATAAAAACTTACGATTTTTTTATTTTTCATAATCGCCTCCTGTAAACAAATGAAAAAATTATCATTGCATGAATATCATATCAAAAAAAAAGAGAGATGTCAACATGAAAAAAAGACTTTGATATGTAAAAAGAAAAGTCTCTTAATTATAAAAAAGACACCTCCCGAACAAGAGGAGGCGACTTCGTTTTTTTATATATTGACAAGAAGGATTATTCTCTTAAAAAACTTACCATATGGCAAATTCCGGGAATGCTTTCTCCCTGCCCGCTGGATACGGTGGAAAGCAACGCTCCCGTAGCGCAAAATAATACCCTATTCATTTTTCCTTTCATCATTTCGTGATAAATATACGAATTAAATACCACAGCCGAACAACCCGCTCCGCTACCGCCTTGAAACTCGTCTTCGACAACCTTATAGATAATTTCTCCGCAATCGACGTGATTTTTTTGAATATCTACGCCTTTTTCCCAAGTAAGGTCTTTCAACAATCTGCTTCCCAGCGCGCCGAGATCTCCGGTTATAATCAGGTCGTAATAATCGGGTTCTCTGCCCGTATCTTTAAAGTGCTTCAAAAGATTCTCCGCTGCGGCGGGCGCCATAGCGGCGCCCATATTATTTACATCGGTAATCCCGTAATCGACAACTTTTCCGATTGTCGCACAATCAATTTTTATGCCGTCGCCTTCATTCGCGATCAATGCTCCTCCCGCTCCGGTTACCGTCCATTGCGACTGAGGCGGACGAGTCGTTCCCTGTTCCAAAGGGAAACGATATTGCCTTTCCGCCGAGGAAAAATGACTTCCCGTTGCAACTACTACCTTTTTAAAATATCCGGCGTTAACCAAGGAGGCTCCGACGGCGAAAGCTTCTGACATAGTGGAACAGGCTCCGTATACCCCGAGAAACGGAATATTAAAATCTCGTGCGGCAAAACTCGATGAAATAATCTGATTGAGTAAATCGCCCGAGATTAGAAGCTCCACGTCGTCTTCTTTCAATCCTGCGTTTTTTATCGCTCCATTGATTACGCAGGATAACATCTTGCATTCCGCTTTTTCGTAGGTGCTCTCGCCGAAGGTATCGTCGGAGAGCGGCTGTTCGACGTATTTGCCGATAATACCTTGGCATTCTTTGGGTCCCGCTACCGTAGAGGTGGCAATAACGGTTGGCTTGTTTTCAAAAAATATCGTGCTGTTCTTCATAAAAACCGATTTACACTACTATGTGAAAATCGGGCTTTTTTATTCAATTGATAATTATTTAATAAAAAATACTATTGTAATGTTATTTTATTCTCCTGTTTGCGTACGATATAACCCTGCATATTGTCCGTTTAAGCGCATGAGTTCTTCATGATTGCCCATTTCGACGATGCGCCCCTGATTCAAC
>CAYWKM010000012.1:0-37976 GCA_964459165.1 uncultured Clostridia bacterium
TTTTTTTGCGCGAAGCTTTTCACGGAGGAATCGGAGCGAAAGGGGATGTTAAAGAGACGGTCGCCGAGACAGATATACCATGAGCACGGCGACGTCTGCGGGGCTAACGCCGGAAATGCGGCTCGCCTGTCCTAAGTTGAGGGGACGAATTTTATCGAGTTTTTCCCTTGCTTCCAGTCGAAGTCCTTCGATGGAGAGATAATCGATATCTTTCGGCAAGAGTTTTTCCTCCGTTTTCTTCGCCCGTTCGACCTGCTCAAAGGCTTGCTTTAAATATCCCTCGTATTTGATTTCCACTTCCGCCGTCTGCAGCACGTCGGGCGGACAGTCCTTTAAAATACCGAAGGCTTCGGAGATATCCTTTAAAAGAATCCCCCTCCTTATCATATCGGCATAGGAGATTCCGCCGTTCAGCGTCTCGTATCCGTATTTGCTCAAAAAACCGATCGCCTGCTTGGGAGAAAGCCGAGTGTTCAGAGAGGAGAGGACGTCCTTCACCCGCTGTCTGCGCTTTAAATAACGTTCGTAGCGGTCCTTTTTGACGAGTCCGCATTCGTATCCCTTTTGCGTCAGGCGGAAGTCGGCGTTGTCCTGCCGCAGAATGATGCGGTATTCCGCGCGAGAGGTCATCATTCGGTAGGGCTCGTCGGTTCCCTTCGTCACGAGGTCGTCGATGAGCACGCCGATGTACGCTTCGTTCCTTCTTAAAACGAGGGGCGGCAATCTGCGGAGCTTCAGCGAAGCGTTGAGACCCGCGATAAGCCCCTGCGCGGCGGCTTCCTCATAGCCGCTCGTGCCGTTGATCTGACCCGCCGTATAGACGCCCTGTATCTTTTTAAATTCCAGCGTGGGGAGGACGTCGAGCGTATCGATGCAATCGTATTCGATCGCGTAAGCGTATCGCGTAAAGGCGCAATGTTCGAGTCCCGGAATCGTTCGGTACATCGCGATTTGAACGTCGTGCGGAAGGGAAGTGGACATACCCTGCACGTACACTTCGAGCGTGTCCTTTCCTTCGGGCTCCAAAAAGATTTGATGGCGTTCCTTATCCCGAAAACGGACGACCTTCGTCTCTATGGAGGGACAGTAGCGCGGTCCCGTCGAGAGAATGGTCCCGTTATAGAGAGGAGAACGGTCGAGATTTTTTAAGATGATTTCGCGCGTTTCCTTGGTCGTGTAAGTGAGGTAGCAGGGCGTTTGCTTTTCGGGAACGCCGTCGCTCATAAAGGAAAAGGGATAGAGATCCGTTTCGCCCGGTTGAATTTCACACTTGGAAAAATCGATCGATCTCGCGTCGAGCCGAGCGGGGGTTCCCGTTTTGAAGCGGCGCACGGTATAGCCTAAGGAGATCAGATTTTTTGTCAGCTCGGTCGCTCTTTGAAACCCGTTGGGGCCGCTCTTTTGAACGATCTGCCCCGTGACCGTCTCGCTGTTGAGATACACGCCCGTGCATATAACGACGGCGCGGCACAGGATAACGCCGCCGTACGTCGTCTGCACGCCCGTGCATCTGCCCTCTTCCGTGAGAATTTTGGCGGCTTCCCCTTGAAGAATGCGCAAGTTCTCGGTGTGTTCGAGCGTACGCTTCATTTCGGTGTGATAGGCGTTTTTATCCGACTGACACCGCAAACTTTGAACCGCCGCGCCTTTGCCGACGTTCAACATTCTTATCTGCATGGCGGTTTTGTCGGCGTTGACGCCCATTTCGCCGCCGAGCGCGTCGATTTCTCTCACGAGATGACCTTTTGCCGTGCCGCCGACAGAGGGATTACAGGGCATGAATCCGATGCTGTCGAGGTTGAGGGTGAGCAGGACCGTCTTTAAGCCCGTCCTCGATAAAGCCAAAGCCGCCTCGCAGCCGGCATGACCCGAGCCTACGACGACGGCGTCCGCGTTGTCTTCGATAAATAGATTGTCTTGCATGGTTATTGTTTTAAAATCATACTCTTGACGTCGTTTACGGCTTTTGCCATGGAATCGTTTACTTTAATGAGCTCGGCGACCTTATCCCTCGAATAGATGACGGTCGCATGATCTCTTCCGCCCATGATCTTGCCGATAGAAATCAGGGGAAGCGTGAGCATCTCGCATAAAAGATAGGTGCAGATTTGTCTCGCTTTGACGATTTCCGCCTTTTTGTTTTTTCCCAAGACGTCCTCGCGAGAGACTTGAAAATAGGAGCACGCGCTGTTGATGATCACGTCGGCGGTTACCGCTTCTTTTTCCTCGGAGACGGATTCGTTTAAGGCGAGCCTTGCAAGGGTTATAGAGATGGGTTCCTCGTGCAGCTTGCTGGCAAAAAGGACTTTGTTGAGCCTTCCTTCGAGCGTTCTTACGTCGTTTCCCGAATCCTTTGCCAAAAATTCGAGCACGTCTTCGGGAAGAATATATTTTTTATCCAACGCTTTCTTTTTGAGAATGGCGATCTTCGTCTCGATATCGGGCGGCTGCACGTCTACGATGAGTCCTCCTTCAAAGCGCGTGCGCAGCCTCTCTTCGAGCTTTGCGATATCCTTGGGAGGGCAATCGGAGGAAATGACGATCTGCTTGTTGTTGTCTTTGAGGGAATTAAAGGTATGGAAGAAGGCCTCCTGAACGGCCACTTTATTGGCGAGGAATTGAATATCGTCGATAATGAGCACGTCCACGCTGCGGTAGTGCGCGCGGAAACGCGCGTCGCGATCCCTCGAGCCGGATTTGGAAAGCACCATGTTGTCGATAAATTCATTGAGAAATTTTTCGCAGGTCGTATAGAGAACCTTCAAGGAAGGCTTTTTTAATTTGACGTCGTTCGCGATCGCCTGCATCAGGTGGGTTTTGCCGAGTCCCGGCCCGCCGTAAATATATAGAGGATTAAAGCTCACCCCCGGATTTTCCGCTACCGCTTTGGCGGCGGCGAATACGAATTTATTGCTCGGACCGACGACGAAGGAGTCGAAGGTAAACTTTGAATCGATGTGCATTTCTTCAATGCTGCCGTCGAGCTGATCTTCGTCGTCCGACAGGGTGAATTCGTCGGATCCTTCCACGATGATTTTAAAATCGTTCAATCCGACGTCGATGCTGGAAATCGCTTCTCTGAGCGGATCGGAAAGACTTTTTACGATCGTCCCCGCGGCGAGCTCGCTGTCCGCCTTTAAGACGAGACGTTTTCCGATGATATCGACGGGAGCGAGCGGTTCGATGAAGGCTTTGAACGAATAATAGACGATCAGCTCTTCCGCCCGTTTCTTGATCTGTTCCCATATAAAATCCAATTGTGCTTTTTCTGTCATTATATCCCCTTAAATCTTTTGAATTTCTTGTAAAAGTCTGTTATAATTAATTATATTACAAAAAAAATTTAAAATAAAGCAATTTTCGAGGTCGAAGAGCATTTATGTTGATAAAAAATTTAAATGTAAGAAATTTCCGTAATTATGAAGAAGAGTCATTTGTCTTTTCCGACGGAATCAACGTTCTTTTCGGCAAAAACGCGCAGGGCAAGACGAATTGCGCGGAAGCGATCTTCTACCTCTGCACGGGGACTTCGCAACGAATCAAGCACGACAGACAGCTCGTCCGCAACGGGGAAACGCAGGCGGAAATTTCAGCGGAGGGGATTTCCCGATACGGAAAGGTCAAGCTTTCCGCCGTCATCGGCGAGAAAAAACGCAGCTTTTACGTCAACGAAAATAAGATTTCCAGATCCGTCGATATTCTCGGCAATATCAACAGCGTGTTTTTTTCCCCGGGGGAGCTGCGGCTCATTCAGGACGGACCGGACGAAAGGAGGAGATTTCTGAATCTTTCCGTTTCGCAAATGTCGAAAAATTATTACGTCGCCGTTTTAAGGTACAATAAAATCCTCGAACAGCGGAATAATCTTTTAAAGGATCACGATGCGGCGCTCGTTTTAGACACCCTTCCCGTATGGGACGAACAGCTTTGCAAATATGCGGGCGTCGTCGTCAAGGGGCGCTTGGATTACATCAGGAGTTTGGCTCCTTTGGCGAGCGATATACACGCTTTTTTGACGGACGGAGCCGAAACGCTTGTTCTTTCGTCGGATAAGAATTACGAGGGGAGCGCGGAGGATATCTCTTTTGCGCTTCTCGAAGAGATGAAAAAGCGGTACGAAACCGATCTGCGCCTCGGATTTACGACCGTAGGACCTCATCGCGACGATATGAATTTTACGATCAACGGGATCGACGCCAAGGCGTATGCTTCGCAGGGGCAGACGAGAACGGCGGCTCTCGCCGTAAAACTTGCCGAAGTGGAGCTGTTTAAGGAATATGCGGGGGAATATCCCGTGCTCATTCTCGACGACGTGATGAGCGAACTCGATCTTCCCAGAAGGAAAAAGCTGTTAAAGAAGATAGACGGCATTCAGACGATTCTTACCTGCACGCACGCCGAGAGGGCGCTTTACGGCGTGCAGGCAAATAAAATAAAGATAGAAAGAGGTAAAATAGTCAAATGAGATCGGATCTGCATACGCATACCGTCTATTCGGACGGATTGCAAACGCCGGAGGAACTCGCCGAGGCCGCGGCAAGGAACGGCGTAAAGCTTTTATCGGTCACCGATCACGACAATATGAACGGGGACGAGGAAAAACGCAGGGAGGTCGAAAAGAGAGGCATGATTTACGTGTCCGGCTGGGAAATTTCCGCCTATGAAGGCTGCAAGGTGCATATTACGGGGTATCGCTGCGATACGCGGAGCTCCGCCTATCGAAGGTTTATGCGGGAGAGGACGGAGGGCGGTTATCTTCGGGCGAAGGACGTCCTGAAGAAGCTGGAAAAGCAAAATATTTTTGTCTCGATGGAGGAGGTGGAGGAATGCCGTCCCGTGCCCGATTCGCCCGTTCATACCATGCACGTCGCGCGCGCCGTGGCGAAGAAGGGGTATTTCCGCGACGAATTCGAGGTGTATAGAAAGTGCCTGCAAAGGGGCGCGTTCGCCTATTCCGATTTATATCGTCCCACGCCGTACGAAGCCGTCGAAGTCATTCACGCGGCGGGAGGAATCTGCTCGCTCGCGCATCCGGGGCGCATCGAATTGGATTTTTCCGACAGGGAAGCTTTGATCAGACGCCTTGTCGACAAGGGGATCGACGGAATAGAAGCCGTTTATACGACGCATACTGAGAGGGAAACGCAATATTTCAGAGCTCTGAGCGAAAAATTTTCTCTTTTAGTCACGGGCGGTTCGGACGCGCATAAAGAGGGCATGGGCGGGAGAAGGGTCGGTTATCCCCTCTTTGAACCGGACGAAAAGCTGCTTTCGGCTCTCGGTATTGCGCCCGAGGGGTATGTATGAGAAAATGGAATTCTCTGATTTTTGCGCTCGCTTTTCAAGCGGGCGTTTTTTTATGTTGCGGAAATGCATATTTTTCCTCTGTTCCCAAAAACGTGGTCGTGAACGGAGTGGAGGTGGGCAGATTGACTTACGGCGAGGCGGTGGTAAAGGTGAGGTCGCGCATCGCTTCCGCGACGCCGTCCCTCGTCGTCGTCACGCCTCAGGGAAAAAGAGAATTTTCCTATCCGGAAATCGATTTTTACGACGATCTTGAAAGCGTCGTGCGAAAGGCGAAAAGAAACCATTCTTACGAGTGCAGGGTGGATTATTATTTGAAGGCGGAGGATACGGTTCTGCATAATCTTTGCCTTTTCTGCGATAGGGAGGCGAAGAACGCCTATGCGGAATTTGACGGAACGTTCGCCTATCATGAGGAGGAATCCGGCCTTATCTGCGATGAAAAACAGTTGAAAAGAGACGTCGAGCGATCGTTGCGGGGGGATTTTTCCCCCGTTGCGATGCAATACGGCGAAGTAAAGCCGAAGAGAACCTTAAACGACGTTCGCGGCGAGACGGCTCTTTTAAGCTCTTTTACGACATATTTCGACGGGGAAAACGTCAACAGATCTCACAATATCGCGCTGGCGGCAAAGAGCGTCAACGGCACGGTTTTGGAGAGCGGAGAGGAATTTTCCTTTAATCGCGTCGTCGGGAAGCGATCGGCGGAGCGCGGATATCTGCCCGCAAAAATTATTTCGGGCGGGGTCTTCGTCTACGGAACGGGCGGCGGCGTATGTCAGGCAAGCAGCACGGTGTATAACGCGGCGCTGCTCTGCGGAATGAGGATCACGCAGGCGAAGGCGCATTCGCTGTCCGTATCCTATGTGGAGCCGTCTTTCGACGCTATGGTTTCGTCGGCGAGCGATATGTCGTTCGTCAATCCGCACGGCACGCCGGTATACATCGCCTGCAAAACGGGGCGTAATTTTATTACCGTATGCTTTTACGGTAAAAGCGACGGGCTCACCTACGAGAGAGCGAGCGAGATCGTCTCCTATACGGATCCGGAGGAGAGCGTCGTCGAAGAGGGAGAAGAGGATTTCGTCAAAGTCGCCCCTAAAAGGGGAATCAAGAGCAGGGGGAGCCTCCTCGTGTATCAAGACGGCGTTTTAAAGGAAAAAAGACAGATTCGTACCGACGAATATAAGAGCGTGCAGGGCGTTCTGGTAAGGAAAAGGAGCGAAGAGGAGCAGCCGATTGCGTAAAAGGGGCGAGGAAGGGAATAAAAACGATTGCCTTTTCAAGAGGAAGCTGGTATAATAAAGAGAGCGGGGTCTGCGAATATTCCCAATTTTTTTCGCGGCGAGCCGCTTTCATCGGAATTGCAAACCGCGCGTCGTTTTTAAGCGTTCAACGGGCGCGGGGGGGAGATTTCCCCCGTAAATATAAGGAAAAAATCGATACAGGAGCAGGTTTTTTATGGACAGAATTTTGTTGAAGTCGCTGGCTTCCTCTTTGGATGCGTACGACGGCAAACAGGTCACCGTCGCCGGTTGGGTGAAAACGATCAGAGATTCGAAATCTTTCGGGTTTATCGAGCTTAACGACGGCAGTTATTTTAAAAATACGCAGATCGTATTCGAGCGGGAATTTCTTCCCAATTACGACGAAATCGCTCGTCAAAACGTCGGCGCGTCCCTCGTCGTGGAGGGGATCGCGGAGGCTACGCCGAACAATAAACAGCCCTTTGAAATAAAAGCGAGAAGAATCGTCGTGGAGGGAACGTCTACGCCGGATTATCCTCTGCAAAAGAAGAGGCATACCGTCGAATATCTGCGCGAAATCGCCCATCTCCGTCCCAGAACGAATCTTTTCAACGCCGTCTTTAAGATAAGAAGCGAGGCAGCGTTTGCCGTTCATAAATTCTTTAACGAGCGGGGGTTCGTCTATGTGCACACGCCCATCATCACGGGGAGCGACTGCGAAGGCGCGGGCGCGATGTTTCAAGTGACCACGCTCGATCTCGACAGGGTGGCAAAGGAGGGAAAAGCGGATTATTCCGCCGACTTTTTCGGCAAAAAGGCCGCGCTCACCGTTTCGGGGCAGCTCTCGGCGGAGACGTACGCGATGGCGTTTGCAAACGTCTATACGTTCGGCCCCACTTTCCGCGCCGAGCATTCCAACACGGCGAGGCACGCCGCGGAATTTTGGATGATCGAACCGGAGATGTCCTTTTGCGATCTGAAAGGAGATATGGAAGTCGCCGAAGCGATGGTGAAATATATCGTCGGCTATGTTTCGGATACCTGTCGGGAAGAGATCGATTTTCTCAATCGCTTTGTCGACAAAGGGTTGATCGAGCGGCTCGACAACGTAAAAAATAACGATTTCGTTCGCCTTTCTTACACCGAAGCGATCGAGCTTTTACAGAAAAACGCAGAGAAATTCGACGAAAAGAACATCTATTGGGGCATGGATTTACAGAGCGAACATGAAAGATTCCTCACCGAGCAGGTTTATAAAAAGCCGGTCTTTCTCACCGATTACCCTAAGGAGATCAAGTCCTTTTATATGAAGCAGAATCCCGACGGCAAAACGGTCGCGGCGGCGGATCTTCTCGTTCCCGGCGTCGGCGAGCTCGTCGGCGGAAGTCAGCGCGAGGAGAATTACGAAAAGCTTTATCGCCGCATCGTGGAATTGGGCATGGACGTCAAGGATTACGACTGGTATTTGGAGCTGCGCAAGTACGGCGGAACGACGCACAGCGGCTTCGGATTGGGATTCGAAAGGTTGATTATGTATCTCACGGGCGTTTCCAACATCAGAGACGTCATTCCTTTCCCCAGAACGGTGGACAATCTCAAATATTAAACGAACAGACGCAAAATGCGGGGAAGGGGAAATTCTTCGATATGCGTCCTCGTTGAACGACATATGCGGCGAATCAGCCGAGAGTAAGCATCTTTTTAAGGAGATAAACCGATGGTTAAAATCGTAGTGGACGGAATGGGCGGCGACAACGCCCCCGAGGAAGTCGTTTCGGGCGTAGTTGACGCCGTCAATCAAAAAGAGGGATTTCAGGTCGTTCTCACGGGCGATGAAAAGCGCATTCGCGAGGAGCTTCAAAAATACGTTTATGAACAGGAGAGAATCGCCGTCGTTCACGCGGGCGACGTCATCACGAACGACGATATCCCCACCAAGGCGATCCGGAGCAAGCCCGATTCCTCGCTCGTCGTCGCGCTCAATCTTTTAAAGTCGGATCCCGAGGTCGGGGGGCTCGTCTCCTGCGGCTCTACCGGCGCGGTTCTCACGGGCGGCGTGCTGAAAATCGGACGGCTCGGCGGCATTTCGCGCCCCGCGCTCTGCCCCGCCATTCCCAATTACAGGAGGGGGGTCACCCTCCTTTGCGACTGCGGCGCGAACGTGGAATGCAAACCCGTCAATTTCGTCCATTTCGCCATCATGGCCACCGCATACGCGAGGGCGGCTTACGGGAACGAAGCCCCGAAGGTCGGACTTTTGAATAACGGAACGGAGGATCATAAAGGAGATCCTCTGCACCAGTCGGCGCACGAGCTGTTGAAAAAGATCGATTGCATTCATTACGTCGGCAACGTGGAAGGTCGCGATATCATGTACGGAGACGTCGATATCGTCGTCTGCGACGGCTTTTCGGGCAATATCGCTTTAAAGAGCATCGAGGGCTGCGGCAAGACGGTCAAGGAAATCCTCACGCAGGAATTTAAGAAAAACTTGGGCAGGAAGCTCTCTTACCTCGTAAGCAGGGCGGCCGTTCACGGATTGACCGAAACGCTCGATTATCATTCTCACGGAGGCGCGGTGTTCCTCGGCATGAAGAAGGTCATCGTAAAAGGACACGGTTCCTGTAAGGCAAAGTCGATAACGCCTTCCGTCCTTCAAGCGTTCAACGCGTATTCCGGCGGTCTGACGGAAAAAATTTCCGAAATGCTCGCTTCCGTCAACTGGGAGGAAATTTCCGAGCTCGGAGAGCAAAATGAGTGAAATCGATTTTTCCGAAGCGGAAAAAACGATCGGATATCGCTTTCGGGATAAAAAGCTCCTGAAAAAATGTTTCGTGCACGCTTCTTACAGCAACGAACGCAAGGGAGAGGAGAACAACGAGGGACTGGAATTTTTAGGCGACGCCGTTCTCGAACTCATCTTTACCGAAAAGCTCTATTTCGAGGGCGGCGGAGAGGGCAGCATGACCGACAGACGGCAGAAGCTGGTTTCCGACGATTCGCTCGAAAAGACCGTGACGGAGCTCGGGCTCGACAGGTTTCTCCTCTACGGAGGAAGAAGAGAAAATTTGGGGAAAAAGGCGATTCCGAGCCTTCTCGAGGCGCTGATTGCGGGGATTTATCTCGACGGCGGATATGAAGAAGCGAAAAAATTTGTTCTTTCCGTCGTCAAGGCAAACGGCTCCGTCAATTATAAAAAGGAATTACAGGAATATACGCAGGGCTGCGACAAGAAAGATCTTCCCGTTTATCGCTGTATCGGGAAGGAGGGAAAGGACAACGCCCCTTTATTCACGGCGTCCGTTTTCGCCTGCGGAGCAAGCGCCGTCGGGAAGGGAAGGAGCAAGCAGCTCGCTGAAATCGACGCGGCGAAAAATTTATTGAAAATTATCAAAAAGAATAAATAAAAAAGGACGATCATCTTTTGAATTTTAAGGAAATACGACTTGTCGGCTTCAAATCTTTCGCCGATAAGACTACAATTCGATTCGAGGACGGCGTAACCTGTATCGTCGGTCCCAACGGCTGCGGAAAGAGCAACGTCGCCGATTCCGTGCGCTGGGTCTTGGGCGAGCAGTCCGCAAAGACTCTGCGCGGCTCGAATATGCAGGACGTTATCTTCAACGGCACGCAGAAGAGAAAGTCGCTCTCTTTTTGCGAGGTCGAGCTCGTCTTCGACAATAAGAGCCGTCTCTTCGACGTGGATTACGACGAGGTCGCCATCACCCGCAGGCTATATCGCAGCGGCGAGAGCGAATACCTCTTAAATAAACAGTCCTGCCGTTTGAAGGATATCACGCATATGCTTCACGGCGTGGGAATCGGAAAAGAGGGCTATTCGATTATCGGACAGGGCAAGGTGGAACAGATCATGAACGCCAAGCCGGAGGACAGGCGGTTGATCTTCGAGGAAGCGACCGGCATCATGGTGTATAAACTGAGAAAGCAGGAAATCGAGCGAAAAATCGAAAATTCCGAAGAGAATCTCAGTATATATAAGCAGAGGATAGACGAGGCGGAGCGTCAGCTCGCCCCTCTCGCGAGACAGGCGGAGACGGCCGCGAAATACAACGAGCTTTACGCGCAGTTGAAACGGAACGAAGTGAACGCTTATGTTTACCGCAGAGAAAACGCGGAGACGGAAAAGGGAAGATACCTTTCCGAACGGCAGGAAAATATCGAGGAGAGCGAACGGCTCAACGGCGAGATTTCCGCAATCAATCTCCGCTATGAGGAGAACCGCGAAAAGATCGCTTCCGCCGATACGCGTCTCTCCGAGCTCAATTCCGCGCTCTTACAGTATACGGTCGGCATGGAGAGAAAGACCGGCGAGGCAAAGGTGGTAAAGGAGCGGGCGAAGTATTTTCGTTCGCAGCTTTCCGCCGCCAACGACGACGTCAATTACTGCGTTCGCAGGACGGATGAGATCGAGAAAGAGCTCAAAAAGAGCTTTTCCGTCTCTTCCGCAAGCGAAAGGAGGATCTCTCTCGTCAATAAGGAGAGCGCGAAGCTGACGTCGGAGATCACCGATCTTGAATCCCGTATCGCCGTATACGAGAGGCTGTTCGAAGAAAACCGCGCGAACGAGCTCAGCTCGGTGGAGAATCTCTCCGACGTCAAGATGAATATGGGAAGTCTTTCCGCCCAGAAGGACGCCGTTTCCGAGCGCATGAAGGAAGCGGAAACCGCCCTCGCCAAAACGCGGCAACGGCGGGACGTCTTGAAGGCGCAGACCGACGAATATCGGGAAAAATATGAAGAGTTGACTCAGTTCCTGTCAAAAAAGGACGAGGCGCTCGCGGAACGGGCCGAAGAGATAAGGAATCTGATCGAGAGCGTCAATTCGTTCAATCAGGACGTTTCGAATACGACGGGGCAGATCGCCTCCCTGACGGACAGCCTCAATTTTTACATAGAGCTAAAAAACCGTTTCGACGGCTACAAGGATTCCGTAAGGAAATTGCTTTCCCGCGCGCAATCGGACGAGCAGCTGTCCTCCAAGATCAAGGGCGCGGTGGCGAACGTCATCAATACCGACGCGGATTACGAGATCGCCATCGAAACGGCGATCGGCGGAGCCATGCAGAATATCGTTACCGCCACGGCGGACGACGCGAGATATCTCATCGAATATTTGAAGAGAAATTCGGGCGGCGTCGTTACCTTTTTGCCCGTCGATTCCATGAAGATGCGCATGACTTCGCGCGAGACGGAGAGAGCCCTGAACGAACGGGGCGCAATCGGTCTTGCCGACGAACTCGTGCGATACGAAAAATACTACGAACCCATCGTAAAAAACCTGCTCGGCAATACGCTCGTCGTCGACAACATCTATAACGCCACGAATATCGCCAGAAAGTATTCTCATGCGTTTAAGATCGTCACGCTCGACGGCGACACCGTCGCCACCAGCGGCGCCATGACGGGCGGCTCCAAGCGCAAGGACAGCGGAAATCTTCTCGCCAACGAACGTCAGATTAAGGAGTGCGAGGAGAAGATCGAAGCGAAACGGCACACCCTCGATAAATTGAAGAGGGCGCTCGCCTCCGCTCAGGAGGACAGGATTCAGGCGGAAAAGGATCTCGACGAGCTGCGCGTCAAATATGAAAACGCGACGACCGAATATGCCGTCGTCGCGCAGAAGAGAGATTCCGCCCGGCAAGGACTCGCCGAAGCGGAGGAGGATATCGCCCTCTACGAAGGCGTTTTAAGCAATCTGAAAGAGCGTGTAAACAGTATCGAGAGCGAGAGCGCGGCTTCCGAAGAAAATGCGGAGGCGTTAAGCAAAATTCGCGCCGTCGCCGCAGAGGAACTCGATAAGCAGCGCGTCGAAAACGATAAGCTCAAAAGCGAACGCGATCGCAAGAGCGCGCGCTATCACGATTTGCAATTGGAGGGCGCGGCGGAGAACAATACGATCGATACGGAAAAAGCCAATCAGCTTCGCCTCGCAGCCGAAAAAGAAGGATTGGCGGTCAAATTAAAAGAGACGCAGGAAAACATCGTCAACATTCGGCTCACCATCGAGGATCTCGACAAAGAGGCGGAAAAGAAATCCCTGACCAAAGAGGAACAGGAGGCCGTCGATTCCCTGCGCGCGGAGATCGAGCGCATCGGAAAAGACAAGCAAACGCTCAACGCCGAGCAGATCGCCCTCGACGTGCATAAGAACGACCTTATTTCCAAAGTCGCCAAATGCCTCGATAAAAAGACGCGGTGCGAGGTGGAAATCAGCAAAATCGAAACCAATCTCGAAAATTTAAAAGCGCGCATCGACGACGAATACCATCTCTCCTATGAAGAATGCCTTGAACTCAGAGACGAAAGCTTTGACGTCGTCGGTTCGTTTACCGAAATCAGCGCGCTGAAAAGGAAGATCACGATGCTTGGTTCCGTCAACCCTCACGCGATCGCCGATTACGAGGAATTGAAGGCGCGTTACGATGAAATGACCTCGCAGCGCGACGACGTGGAAAAGAGCTTGAACGATCTCAATATCGTTTTAAAGGACTTGAAGACGGAGATGCAGAAACAATTCGACGAGGGGTTTGCCTGTATCAACGATAATTTCCGCGTTATTTTCCGCGAGCTGTTCGGCGGCGGCAACGCGGAATTGCAGCTCGATTACACCGATTGCGTCGATCCGCTCGATGCGGGCGTAGAGATCGTCGCCTGTCCTCCGGGGAAAAAGCTGACGAAAATTTCGCTGATGTCCGGCGGAGAGAGGGCGCTTACCGCCATCGCGATTTTGTTTGCCATCATCAAGTCGCGGCCGATGCCTTTTTGTATCCTCGACGAAATCGAAGCGGCGCTCGACGAAGCAAACGTCGATCGGTTCGCTCATTATTTAAAGAGATTTTCACAGGAAACGCAGTTTATCGTCATCACGCACAGAAAGCCTACCATGAGTCAGGCGGATTCTTTGTTCGGCGTGACGATGGAGGAAAAGGGCGTTTCAAAGATCGTTTCCGTCAAGCTTTCCGAGGTGGAAACCAAGCTCGGCGCGGGGACGGTGGAATAAAAGACGGATATTCTTTTTTTGCGACGCAGTTCCCGTAAAAAAGGGAAGGGATCGTCAAAACGGTTTAAGGAAGGTTTATGGGATTATTCGGAAAGCTCTTCGGAGCGTTAAAAAAGACAAAAGAGAACGTATCGGTTAAGCTTCGGTTGCTCTTTGCCAAAAATAAACTCGGCGACGATTTTTACGACGAGCTGGAAGAAATTCTGATCGGAGCGGATATTTCCGTAAATACGGCGGAGGATATTATCGAGCAGGTAAAGGAAGAGGCGATCGGCAACAGGATCAAGGACGAAGCGTTCGTTACCGATCTCTTAAAGGATATCATTCAGGACACGCTCGATCAGGCGGAAACGCCCCAAATTCGCTATCCGTGCGTCATCATGCTCGTCGGCGTGAACGGCGTGGGCAAGACGACGACCATCGGCAAGCTCGCAAATTACTTCATTTCTCAGAAAAAAACGGTGACCGTCGCGGCGGCGGATACCTTCCGTGCGGCTGCGAGCGATCAGCTCTCCGTCTGGGCGGATAGAGCAAAGGTAAAAATCGTCAAGCATGAAGAGGGAAGCGATCCCTCCGCCGTCATTTTCGACGCGGTTTCTTCCGCAAAGGCGAGAAAGACGGACGTACTCATCGTCGATACGGCGGGCAGACTTCACGTGAAGGACAACTTGATGAACGAGCTGAAAAAGATGAATCGCGTCGTGGCGAGGGAATACCCCGAAGCGGCGTTCTACAAGTTTCTGGTTCTCGACGCGACGACGGGTCAGAACGCGCTGAATCAGGCGAGAGTGTTCAACGAAGCCGTCAAGCTCGACGGAATCGTGCTCACCAAGCTCGACGGTACGGCAAAGGGCGGATTCATCGTTTCTCTCTGCGGAGAGCTGAATATTCCCGTCGTATTCGTCGGCACGGGCGAAAAGATAGAGGACCTCGTGCTCTTTGACAGCGAAGAGTTTGTAGAGGCAATTTTTTAATATGACGGAAAGAGAAAAAATGCTCGCGGGGCTTCTTTACGACGCGAGCGACGAAGAGCTTTGTAAACGGAGAGAGTTTTCAAGGGGAATTTGTCAGAAGTTCAACAGAGAGATCGACGTGAACGACGAGCAAGCGCGGCGGCGGGCGATCAAGGAGCTTTTCGGCGGCACAGGGGAAAGGGTAAACGTGTTTCCCGATTTTTGGTGCGATTACGGAAAGAACATTTATGTCGGCGAAAATTTCTTTATGAACTACGGCGGCGTTATTTTGGACGTGTGCGAAGTCCGCATCGGGGATAACTGCCTGATTGCGCCGCAGGTGGGCGTCTATGCCGCCTGCCACCCGATCGATCCGGAGGGGAGGCTTTCCGGCAAGGAGATGGGCGCGCCCGTCACGATAGGAAATAATTGTTGGATCGGGGGAAGATCCGTCATAAATCCGGGCGTTACTTTGGGCGATAACGTGGTGGTGGCGAGCGGCTCCGTCGTTACGAAGTCCTTTCCCTCCGACGTGCTTATCGGCGGCGTTCCCGCAAGAATTTTAAAAAAACTGTGAAAAATCGGCGGAAGAGAAAGCTTCCGCCGATAAATTTCGGATTTTTCGCTTGGCTTTTGCGCCGTCAAACGGATCAGCCGATTGACCCGTTCGGCATGCGACCCGGCGAAAGGCTTATTTTACGTATCCGTTAGGATTGTTCTTCTGCCAATTCCATTGGTCGCGGCACATATCTTCCAAATTATATTTTGCTTTCCAGCCGAGCTCTCTTTCCGCCTTATCGCAGCAAGCGTACGTCGAGGCCAAATCGCCGGGGCGCCTCTCGCAGATTTCGTAAGGGAGAGTTTTTCCGCAGGCCTTTTCAAAGGCGTGAATCATATCGAGCACGCTGTAACCGTGCCCCGTGCCGAGATTATAGACGTGTACGCCGGGCTCTCTGCATTTTTCGATGGCGCAGATATGACCCAAGGCGAGATCCACGACGTGGATATAATCCCTTACGCCCGTGCCGTCGGGGGTGTCGTAATCGTTTCCGAATACGTTGATTTTCTGTAATTTGCCGCTTGCAACCTGCGCCACGAAAGGCATCAGATTGTTGGGAATCCCCTTGGGATCTTCTCCGATGAGTCCGCTCGGATGCGCTCCCACGGGGTTGAAATATCTCAAAAGAACGACGTTCCACGAGGGGTCCGCCCGATATACGTCCTCTAAAATTCTTTCGAGGAAGTATTTTGTCGTTCCGTAAGGATTGGACGTTCCGCCCGTCTTGCAGGCTTCGTCCAAGGGAAGTCTTTCGGGCTCTCCGTAGACGGTGGCGGAGGAGGAAAACACGATGGTCTTGACGGCATGTCTTTCCATCGCCTCGACGAGCGTTATCGTACTGTTCAGGTTGTTGTCGTAATATTTTACGGGCAGGCGGCAGCTTTCGCCCACCGCTTTCAGCCCCGCGAAATGAACGACCGCTTCGATTGGATTTTCTTCAAAAATTTTATCGAGAAGCTCCTTGTCCCGTACGTCGCCGAGGTAAAACGCAGGGCGAACGCCCGTAATTTTTTCGATGCGGTTGAGCGCTTCTTCGTTGGAGTTGCTCAAATTGTCTATGACGACGGGAGTATATCCCTTTTGGATGAGTTCTACGACGGTGTGGCTTCCGATAAAACCCATCCCGCCCGTTACGAGTATAGTTTTCATACGTTTCTTTCCTTTTTTCAAGATGTATTGCGTTTATTATATTTATTATACAGAATAAAAACGCTTTCGTCAAGCGACGATAACTTGACAGGGAAGAAATATTTGATTATAATAAAGTCAAAAATCGACGAGGAATCCAATGAAAATATACGGCGTGATCATGGCGGGCGGCGGCGGAACGAGATTCTGGCCTCTTTCCCGCAGGGAGACTCCCAAACAGCTTTTAAATTTAAGCGGCAAAGAAATTATGATCAACGAGGCGATCGATCGGCTCGCAAGGGTGGCTTCCCATAAAGATATCTTTATCGTAACGAATAAGACGCAGACGGAGAAAATGTCTCTCGTCACGGCGGGAAGAATTTTAAAAGATCATATTCTTTCGGAGCCGTCTGCAAGAAATACGGCGGCATGCATCGGCTACGCCGCCATGAAAATTATCAAAGGATACGGCGACGGCGTCATGGTCGTCACTCCTTCCGACGCGTATATCCGCGACGAGGACGCGTTCGCCCGAACGCTTTTAAAGGCGATCTCGGCGGCGGAGGAAACCGACGGACTTGTGACCGTGGGCGTTACGCCGACCTTTCCCGCTACGGGTTACGGATATATTCGTTTTGAAAAAGGGGCGACGGAGGTAAATAAAGTCGTCTCTTTCAAGGAAAAACCCGACTTGGAAACGGCGAAGTCTTACCTTTCAAGCGGGGAATACGCTTGGAACAGCGGGATGTTCATATGGAAGGCTTCCGTTATTTTAAAAAAATTTAAGGAGCTTCTTCCGGATATTTACGCCGATCTCGAAAGAATCGGGGCAAGCATCGGAACGGAAAGGGAATTGCAGACGCTGGAAGAGATCTATCCCGCGATCCGATCGATTTCGGTCGATTACGGCGTGATGGAGAAATCCGACGATATTTACGCGGTTACCGGAGAGTTCGGCTGGAACGACGTGGGCAGCTGGGATATGATGAACGTTCTTCATGCGCCCGATGAAAACAACAACGTGCTGATCGGGGAAAGCGTCGTGGTAAATTCTTCCGATTGCGTGGTGTACGCCTCGGATAAATTGGTGACCTGCGTCGATGTGGAAGGACTCGTCGTCGTTCAGACGAACGACGCGGTGATGGTCTGCCCGAAAAATAAGGTGCAGGACGTGAAGCTCGTCGTCGAAAAACTCGCGAAAGAAAAAAAGGAGAAGTATCTTTAATTTGACGGAGAATCGCAATTCGATAAAAAAGGACAGCCGCTTCAAGCGGCTGTCGGAGCAGGGAAGCGGCGCTGAAACTCAGCGCCGCTTCCCTGCGGTAAACAGTCGTTGTTCCCTTGATAGAGGAAGGGATAAGCCGCCGGGTTACCGGCAGGAATGATTGAAAAATTTTTAAATAAAAGAAATTCCTTGACGAATGCGACCCCGAAAGGGGATTTTTCATGATATAATGGAATTGTCCGAAGTTGATTTTTTGCAAAAGGAGAAGAATATCGGGAGAAAATGAATGGAACAAGCGTTTTGGAATTTTATATTCAGCCTGATTAGCGCGGCATTGGGCTCGATCGCGGGCGCGGCGATCGCTTATCTGAAGCTGAAAAGGACGAAGAAAAAACAGGACGACGAGAGAGAGGAGGATCGTTTCAAGCGGCTGGAACACGGACAGCTGCTTTTAATGCGTTCCGATCTCATTCGTTTGCACGACTGCTTTATGGAACGCGGCTATTGCGCCGTGTCTGTTAAGTATTCCGTACGGGAAGAATACGAGGGTTATCGCGCGCTGGGCGGCAACGGCGTGGCGACAAAAATGTTGGAGGACGTCATGGCTCTTCCCGAAAAAAAAGAGAGCTGAAAGCCGATCGCCGTGCGTCTATTTGGGAATAGAGCCGAGGTCGTAAAATGCGTCGGCGCGTTCCGCAATCGGCTCTGTCTCCCTTATTGCGCGGGAAGGGCGGCTTTGAAAATTTTTAAACGGGATCTTGTCGAGATCGAAAAAAAGAAAAAAAGAGGAAGAAAATGAAAGAAAGGATCGTTGCCATTTTAAGATTCGGCGTTCTGATTGCCGTTTTGGTCAATCAGGCGCTCGCCGCGTTCGGTTCCGCGCAAATTTGCGAGAGTACGGTTTATCAGATTTTATCGCTCGTATGCACGGCTATCGTTTCGGCTTATACGGCGTGGAAGAACAACGATTTCACGCAGACGGCTATCCTCGCGGGGAAAATTTTCGATTCCTTGAAGGACGGAAGCCTTTCCAAGGAGGAAGCGGAAAAAATAATCGAGGAGGCGGAAGAAAAGAAATCGGAATAAACGGCAAACGCAGGCGACAGCCTGCGTTTCCTTTTACGTCTTTTCGTATCGATCACGCGATTTTACCGTTTGCCGCAGGCATAGGAAAATAACGGTTGACATTCTTTTGCCCATCGACTATAATAATAAAGCAGCGTTAAAAAATCCGAAATTCTTTTCAGAATTTCGGATTGGCAGGGGAAACACGATTCGAACATGCAACCGACGGTTTTGGAGACCGCGACTCTACCGTTGAGCTATTCCCCTAAAAACGTAAACATTATAATATAAAAAATTTTTTTAGTCAACGATTTTTCAAAAGAATTTTTTGTTTTTTTGTTAAATTTGTCGATAGGGGAGTATGACTCATGAAGAAAATGTTTAAACTCGGCGTCATCGGAGCGGGATTCATGTCTCACGCCGTTATCCGCGGCGCCGTCGCTTCCGGATTTATCCGCGAAAAGAAAATTATCCTTTCGAGCAGGCGGGAAGAGTCCTTTGAACGCTTCGAAGAATTCAACTTAACGACCACGCTCAGCAACCGCGCCGTCGCCGAAAACAGCGAATATCTTCTCCTCGCGGTAAAGCCGCAGAATTTTGCCGAAGTCGCCGAAGAGCTGAAAGGCGTAAACGTCGAAAAGATTATTTCGATCATGGCGGGCGTTACGCGCTATCGGATTCGAAAGGCTTTCGGCGGAAAGTGCATGGTCTGTCGCTGTATGCCCAATCTTCCCTGCGCGATCGGTTCGGGCATGATCGCCGCGGATCTTTCCGATTTTACAAGCGAGGACGACGCGGAGTTCATTTCCGGTCTGTTCAGCAATCTCGGCGTATTTATGAGCGTTCGCGAGGACAAGCTGGACGCGGTTACCGGTATTTCCGGCAGCGGACCCGCTTACGTTTATCTCTTTATTCAGAGCCTTATAGAAGCGGGCGTAAAAAACGGGCTTACCCAAGACGAGGCGACGACGCTCGCCATTCAAACGGTTTCGGGCGGAACGGAGATGGCGGCGCGGGAGACGGAGAAGACGATTCCCGAGTTGATCGCTTCCGTAAGCAGCGAGGGCGGCACGACGATCGAAGCGCTGCGTTCGTTTGAAAAAGACGACTTTAAAGGAAGCGTTCTGCGCGCGGTAGACGCTTGCGTGGCGCGTTCGAAGGAACTTTCCAAGTAGAAAGAGTAAGATGAAAAAGGTTATTTTGTATACCGACGGCGCGTGCTCGGGAAACCCCGGCGCGGGAGGCTGGGGAGCAATCTTAATGTATAACGGCGTTGAAAAGGAAATCAGCGGGGGAGAAGCGCTTACGACGAACAACCGCATGGAAGTCACCGCCGTGGTCGAGGGACTTTCTCTTTTAAAATATCCCTGCGAAGTGGAAGTGTACAGCGATTCCGCTTACGCGGTAAACGCGTTCAATCGGCATTGGTTGGACGACTGGAAGGGAAACGGCTGGAAAAAGAGCGACGGCAAAGAGGTTCTCAATCGCGATTTATGGGAAAAATTGGATTCTCTATGTAAAATTCACAAAGTAAAGTTCATAAAAGTCAAGGGACATGCAGATAATGAATATAATAACAGGTGCGACGGTCTTGCGACCGGAGCCATAAAGAAAATGCGTGGTGAATCAGTTTGAAAAAAACCGAAACAAAAAAATTTTACCTTTTTGTATTGTTATTTACCGCATTTGCGGTTTTATGCGCGTTCCTGTTCGGGTTGGGGCTGTATCGAATTCCCGTCGATTTTATCTCGAAACACAGCGGCGTATTCTTTTGGCTCGGGGAATTTCTGCTCGCCTCGCTTTATGTATTTTGCCTCGTAGTCACGGTAAAGAACAAGGATAAGCTGATCAAAATCGGGATCACCGCTTATGTTCTGATCGTCTTTTGTCTCGTCGTTCTTGCCGTCTTGGTCAGAACGGGGTTCTTTTATGTGGTGAACAGCGTGGAAGAATTGCGCGCCTATATCGAAAGAGCGGGCAGCTGGACTTGGTTGATTTTCATTCTCCTGCAATTTTTACAGGTGACGCTGCTCCCTATTCCCGGAATGATTTCCACGACGGTCGGCGTCGCGCTGTTCGGCCCTTTCCGTTGCATGATTTTAAGCCTAATCGGAATCGAGCTCGGTTCGCTCGCGGCGTTTATCGTGGGCAGAAACCTCGGCTATAAGGCGGTCGTTTGGCTGGTGGGAAAGGATGATTTGGATAAGTGGATGGGAAAGCTCAGGGGGAAAGACTCCTTTCTGCTCACGCTGATGTTTTTGTTCCCGCTGTTCCCCGACGATATCCTTTGCTTCGTGGCGGGGCTTTCTTCGATGACTTTCAAATACTTTTTCGTCATGACGCTGATTACTCGTTCCCTATCGATTGCGACTACTTGTTATTCCGTTAATTTCATTCCCTTCGATACATGGTGGGGGCTTCTGACGTGGGGCTTGCTGATTGCGGCGGTCGTCGTTTTATTCGTCTTCGTCTATAAGAATATGGACAGGATTCAGGAAAAAATCAAAAAGCTGAAAAAGAAATGACGAGAGCGAATATTCCGAACGGGATATCCGCTTTTTTCTGCGTTCCGTCTGAATGGGGAGGGAAGAGGTAAAATTTTCTTTTACGGGGTAAAAGAAATCTTTTTTATAAAAATGCCGCCGCGCTGTTGATTTTTTTTCGGACCTCTGCTATAATGTTATGCGGTAGAAATTTGAAATTTATATCTAAATTTTCTTGGAGGAATTTTATGGATAAAATCCAATTGCTAAAAACCAGAAAAGAAAAATTGAGCAAAGCGGGGGAGAAGATAAGAGATCGGATAAAATCTCTTATCGACGAAGACAGCTTCGTTGAACTTTCCGCTTTTAGTTTTTCAAAGAGTGATTTTTACGGCGAAGACGCGGAAGGCGAGGGAGTCGTGACCGGTTTTGCTACGATCGAGGACTATCCTTATTATCTCGTGGCGCAGAATTATAACGTCTTAAAGGGCGGACTTTCCAAGGCGAATTGCGACAAAATCGTAAAGACGCTCGATCTCGCCGAAAAGAACGACGTTCCCGTCGTGTACTTTTTAAACAGCGCGGGCGTTCAGGTCGGCGAAGGCGTTACCGTCCTCGAAGGGTTGGCAAAGCTCCTGCTTCGCATCACGCAGTTAAAGGGCGTCGTTCCGCAGTATGCCGTCGTCAACGGCGAAGTCTACGGTTCGCTCGCGCTCGCCGCCGCCGCTTGCGACTTTACTTTCTTTACCGACGAGAGCGTCCTCGCCGTCAACAGTCCGTTTGTTCTTTCCGCTAAGACGGGAGAGAATCTTCCCAAGGAAAAGGTCGGGGGAGCGGAAGCCATAGCAAAATCGGAAGCCGTTTCTTTCCGCGTGAAGGATATCGGGGAGGTCAGAGAGATCATCTGTAAGATTTCTTCCGTCGTCAATCGTACGATCGAGGAGGGGGTCGAGCTCAACGACGGCGTTCCCGCTCTCAACGTCAAGGCGGATGCGGAAGGACTCCTTTCCTTAATCGAAGACGGCGTGGAAATCGGCGCTTCCTACGAATCCGACGTGAAGACGGTTCTCGGAAGAATCGGAGGGATCTCCGTCGCGGTCGTCCTGTTTGCCGGCGAAAACGGCGTGGAGCTCACTGCGAATAAGATGAAAAAAATCAGGAATTTCGCCGAATTCGCCTGCTGCTATTCCATTCCTTTCGTGACGTTCGTCAATACGCTCGGCGTAGAGGCGACGATGGACGCCAACAACAGCCCCGTCATGAAGGAGATCGCCGAATATATGGCGATGCTCGACGCTATGGATAACGCCAAGATTGCCGTCGTCTACAAAAAGGCGATCGGGCTCGGCTATTCGTTGTTTGCTTCCAAGAGCATGGGATTCGATTATACGATCGCTTTCGCCGACGCGAAGATCGCTCTCTTTGACGACGTGCAGGGCGCGGTAGTGGAATTCGGGAAGAGCGACGAAGCGCTCGCGGCAAAATACGCCGATGAAAATTCCGATCCCGTCAACGCGGCGAAGGACGGCTACCTCGACGACGTCGTCGAACCTCAATTTGTCAAACAGTACGTGATCGCGTCTTTGCAGATGCTTATCAAATAAAATGAGGGCGGAAAACGATTATGTTGAATTTATTGTCCGATAAGCTTTCGGGAAGTCAAATGGGGCAAGCGGGGATTCAGGCGATCATCGGTTTTATCATCGTCATCGTCGGTATCGCCGTCCTGATTGCCGTTCTCATGTTTGTGGGTTTTATCATGACGAAGATCAACGGAAAGGGGAAGGAGGGCAAAAAATCTTCTTCAAGAGAGAGACAGCCGTCGCCCGTTCCGGTGAAAAAGCCTGAAATCAAACCCGTAGTAAAAAAGGAAGAAGCGTCTTCCGATATCCCCGACGAGGTGAAGGCTGCCGTTATCGCCGCAATCATGGCGTATTACAGCGTCGAAAAGCCGCGCGCGGAATTTAAAGTAAAGAGAATCAAGAGAATTTAAGGAGATATATGATCATGCGTAATTTTATTGTTACTATCGACGGAAAAAGTTATCAAGTAGGGGTTGAAGAAGTAGGCGCGGCCGACTCTTCCGCTCCTGCCGTGAAAGCTGCGGCGCCTGCGGCGGCTCCCGTCGTCGCGCCCGCGCCTGCGCCTAAGGCGGTTGTAAACGGAGAAAAGGTTCTTTCGCCTTTCCCCGGACTCATTAAAAATCTTCTCGTGGCGGAGGGCGCCGCCGTCAAGAAAGATCAGCCGATCCTTGTGCTCGAAGCGATGAAGATGGACAACGACATCACGGCTCCCTGCGACGGGATCGTATCTTTTCAGGTTTCAAAGGGCAATAACGTAGAATCGAATACGACGCTCGCCGTGATCGGTTAAGCGTAATTTTGACAGTATAAGGAGTAATCCATGGCTAATTTACTCTCTTTTTTCTCGACCGTAGGGGATATCTTTAAGAACCTCGGCGAATCGATGGGATTTATGAGCGCCGAAGCCTACTGGGGCAATTATGTGATGATGGCGATAGCCTTCGTGCTCTTTTATCTCGCGATCGTTAAAAAGTTTGAGCCGCTGCTTCTTCTGCCCATCGCGTTCGGTATGCTCTTAATCAATATTCCCGGGGCGGAAGCGGTTGTATGGGGCAGCTATATGCCCGATACCTCGCTCACTCTCGGCGTGGACGGAAATACCGAATATGTGGGCGTGTATACGAACGCTCTCACCGACGTCGTCATCTATATCCGAGACGGATATTTAAACGGCGATCTCGTCGCCTATTACGCAAGCTTTGAGGATTTGCTCGCCGGAACGACCTCTGCGATGTCGGTAAACGATTTTGCTTCCTTGTATTCGCTGAGCGGATATATCGAAGGAACGGTTTCAAACGGCGTTACGACCTTCGCCGATTCCGCTCTGGTTTTGGGAACGGAATATTCCATGGTGGATCCCTCCTCGCGAGGACTTTTATGGTATCTCTATTACGGCGTAGATAAGGTGATTTATCCTCCCCTCATCTTCCTCGGCATCGGGGCGATGACGGATTTCGGTCCGCTGATCGCCAATCCCAAGAGCATGCTGATCGGCGCGGCTGCGCAGCTTGGCGTATTTTTAACGTTCGCCGGCGCGGCGGCTCTCGGCTTCGCCTTGGGCTGGTTTAGCTTGCAGGAAGCCGCCGCCATCGGCATGATCGGCGGCGCGGACGGACCTACCGCTATTTATGTGGCGAAAAAGCTCGCCGAGAATCTTCTTCCCGCCATCGCGATCGCGGCTTATTCCTATATGGCTTTGATTCCGATTATCCAAAAGCCCATTATGAGATTGCTCACGACGAAAAAGGAGAGGGCGATCAAGATGACGCAGCTGAGAACGGTCTCCAAGACGGAAAAAATCCTTTTCCCCATCATCGTCACGACGTTGGTCGGCATCGTTCTTCCCGACGCGATTCCTCTTTTGGGTATGCTCATGTTGGGCAACCTTTTCAAGGAGTGCGGCGTATGCGACAGACTTTCCTCGCAGGCGCAGAACGGACTCATGAATACGCTCACGATCTTTCTCGGCGTCGCCGTAGGCTGCAAGGCGAAAGCCTCTTCCTTCTTGAGCGTTCAGACGATTTCCATCATCGTTCTCGGTCTTGTCGCCTTCTGCTGCGGCACGATCGGCGGTCTATTGATGGCGAAACTTATGAATAAACTTTCCCACGGCAAGATCAATCCTCTCATCGGCTCGGCGGGCGTTTCCGCAGTGCCTATGGCGGCAAGGATTTCGGAGGACGTCGGAAGGGAAACGGATCCCAGCAACCATTTGCTCATGCAGGCGATGGGACCCAACGTAGCGGGCGTGATCGCCTCCGCATTGGCGGCGGGCGTACTGCTTGCCTGCTTCGGTTGATTGTTATGGAGGTTATGATTGATTATGAGTGAAATAAAGGCAAAACCCGTGCTTATCACGGAGACGATTCTCCGCGACGCGCACCAGTCGCAGGCGGCTACAAGAATGCGCATCGACGAGATGATTCCCGCGCTCGAACAGCTGGATCAGATCGGCTATTATTCTCTCGAGGCGTGGGGCGGCGCGACGTTCGATACCTGTTTAAGATATCTGAACGAAGATCCTTGGGAAAGATTGAGAACGTTAAAGTCCTATCTGAAAAAGACGCCCATTCAGATGCTTTTGAGAGGACAGAATCTTTTGGGATATCGTCATTATTCCGACGACGTCGTCGAAAAATTTGTTGCAAAGTCGATTGAAAACGGCGTCGGCGTCGTAAGGGTGTTCGACGCGCTCAACGATCCCAGAAATCTCGAAACCGCAATGAAGGCGATCAAAAAGTACGGCGGCGTTTGCGAAGCTACCATCTCTTATACGACTTCGCCCTTCCACACGACGGAATATTTCGTCAATCTTGCCAAGACGCTCGAGGATATGGGCGCGGACAATATCTGTATTAAAGACATGGCGAACCTTTTGCTTCCTTTCGAGGCGGAAAAACTGGTTGCCGCGCTGAAGAACGCTTTGAAAAGCGAAACCAAGCTTCATCTTCATACGCATAATACGACGGGTACCGGCGATATGGTCAATCTCATGGCGATTCTTGCCGGCGTGGATATCGTCGATACGGCTCTCTCGCCTTTGGGCAACGGTACGTCGCAGCCCGCGACAGAACCTCTGGTCGCAACGTTGAAGGGAACGCCTTACGATACCGGAATCGATATCGGTAAGCTTCTCCCCTTGGTGGAGCACTTCAAGAAGGTCGAGGCGAGGTTGAAGAAGGACGGCATTCTGAAGGAGAAGGTAAAGGGAATCGACGTCAATACGCTTCTTTATCAGGTGCCCGGCGGAATGCTCTCCAACCTGATCGCTCAGCTCGAAAAAGCGGGCAAGAGCGATAAATTGACGGAGTGTCTCGCCGAGGTTCCCAACGTGAGGAGGGATTGCGGATATCCTCCTTTGGTTACCCCCTCCAGCCAGATCGTGGGTACGCAGGCGGTTCTCAACGTCGTCACCGGCGAAAGGTATAAAATGGTATCGAAGGAGACGAAGGATTTGTTTGCCGGCAAATACGGTAAGCTCCCCGGACCGGTCGACGAGGAGGTCGCAAAGAAGGTCCTCGGCGATACGAAGCGGATCGATTATCGACCTGCCGACGATTTGCCGCCCGAATACGAAGAAAAGAAGGCGGAACTGATCGAAAAGGGATATTATGAAAAGGAAGAGGACGTTCTTTCTTATACGGTGTTCGAACAGGTTGCCGAAAACTTCTTTAAATGGAGAATGGCTCGGAAACAGGGCGTAGACAAGGATCTCGCTTCGGATAAGACAAAGGTTTATCCCGTGTAATACGCGTTGTAAACGATACAACCGAAATCCGGCGTTCCGAGCGGAACGTCGGATTTTTCAAACGGATTTTTTTTAAAATCCTTCGAACAGAACGAATAAAGAGGAGAATCTGCATGAAGAGAGTCGTCGTCATCGGCGGCGGAGCCTCCGGCATGATGGCGGCGTATGCCGCTGCGGAGAACGGAAACGACGTGACGTTGCTGGAAAAAAACGAAAAGCTCGGAAAAAAAATTTACATTACGGGCAAGGGACGCTGCAACGTCACCAACGATTGCGCGCCCGACGAGTTTCTGACGAAAGTCGTTGACGGACAGAAATTTTTGACCGGCGTCGTCTATTCCTTTCCCCCCGCGAGGACGAAGGAATTTTTAACGCGCTTCGGTTTGAAGCTCAAGACGGAGAGGGGAAACAGGATCTTCCCCGAAAGCGATCGCGCGAGCGACGTCATCAAAGCGTTCGAGAGGGCTCTTCGCGAATCGAACGTCCGAATCGAATTGAACGCCGAAGCGAAAAAAATCGTAAAAAAAGAGGACGGCTCGTTCGTCGTTACGGCGGGCGGCGTCGATTGGATCGCGGATAGCGTCGTCGTCTGCACGGGCGGATTGAGTTACCCTTCCACGGGGAGCACGGGAGACGGTTATCGGTTCGCCAAAGAATTTTTTCATACGGTGACGGCGTTAAAGCCCGGACTCGCGGGGCTGAACGTACAGGGGAGCTTTTATAAAGATTTGCAGGGACTTTCCTTGAAGAACGTTCGTTTGACGGCGGAAAGCTCAGGCAAGAAAATTTACGAGGACTTTGGCGAAATGCTCTTCACGCACTTCGGTATTTCCGGTCCCCTCGTCCTTTCGCTTTCGAGCGTCCTTTCGAAATACGATTTAAGCCACGTCGTTTTGCATCTCGATCTGAAACCCGCGCTGAGTCGGGAACGGCTGGATAAAAGAATTTTGCGCGATTTCGATCAATACAAAAACAAACGGCTGTTCAACGCCTTGGTCGATTTACTCCCTTCAAAAATGATCGGAGCCGTGATCTCCGCAAGCGGGCTGAACGGCGAAAAAGCGGTCAACGCGGTTACGAGGGAGGAAAGAGAGGAACTCTTGAACACGTTGAAGGATTTCGAGATGAAGCCGTGCGGATTTCGCGGATTTGAAGAGGCGATCGTCACGATCGGCGGCGTTTCCTTAAAGGAGATCCACCCCAAAACGATGGAGAGCAAGCTCTGTAAGGGGCTGTATTTTTGCGGGGAAGTCCTCGACGTCGACGCTTACACGGGCGGCTTTAATTTGCAAATCGCGTTCGCCACAGGCTATGCCGCGGGCAGGAACGCTTAAAAAACGAAGGCGCGTCGTCATAGGGGCTTGGAAGGAGAAAATTGCGCTTTTTCGCCGCCTTGCTTGACGAACGCGATTTTCTGCGTTATAATAATAAAAAATACCGGTTGGAGAAATACAATGAGAGCCATCAGAGGAGCTACCACGGTGGAGAGGGACGAGCCGTCGCTCGTCAAGGAAGCCGTTAAGGAATTATTGACCCAAATAAAAGAAAAAAATCAGCTCGGAGGGGAGGAAATTGTCGCCGTTTTGTTTTCCAATACGTCCGATATCCGTTCTTTCTATCCGGCAAAGGCGGCGAGAGAAGCGGGATTTGAAGGCTGCGCTCTCTTTTCGTCGGCGGAGCCGGAAATGGAAAATTCGCTTCCTTTCTGTATCCGCGTCATGATTTTTGCGGAGACGGAGCGAAAAGCCGTTCCGGTGTATCTCCGCAACGCAAAGACGTTGCGCAAGGATTTGTCTTCCGTCGTCAATATCGCGCTCGACGGCCCTGCGGGGAGCGGGAAGAGCACGGTGGCGAAGGCTCTCGCAAAGGATTACGATATCTTATATCTCGACACGGGAGCGATGTATCGCGCCTGCGCGTTGAAAGCGATCCAATGCGGCGTCGACACCAAGGATTCGGAAGCGGTCGCAGCCGTCGTCAAAGATATTGACGTCGAAGTAAAATATATAGACGGAACGCAGCATACCTTTCTCGATAAAAGGGACGTCTCGGAAGAAATCCGCAAGCCCGAAGTTTCGATGAATACGTCCAACATTTCCGCCGTAAAATGCGTGAGAGAAAAAATGGTGGAAATGCAGAGGAAGATCGCGTCGTCGCAATCCTGCGTCCTCGACGGGAGGGATATCGGTTCCTGCGTCATTCCGCATACGCCCTATAAATTCTTCGTCACGGCCGACAGTCGCGTTCGCGCGCAAAGGCGGTACGACGAGCTGAAGGCAAAGGGATACGACGTGAATTTTGAGACGCTTCACGATGAAATCGTCGAGCGGGACAGACAGGATATGACGAGGGAGCTCTCTCCGCTCGTTCAGGCGGAGGACGCCGTCGTCGTCGATACTTCTCATATGAATATCGACGAGGTCGTTTCGTATATCAAACAAAAGATTCAGGAGAAGGTTTAACTTCATGGCGGAAAAAAAAGAGGATATCTATTTTAAAGTCAATAAAAAGGGCAAACACGTTTCCGTTTTTGAAAATATTTTAAGATGCACCGCCATGAAGCTCGTGCGCTTCGTATATCCCTATCGGGTTTACGGCAATAAAAGAGTTCCCGACGGTCCCTGCGTATTCGTCGGGAATCATTACCGCATTTGGGACATCATTTACCCGGGCGGACTCACGTGGGAAGGAATTCATTTCCTCGCGAAAAAATCATTGGCGGACAATAAAATTTTCGGGATTTTCTGTCGAGCCTGCAAAATTATTGCCGTCAACCGAGACGGCAACGACGTAAGGAGCGCCATTACCGCCATTAAATGCTTAAAACACGGGGATAAGGTTTCCCTTTATCCGGAGGGGACGAGGAACAAAGTCGGAGCGGAAATATTGCCTTTTTTCAGCGGAGCTTCCATGTTCGCCGTCAAGGCGAAGGTTCCCATCGTGCCCGTCACGCTCTATAAAAAACCGCGACCCTTTCATGTTTGTCACGTCATCGTGGGCGATCCGGTGGAACTGAGCGAATTTTACGGCGTGAAACTGACGGAAGAAGTCTTAAAGGAAGCGGATGAAAAAATGAAGCGGATCATTTTAAATCAGCGTTACGAGCACGCGAAGGCGCTGGAAGAAAAAAGGGGAAAAAGATGAAAGTAAGGGGTATCGAGGTTGAAATCGCGAAAGACAGCGGCTTTTGTCGCGGCGTGAGAAAAGCGGTCGACACGGCAATGTCGATAGAGCCGGAAAACGCGTATATCCTCGGCGAAATCATTCATAACGCCGACGTGTGCGGAAAAATTGCGGAGAGAGGGCTGATTACCGTAAATTCGGTAGAGGAGGTTCCCGACGGCGCGAGCATGATCGTTCGTTCGCACGGAGTGGGGAAAAAAATTTACGAGGAATGCGAAAGGAGAAAAATCCGGATCATCGACTGCACCTGCGAGTTTGTCAAGAGGACGCAGCGAATCGTGGAGCGCGAAAGCGATGCGGGCAAGGTCATCGTCATCATCGGCGAGATCACGCACCCCGAAGTAATCGGGCTTTGCGGTTGGGCGAAGGGGGAATACCATGTATTTTCCTCGGAAGAGGACGATTTTTCCGTTTTGAACTTTAAGCGAATCAGCGTGGTCTGCCAGACGACGTTTTCCAAGGAAAAATTTGATAAAATTGTAAAAAATCTTGAAAAAGATGATAGAAAAACAGTTGATGTTTTTCAAACAATTTGTTATACTACTGTTAGTCGCCAAGCGGAGGCTGAGCAATTATCCAAATCTTGCGATGCAATGTTGGTGATAGGCGGATTGAACAGCAGCAATACAAACAAGCTTTACGGCATATGCGCAAAGAATTGTAAAAACGTATTCAGAATGAAAAACGCAGACGACTTAAACTATCAGGTTTTAAAAAATTTTAAAAAGTTGGGTATCGTAATGGGTGCAAGTACCCCGAACGAGCAAACTCAGGAGGTTCTCTTAAATATGGAAGGCATCGAAACAGAAGAAAACGCAACGACAATGGAAGACGTCGTTGCACAAATGGACAACGGACAGGGCAAGTTCAGAAAAGGTCAGATCGTCAAGGCTATCATTTCGTCCGCCGACGACGAGGGCGTAGCCGTATTGCTCCCTACCGCCAAAAAAGAAATTCTGCTCGATAAAAACGAAGTTGACTGCGAAACTTATTCCAAGGAAGATTTTACCGCTAAAATCGGCGAAGAAATCGAGCTTATGGTCGTGGCTCTCAATCCCGTAAAGCTCTCTCAGAAGCAAATCAGAGTGATTGCGGAAGAAGAAGCTATGATCGCCGATATCGAAGCGGGTAACATTTTTACCGTGGAATGCACCGGCTTCAATAAGGGAGGTCTCACTTCGAATCTCGGCTCCTATGCGATTTTCGTTCCCGCGAAAGAAATCAGAAGCGGCTACGTGAAGGAATTGGATAAATATGTGGGCAAGACGCTCAGACTCAAAGCGCTTGAAGTAAAAAAGGAATCCAGAAGAAAGGAAATCATCGCTTCTCAGCGCGTGATCATCGAAGAAGAGAAAGCCGCGAAAGAAGCGGCTAAGGCTGCAAGGGAAGCGGAGTTCTTCGACAGTATCCACGTAGGCGACGTCGTGGAAGGCAAAGTGGAAAGGACGACTAAGTTCGGCGCATTCGTCTCCGTAAACGGCTTCGATTGCCTCGCGCACATCTCCGACCTCAGCTGGAACAGATCGGATAGCATTGAATCCATTGTCGAAATCGGCAAGACCTATCAATTCAAAGTTTTGAAGATAGACGCGGAGAACAAGAAGGTTTCCATCGGTTATAAGCAGCTTCAGCCCCAGCCTTGGGATCTCGCGGCGGAAAAATACAGCGTCGGCGATATCGTCCACGGGAAGGTGGTAAGAATCGTGGCGTTCGGCGCGTTCGTGGAGGTGGAAAAGGGAATCGACGGTCTCGTCCATGTATCTCAGATTTCTCACGAATGGTTGGAAAATCCTACTTCCGTCCTTACGATCGGTCAGGAGGTAGACGCTAAAATTTTGGCTCTCGATCCCGAAAACAAGAAGATGACGCTTTCGATCAAGGCGCTCGAGCCCAAGCCCGAAAACGTTCAGAGACGTCCCAGAAGAGACGCTGCGGACGGCGAAGGAGAGGGCAAGCCCAAAAGACAGAGAAGGGAAAGAAATTCCGACGAATACAGAGGCTGGAGCGACAGCGACGAAAGCGGCGCGTCCATTGCCGATCTGCTCAATCTCAAATAATAAAAAGGTTAAAATCCCGAAAACGGAACTTCCGGCTTTCGGGATTTTTTATGCAAAGGGAAATCGAAAAAATCGCGGGAAAGATGTTTTACGGTCTTTTCTTTTGTTTATATATAGAGGGAAAAAAGCAAAAGGAGATATTTTTCTTATGGAAAAACAAGGCAATATAAAAATTTCAAGCGAAAACATGATGCCTATCATCAAAAAATGGCTGTATTCCGATAAGGACATTTTTTTGAGAGAGATCGTAGCCAACGGCATAGACGCTATTACCAAGTATAAAAAGCTCGTCGATATGGGCGAAGCGCCCGCTGCGGAGGGCGAAGAATTCTGCGTGAAGGTATCTACCGACGAAGCGGCAAAGACGCTCACCGTCGAAGACAACGGCATCGGTATGACTGCCGAAGAGGTGGAGAAGTACATTACGCAGATCGCCTTTTCCGGCGCGGCTGATTTTCTGTCCAAGTACGAAAAGACGAGCGGCGACGGCATCATCGGGCATTTCGGCTTGGGTTTTTATTCCGCCTATATGGTGTCTTCGGATATCGAAATTTATACCAAGAGCTATAAAGACGAACCCGCCGTACGCTGGGAATCGGACGGCGATTCCGTTTACACGATAGGCGACGCCGACACGGCTCCCGCGCGCGGCACGAGGATCGTCATGCATATCGCCGAGGGAGAGGAGGAGTTTTTAAAGGAGACGAATATCCGTCAACTCATCGATAAATATTGCTCCTTTATGCCCTATAACATTTATCTGAATTATAAGGAAAAAGACAAGCCCTTAAACAATATCTCTCCTCTTTATTTAAAGAAGCCCTCCGAATGCACCGAGGAGGAATATAAGGAGTTTTATCGCGACGTCTTCATGGATTATAACGAGCCTTTATTCTGGATTCACCTGAATATGGATTATCCCTTCCGTTTGAAGGGGATTCTCTACTTCCCCAAGGTGAAAAAACAGGTCGAATTGGAGAAGGGGCGCGTAAAGCTATATTGCAATCAGGTGTTTATCGCCGATAACATCAAAGAGGTCATTCCCGAATTTCTGATGCTTTTAAACGGCGTCATCGATTGCCCGGATATTCCTTTAAACGTTTCCCGTTCCTTCCTGCAAAACGACAGACAGGTTCAGAAGATCAGTAAATATATCACCAAAAAGGTTGCCGACGTTCTCACCGATTTGTTTAAGAATAACCGCGAAAAATATGAAAATTGCTGGAACGATCTCGCGACTTTCGTAAAATTCGGCTGCATTAAGGACGACGACTTCTATCAGAAAGTAAAGGATATCATCATCTTTAAAAATCTCTCCGGCGAATATAAGGCGCTGAGCGAAAGCTTCGGCGAAGAGCTGACGGAAGAGGACGAAAAGAACGGAAAGGAAGCGAAGGCCGTTTATTACGTTTCCGACGAGATACAGCAGGCGCAGTATATCCGTTTGTTTCAGGAGGCGGGGCTCGATGCGATTGTGTGCGACACCTATATCGATCCCCATTTCATCAGCTATGTGGAATATAAGAATCCAAAAAGAGTTCGTTTCCTGCGCATCGACGCCGATATCGACGGCGCGCTGAAGAGCGAAACGCCCGCGGCGGAAGATAAAGAGCTGGAAGATCTCTTCAAGAATAAACTCGTCAATAAAAATATAAAAGTGAAGATCGAATCGTTGAAGAACGAAAAGATCGCGGGGGTCGTCAACGTAGCCGAATTTATGAGGAGAATGTCCGAAATGAACTCTTTCTACGGCATGACGGAAAAGGACGCGATGCAGGATATGACCTTAATCGTAAACGCGGCGAATCCCGTCGTGAATACCTTGAAGGGCTTGCCCGAGGACAAACAGGAATTTGTCGTCAATCAAATCTATTATCTCGCGCTGCTCGCCTTCAAAAAGCTCTCCGCCGACGAATTGAAAGATTTTTCGGAAAAGAGCATGGCTTTGCTTGAGAATTACGCAAAATAATCTTTCGGTCGCGTCAAACAACCGAACGGACAAGGGAATCGCTCCAAAATATTTACGGAGCGATTTTTTTTGTCATAAAACGGATGAACGACGGCATATAATATAGCGATGTTAGAATTTTTGCCGGACAACTTAAGGGCGGCTCTGTCGCATATCAATATGAATAGGCTTTGCGAACTGCGTCTCAGGAAGGGCTGCGCCGTTTCGGCGAATTACGGCGGCGAATATCTGTTTTTATGCGCGGACGGGCTAAAAAATTCTTCGGAGCGGGCTTTAAAGGTTTCCGGCGGACAAATAGAAGAGATCGTGCGGAACGCCTGTCAAAAATCCGTTTATTCCGTTTCGGAAGAGATCAGGCGCGGCTTTGTCACCTGCGGGCAAGGCGTAAGAATCGGTCTTTGCGGAACCTACGTCTGCGAGGGAGAAAGGGTTGTCTCCGTGCGGGACTATTCCTCTCTCTGTATTCGCATTCCGCACGAGGTAAAAGGATGCGCCGACGAAATCAAGCGAATATGCTTCAAGAGCGACGGCGCGAACGTCCTCGTATTCTCCCCGCCCGGGTATGGCAAGACGACGATGCTGAAGGATTTAATCGCTTATTTTTCCGAAAGGAGGAATAAAAACGTGCTCATATGCGACGAACGGGGAGAACTGTATTTCGACGGGGTCAACGCCGACGTCATATCCTATGCGGATAAGCGCACGGCGTTCGGCTACGGCATACGCGCCATGCGTCCGGACGTCGTCGTTACCGATGAATTGGAGGAGAACGATTATCCCGCCGTAAAAAGGACGATCGAAAGCGGCGTAACCGTGCTCGCTTCGGCGCACTTAGCCGAAGCGGAAGAGATTCCTTGCAAATTTTTCGATTATTATGTAAAGCTATCCGCAAAGGAGGTGGGCAGGGTGGAACAGATTTACGATTCTGCCATGCATTCCGTATATGGCTAAGTTTCTCGTCGGAGCGGCGCTCGTGGCGTTCTGCACGTATTTGGGATATCTTTGCGGGGGAAAATACCGAAAAAAGAAATCCTTCTTTTTTTCTATGGAGGATTTCAATGAAAAATTTTTGAACGAACTGGCTTTTTCCCGCCGCCCGCTTGCGGATTTTATCGGAAGGAACGAATATAAAGGGGATTTCGCCTGTTCCTTGAAGAGCTTTTTATCCGATGGGAAGCCTAAGACCTATTCCTTCCTGACCGACGAGGAAAAAGGGTTTGTGGAGGCGTATTTTTCCGTCTTGGGCAAAGGCGACGCGCATTCGCAGAGCGGCTATTTTTCTTCGGCAAAGGAAAATCTTGCCTCCTATAAGGAAAACAGCGAGACGCTGGCAAAAAAGTATTGCGATATGTATTTAAAGCTCGGCTTTCTGCTGGGACTTGCCTTATTGATTGTTATCGTGTGAAATTATGGAAATCGGAATTATATTTAAAATAGCCGCAGTCGGCGTCATCGTTACCGTCGTCTGTCAGGTTTTAAAAAAATCGGACAGGGACGACATCGCGACCATCGTAAGTCTGGTCGGACTCATTCTCGCGCTTACCGTCGCCATCGGCATGATCGGCGACCTGTTTTCGGCGGTAAAAGAAATTTTCGATTTGTATTGATATGGAAATTTTTAAAATCATCGGCGTCGGATTTGTCACCGCGCTTACCGCCGTCCTACTGAAAAATACAAAGCCGGAGCTCTCCTTTGCCGTAACGGTCACGGGGATCGTCGTCATTCTGCTCTTCGTTTTCGATTTATTGAAGGGAAGTCTTGCCATTCTGCAAGAGATCGCAGTTTTATCCGGAATCGGAGATACGTTGATCCGTACGCTCTTAAAAATCGTGGGAATCGCCTATCTCACCGAATTTGCAGCCGGAATCATCAACGACTTCGGCAGCGCGTCGATCGCGGATAAGGTCGTCCTCGGAGGGAAGGCGATAATCTTCATTCTGTCTCTCCCCATCATCGAAAATCTTATGCGGCTCGTCGTGTCGTTCGTGGAGCTGGTATGAAGAAATTTTTTATTCTTTTTCTCCTGATCGGACTTGCCTTTTCCGTTTCCTTTCTGTCCGTCTCGGCGGAAACGGAAGAAGGGGAGGCGAGCGGAGAAGAACAGTTGAATGAAAATATAGACGAACTTCTGGATGCGCTCGATACGGAAGAGCTCGAGGCGTATCTTGATCGGTTTGCCGAAGAATTTTTGGACGGCTCCACGTTAAAAGAGAGATTAAAGGAAATGATAACGGGCGATTACGCGCAGAATTACGACGACCTGTTTTCCTTTTTTCTATCGCTGTTTTTCGATTCGGCAAAAGGGTTTGTTTCCGCTTTCGCGCTCGTTTGCGCCGTGTGTATCTTCGACGGTATCGTGAACGCGGTAAAAGGGAATTTTATCAGCGATTCGGTCGGAGACGTTATCCACTACGTCTGTTTCGCGGCGATTCTGCTCCTTCTTTTGTCCTGCCTGATCCCGACGATCCGGCGCACGGAGGAGACGGTAAATTCCTTAAAGACGCAGATGGAGATCATCTTTCCCATTCTCGTCACGCTGATGGCGGCGGGAGGAGGAACGGTATCCGCCGCCGTCTATCGACCCGCCGTCGCCTTTCTTTCGGAGGGGATCACGGAAATTGTTTCCGGCGTCGTCTTCCCGCTTGCGATTCTTATCATCGCTCTTTCCATCGTGGGAAATATTTCGGGTAAGATAAACCTCAACGGCTTTTCGGGGTTGTTTTCCGGAATCAATAAATGGCTGATCGGCATTTCCTTTGCGCTGTATTCCGTCTTTTTGACCGTGCAGGGGATAACGAGCGCGAGTTACGACGGACTTTCTCTTCGCGCGGCGAAATACGCGATCGGGAACGGCGTGCCCATGATCGGGGGCTTTTTATCGAGCGGAATGGATTTGGTTCTCGCCGGAAGCGTTCTCATCAAAAATTCTCTCGGCGGGGTCGCCGTCCTGCTCATCGTCTTTACGATAGCGGAGCCTCTCCTTCTTCTCATTTCTTTTTCCCTCCTTTTAAAGCTCGTCGCGGCGATTTGCACGCCGATTGCGGACGCCCGCATTTCCGGCTTTTTAACCGCGTTGTCCGGAAATATCGGTTATTTTACGGCGGGCTTGCTCGCCGTGACGTTCATGTATTTTATCACGCTTCTTTTGTTGATTTGTTCCTCGGGGGTAATATTTTAGTCGATGAAAGCATATATATTAAGCGTTCTGGGTTGTGTTTTTCTTCTCGATATCGTCTCCGTCTTGCTCCCTTCGGGAAGGATGGGGAAGACGGTCTCCAACGTCTTTCGCCTTTGCAGCGTGCTCATGATCGTTTCTCCGCTCTTTTCCGTAGCGGAGGATCTCGGAGCCGACATAACGAGCGTCGAATATCCGGTCGAGACGGATTCCTCCTATCTGAATGCGAGCTTGCAAATGCAGATCGAAGCGTTTGTTTCGGAAAATTACGGCGGCGACTGCGTCGCCGAAGTAAAGGAGGACGGCGTTACGCTGTATCTTTCCTTTTCGGTAGACGAGGAAGCGCTCTCGGCTGCGGTGACGGAGCTGTGGGGAAAAGAGGCGGAGTTTATCTATGGCGAATAAGTTGGAGAAAAAAGAAATTTTTAAGATCTTGATGATTGCCGTCGCCGCTTTAGCGTTGCTGTTCGCCTGTTACAAAGCGTTCGATAGCGAAGAGTCCGGCAATACGGCGTATACGTATACGTCGGAGGAATTGAAGCTCGTCAGCCTTCTTTCCGATATCGACGGGGTGGGCAAGGTGAGCGTGGCGATTCATACGCGGGAGGAGGAGACGTGCGTCGTCATCGTTTGCGACGGAGCGGATAATATGTTGGTCCGAGCCGATATTCTCCGCGCGGCGGCGTTGGCGACGGGCGCGTCGACGAATAATATTCTGATATATAAAATGAGCGAATAAAAAAAAGAAGGAGGTTTTTGTTATGAATAACAAAAAGAAAATTATTATCATGAGCTGTTTGGTCGCGCTTCTCGCGGTCACGGCGGTATTCAATTTCGTTCTCGCGGGAACGAAGCTCACTTCCGCTTCGGAGACGGATACGGTGACGGCAGCCAACTATTTTACGACTTACCGAACGGAAAGAACCTCGACGCGCAGCGAGGAGCTTTTACAGCTCGACAGCGTCATCGCGCTTTACGACGAGGGGAGCGAAAAGTACGAGGAGGCCACGGCGGCAAAATTGAAAATCGTAAAGATGATGGAGAACGAGCTGGCGCTCGAAACCATGATCAAATCGCTGGGCTTTTCCGACGCCGTCGTCTCTATCGGATACGATTCGGATAACGTAAACGTGTTCATCAATTCCGGCGAGCTCTCCTACGATTCCGCGTTGTCGATTTACAATATGTTGAAGAACGAGACGGGAATCGTCGCCGGCAACGTCGTCATCATGCCGGTGTATTCCGCAAGCTGAGAATAAAAAATCAACGCCCGCA
>CAYWKM010000013.1:0-36746 GCA_964459165.1 uncultured Clostridia bacterium
AAAACAAACATAAACGATTCGGTCTGACAATATATTAAATATATATGAAAAAAGCATTGAAAACGTTTCTTTTATTCCTATTTTGTCTTTTTACCGCGATCGGCTTCGCCGCATGCACAAAGGAACTCGACCTGACGGAATACGTCTCCGAGAACAGACTTTCCTACTTTACCGCCGAGGAGAAGGGAATCGCCTTAAAGGCATATTATTCCTTAAAAGAATATCCCTATGCCGCCGACGGAAAAGCGCGGAGCGCGACCCCGATTTTAGAGGTTTTCTTCTTCAATAAAATCGATAGCGGAGACGCGTTCGTTTCCTTTACGCTGAACGGAAAGGAATACGGGGGAGAAATGAATTACGACAGCGTGAAAAAATGTTTTACATACAGCGAAAGCGTCGCGCTGAGCGGGGAAAAGGAAATCGCGTTCGAAGTGACGCAGGGAGAGGAGACGATTGTCTTTACCGCCGAGGACAGAAAGACGGAGGACGTTCTCTCCTATGAAGAAATTCTTGAAATCGTGCGGAAACAAAAGAACGGGCTTATCTCCTCCCTGACGGAAAAAAACCGCTTCAACGGGGAAATTTACGTGCGCTTTATCTACGACGACGGCGCGTATTACTACGTGGGAATCACCGACGCAAACAAAAAGACGACCGCCCTGTTGATCGACGCAAAGAACGGCGAAATTCTCGCAGAAAAGGAGCTCTGAATCCCTTCCCTTTCAGTCTTTCGGCATAAAATCTATCAAAATGCTGTTCTGAACGTAAAGATACTCGTCCTTGATTCTTACGACGTCGCCGTTTATTTCGAGAAATTTTTCCTGCTTTTTCAGCGCGGAAGCATACTTTTCGAAAAAATCCTCTTTGAAATTTTCTTTAAATTCCGCCGTGTTTACCCCGTATTTCGTGCGCAGAGCGAGCATGACAAATTCGAAGGCGGCGTCTTCCCCCGTCACTTCCTCGTTATCGACGACGGGCGGAAATCCCGATAAAATGCACTTCATGTATTCGTCGAGATTGTACGTATTGACAAACCTTCTGCCGAACATGAACGAGCTTGCCGACACGCCGAATCCGAGATATTCCCCTCTCTTCCAATAATTGAGGTTATGGCGGCTCTCCTTCCCTTTCTTTGAAAAATTGGAAACCTCGTAGCGTTCGTATCCGAGTTCCTTTAAGTACGCCCTTCCCCTTTCGTAAAGCTCGGCGACTTCGTCGGAATCGGGAAGCTCGCCGTTTAAGTAATCGGTATAAATGGGCGTGCCGTCCTCGGGGGTAAGCGCGTACATCGAGATGTGCGAGGAACCGCATCGATCCGCGAGATCGATCGTCTTTTTCACGTCGTCGAACGTCTGCCCCTTCAATCCGAGCATGACGTCCGTATTGAAATTTTCCCCCTTTAAAAGCTTGGCGCAATAGACGTAATCGTGCGCCTTATGAATGCGACAAACGTCCTCTAACTGAGCGTCGATCGCCGTTTGAAGTCCTACGGAAAAGCGGTTGACGCCCGCCCGTTTATAAACGGCGATCTTCGTTTCGCTCACCGTTCCCGGATTGATTTCGATGGTGATTTCGGGATCCTTAGAGAGGGAGAAAAATTTTTTTATCTGCTTGACCGCGCCGTAAATATACTTCGGATCGACGACGGACGGAGTGCCGCCGCCGAAATAAACGGTATCGAAGACGCGATCTTTTCCCTTGCTTTTGAGCTCCTCTCCCCGAAGCTCTATTTCCTTGTATAAGCAAGCCATATACGCTTCGGCATACGACAATTTGTCGGGAAAAGAAACAAAATCGCAATAGGAACATTTATGCTTACAAAACGGAATATGAAGATATAATCCGGACATGATTTCTCCTTAAATTAAAAACGGAAAATGCCTCGCCGCACAGTCGTCCGAACCGAACGGCAAAAAGAGCTATCCGTATCTCACGGAATCCAGAGGTACGCCTCGAGATCGACGGTAGAATCGTCGTTTACTTTTACGCCCTCGTTTTCGAGAAGCTGACGCTGAACGTCGATTCCTCCGAAAGCGAACGCGGGCGCGAGCCTCCCTTCGCGGTTTACGACGCGATGGCAGGGATACTCGACGGGCTTGGGATTCGCGTGGAGCGCGTAGCCGACCGCTCTCGAAGAACGGGGCGCTCCTATCTTTCGGGCGATCGCCCCGTAGGTGGTAACCTTTCCGCGCGGAATGAGCGCGAGAACGTCGTACACGCGTTCAAAAAATGATTTTTCCATTTTATTTATCTTTATTCGTCTTTAAAATTTCCATGAAGACTTCGGACGGGACTTCGACCGTGCCTACCTGCCGCATACGCTTTTTGCCCTCTTTCTGCTTTTCGAGAAGTTTCTTCTTCCTCGTAATATCGCCGCCGTAGCATTTAGCGAGAACGTCTTTGCGCACCGCCTTCACCGTTTCGCGCGCGATGATCTTGCCGCCGATCGCCGCCTGAACGGGAATTTCAAACAACTGGCGGGGAATCGCTTCCTTTAAATTTTCGCAGAGCGTCCTCCCCCGAGCGTACGCGCGCTGTTCGGGCACGATGAGCGAAAGAGCGTCGCAAATTTCCCCGTTTAAAAGGATATCGAGGCGCACGAGGTTTTCCTTATGGTAACCGACGATTTCGTAATCGAAGCTGGCGTAACCCTTCGTCCTCGATTTGAGCTCGTCGAAGAAGTCGTATACGATCTCGTTTAAGGGAATATGATAGGTAATCTTTACGCGCCTCGGATCGACGTAGGACATATCCTTGAAGACGCCGCGGCGATCCTGACAGAGATCCATGATCGCTCCGACGTAATCGGGCGGAATGTAAATTTCCGCTTTGACGATGGGTTCCTCCATATAGTCGATATCGGAGGGATCGGGCATATGGGAAGGATTATCGATAAAAAACTGCGTTCCGTCCGTCTTGTGTACGAGATAGCTTACGCTCGGAGCGGTGGTGATGATGTCGAGGTTAAATTCCCTCTCGATTCTCTCCTGAATGATCTCCATGTGGAGAAGACCCAAAAAGCCGCAACGGAAACCGAAGCCGAGAGCGACCGACGTATCCGGCTCGAAGGCGAGCGAAGCGTCGTTTAATTTGAGCTTTAAAATAGCTTCCTTTAAATCGTTGAATTTGCTTCCGTCAAGGGGATAAATGCCGCAAAAAACGACCGGTCGCACCTTTTTGTAGCCGGGCAGAGGCTGCTTTACGGGATTTTCCGCATTCGTGACCGTATCGCCCGTCTCGACGTCCTCGATCGATTTGATGGAAGCCGCGATGTAACCGACCTCGCCCGCCGAGAGCGACGCTTTGGGTTGAAGATCGGGCGCGAACACCCCCACTTCGGCGACGGTGTAAACGACGTCGGAAAGAAACGTTCTGATCCGATCTCCCGCCTTTACGCTTCCGTCGCGCAGGCGAACGAACAGGATAACGCCTTTATAATTGTCGTAATAACTGTCGAAAATGAGCGCGCAAAGGGGCTTATCGGCGTCGCCTTCGGGCGCGGGGAAATATTTTACGACCGCTTCGAGTACGTCTTTGACGTTTAATCCCTCCTTGGCGGAGACGCAGGGCGCATAGCTTGCGTCCACGCCGATCACGTCTTCGATTTCCCGCTTCGCGTTTTCGATATCGGCGGAAGGAAGGTCTATTTTGTTGACGACGGGAAGAATTTCAAGATTATTGTCGAGTGCGAGATACGCGTTGGCGAGCGTCTGCGCTTCCACCCCCTGCGTAGCGTCGACGACGAGAATCGCCCCCTCGCAGGCGGCGAGCGAACGACTGACCTCGTAGGTGAAATCGACGTGCCCCGGCGTGTCGATCAAATTGAAGACGTATTCGTTTCCGTCGTCCGCCTCGTAATACATTCTCACGGGCGTGAGCTTAATGGTGATTCCCCTCTCCCGTTCGATATCCATGCTGTCGAGGAACTGATCTTCCATATCGCGTTTGGACACCTGACCGGTAAGCTCCATAATGCGATCGGCAAGCGTGCTTTTTCCATGGTCGATATGCGCGATGATACAGAAATTCCTTATATACTGAATATACTGATTGGATTTAGCCATTGATTCTTTCCCTTAAAATCCTCTTCGCCTTAACGGCGCGCATTTATTATACAAAATTTATATTTTTTTAGCAAATGATTAGGGCAATTCTGTTGCATTTTATAAAATTTTTGGTAAAATATAGGAATAGAGAGAATTACCGCTATGGAAATACGAAAAAGTTTTTTATATCATACGCCCATCGCGCATAGAGGTCTGCACGATGAAACGATACCCGAAAACTCCCTCTCCGCCTTTCGGCGCGCGATAGCCGAGGGATATGCGATAGAAACGGACGTACGATTCACCAAAGATAAGCAACTGATTTTGTTCCACGACGAAAAAATGGAACGGCTGACGGGAATGAAGGGACGCGTCTCCGATTATACCTACGACGAATTGAAGAAATTGTCCCTGAAGGGAACGAAAGAAAAAATACCCCTCTTCGTCGATTTCTTAGCCCTCGTCAAGGGACAGGTTCCCATCCTCGTCGAAATAAAACATTCCGGAACTTTGAAGGGTCTGGTCGAACAGGTCGTTCCCTTGCTGAAGGAATATCATGAAAAATACGACGCGGAGTACGCCATTCAATCCTTTAATCCCCTTTACGTGAGGAAGGCGAAGAAGCTGACGAAAAACATATTTTGCGGACAGCTGGCAAGCAAGGGGGACAAGGAAGACTTTCTCTGCGCTCCGCATTTCTGGAAATTAAAATCCTATCTGATGCAGCATCTGATGATGAACTTCGTTTCAAGACCCGATTTCGTCAGCTATAACGTAGAGTGTATGCCCTACAAGCGCGCCATCAAGTATTCGATGAAACCGCATAAGCTCCTGCTTTGCTGGGTCATCAAATCGCAGGAACAATACGAAAAATTCAAGTGCGTGGTGGACAATGTGATTTTTGAAAACATCCGTCCTCCGAAAAAGACAAACTTCCAAATTCAATCCCCCTGCCATCTGAAATAATCGTCGCGGAAAGCGTTCAACCGCTCTCCTGCGGCGATATTTTTACGCCGACTTTCCGAATCATTCATATATTAACATAAAATTCCCCTATTATTTCTCAATTTTATCACATAAGACGTTTATATTATTATTCAAAGAATAAAAATACAAAAGAGGTAACGGCAATGGATGCGGAAAGAATATTTCAGAAAGCTTTAAAAAAATATGAATCGGCGGAAGAGATCGTCGCCGAGCTCAGCGACGTCGTTCAGACGTTTCTCCCCGATTACACGCAAAAAAAAGCGTTAAAAGACTTCGACTATATGTTGCAATGCGTACTTTTGAGGCAATCTCTCGCAGACGGCGTCATGGACGAAAAAGAGGTGGCCTTTATCAGAGGAATCGTTTCCCACGGAGACGTCCTGAGAGAAATCAAGGACAAATTAAAGGATTCCGTCGACAGCGAGCTGCTCTCGTCGTATACATGGGAGAACGTTTACGAATTGCCCACCCTCGTACAGGCGGATCTCATCGAGGCTTTGGAAGAATTCGCAAAGACTTATATCGACGAGCTCGCGTTCTTCTCCGCCGTCGCAGACGCCGCGACGAAGAAAAATTATTATAAAGCCATTACCCTCGTCATGTGCTCGATCATCGGTTACTTTGCCAAAATAGACGGAAAAAAGCAATCCGAAGAGATCAACAAAGGAACGCTCGCCTACGTCGATCTCTTCGCCGAAAAGTACGTCGCCTTAAAGGAATTCGTTCATTGCCTTATCACGGAAGGGAAAACCTTGAAGAAGGAGCTCGAAAAGGACGCGATCGCGCTGAACAAGCAGATACAGCGACGCCTCGCCGAGACGGACACGCAAGAATTGGAAAAAACGTTTATCGAAATGGAAAATCGGTTGGCCGAAGAGATCACGGAGGCGATGATCGAAGCATAGCCGTTTTTTTCGCCGTAAAGGCGATTTTCCGCGGAGCTTTCGCCGCAGATCCAGAAAGAAAAAGATACGGAATAAGTCCGACCACCTGAAAAAGTCGGACTTATTTTTATTCGCATGATCGATACCGACGGCGCTTCCCTTATTGCCCGTTCCATGTACGGTATTGTTGAAACCATTCGGTATCCTTTAAAATTGTGTTGTTATTCGAGCAATCGACCGATAGGTCCGCGCCGTTGCCGGTAACGACGATATTTCCGTTCATAGACGTAAACTCGTTCGTTTCCGTATCCGTGCAGAGGGTCGTCACATAAATCCGATCGGTATACTTACTCACTCTGTCTATCATCGCCTGCGAGGGGAACTGATTATTCAGATTCGACGTATATTCGTCCGAACCCGCGCAGCAGCAAACGCAGACGATTTCCGGCTGAATGACGGAAAGCAGACAATCGTTGCTGGAAGTGGGGCTTCCGTGATGCCCCGCCTTGAAAAGCTTGCAGCGGGGGAGATCGTTATATTGCACGAGGTACTCCTCTCCCTCCGCTTCGAGATCCCCCGTAAAGAGATAATGACTGCTTCCTTGCGTCAACAGAAGACAGACGGAATAGTTATTTTCGTCGCTGGATTTATTCTCGTAATAATAATTGTAGAGAATCTGAAAGGAAATTTCATCCGTAATCCGATAGGTGCGCTGCGCGCCGCCCGTCTCGTTCCAGCACTCGAGCGCGGTATAATGCGCCGCGCCGTTTTCGACGGCGTAATCCCTCGCTTCGCAGTAATACTGATATACTTTACTCGTGGAATTGGTGAGCGAAAAATCGATGATCGTGCCGACCGAGAAGGAGTAGAGCACGCCGTTTTTGCTCGCGCCGCCCGAAAGAGCCGCTATATGGTCTTCGTGCGCGTGCGTGGCGACGACGTATTCGAGCGTTCCGTCCGCGCAGTACTGCCGGATATAGGGAACGATCGTTTTTACGGAATTGTATTTCGATCCGCCGTCGATCAGAATTTCGGTATCGCCCATGTCGATCAAAACGCAGTCGCCCGCGTTATAGTTGCCGAGCTCGAGGAAATGGATCGACAGCTCCTCCGTCTCTACGGGCGTTTCGGAGCCGTTTTGATGATCGCCCGTTCCGTTGCCGTCGCCGTCGGTTTCTCCGCCGTTTTGATCGGAACCTTCCTCCTGCTCGTATTCGTCCGGCGGGATATATTCGCCCTCCTGCCCTTTACCGAAGAGGGAGGAAAACGCGCCGGAAAACCAAAGTCCCGCCGCTAAAACGACGACGAGAACAAAGGCGATAATGAAAACAATCGGATTCCTTTTTGCCGTCGCCTGCGCCTTTTTTGCCGTAGACTTCTTATTTGTCGTTTTCTTTTTCGAAGCGCTCATATCGTATATTCTCCGAAGTCGGTTTCTCTTCCGCCGGGCGTGCCGAGAGAAACGGCGACGATTTTTTTGTTCGGTATCACTTCCTGCATGACGTCGTAAATTTCGTTAGAAACGCCGATCTCGTCGAAGCGCCGAAGCGCCTGCGTCAATTTTTTAAAGCCCGCCCTCTTTACCTTTACTCCGTAAAAAAGGCAATCCGTCATCAATTTGTCGTAATCGGCGAGGGGCTTCCCCTCCTTTTTTTTCATGTCGAGATATTTACGGAAAGAAGCCTTATAATCGGAATCGTTGAGAAATTCGGCAAATTCCTCCGCCGTTTCTCCTCCTTCGTAATAAGCGTATAAAATGATTGTTCCTGTACTCACTGTTTTAGCAATGACCTCCTGTATAAAATTCGTTGAAAAAACGACCGCGTAAAACCGTTCAGACCAAACCGTAAGCCGCCGCTATGTTGACGGTCGAGGTATTGATATTTTTCAAAAACACGTTTACCGCCTTCATCGTCGCAGCGTCCATAAACCGACTCTCCTGACTTTCAATCATCTGTACGATCGCGTTGAAGTTATAGTAAATGGATTTCGCGTCTTCCTCCACAATCGAAAATTCCTCGATATCGCAGCCGCTCTGCGCCTTCGCCATATTTTCGATCGTCGCGTTCATGGCTTCCAGCGCTTTGATATCCATGCGCCCGCTTTTAAAGATAGCCGAAAGCTGTCCGCCGAGCGATACGAGATTCTCGATAAAAACTCTCAATTTTTCTTCCGTTCCCTTTTCGTCGATCCTCTCTTCCATTATAATTCCACTCCGTTTTTCCTTAAATATTCCCTTGCGCTTTCCACGCTGTCCACGCCGGTTTTATTCTTCACGGGGGCGAACTCCTTTTCACGGACGACCTCATAGGGAAGACAGGTCTCCATCAATTTTACCATATCGAGAATGAGCGTTTCAAACTTTCTGCCGTTCTCTTTTTCCGGCGCGACCGTCCTTCCCTTTTCGTCGATATAAGAAACCTTTTTTCTGACGATATGAATGGGAATCCTTTCGTTCTGTATCTTGACCAGCTGCTTCAACGAGAAAAGATAGTTTAAAATAACGCCGTAAATATAGGCGAGTTCGCCGTTTTCGTCTCTCTGATTCGCCATTTCTTCGGTGAGCTCGTAATATTCGATAATGTTGGGACGACCGTCCTCTAAGCAGAGCACGCCGACCTTTTCGTGAGGATTCGTTTTGCAGACGACCTTCGCCCCGCTGTTCCTGCCGCTTAAAATCGTCGCGCCGACGAAAGCGGGATCGGCGATGCGTTGAAGGACGTTATCGACGGAATAGCAGTTTACCCATTCTACGCCCCTGTTCAGCATCTCCTCGACGAGCCCCGCTCGGAGCATAGAGGAAAACCAGCCGCCGTTTCCGTTGGGAGAGAGGGCGACGCCGCTCTTACTTTCCAGATAAACCTTTCCGTTTTCATCGACGGCGGGAGCCATATCCTGAACAAAGAATTTGACATATTCCGCCGGATAGCCGAAATAGTCGTGTTCCTTTAAAAACGCGATCGTTTCGGCGTTATTTTTATCGCTCGTCATAATATATAAGGGAACGTACGCGCCGCAATCGATAACCGTTTCGAGGAGATTTTTAATCTGCTGCTCGAAAATATAAAGAGGCTTTGTTACGCCTACGTCGAAGCATCCCTTGGGCGCGGAAGAACCCAGCCGAGTTCCCTGTCCCCCCGCCAAAAGGACGGCGGCGACCTTGCCCCGACGGACGGCCTCCCTTCCGACGAGGAGAAATTCTTCTTTCCGTTTTTCAATATCCCTTATTTTAAGCCCTTCGATCGGACGAATCTCCCCCTTTCCGCTCAAATCCTCCGGGTGAGATAAATTTTCGAGGACGGAAAAATCCGTCGTTTCAATCTGGCTTAAAAGCTTTTTCCTCTCGTCTTCGGACAGCTCGTCGTAAAACCTTAAAAGATGTTCCTGCCCGATCGCGGAAAGCTTTTCGTACGCTTGTTCTACCGTCATGACCATTCTCCTGAATTATAATTGTGTTTGAATCTATTATACGTCCTTTTTGCGCCCTTGTCAATCAACGGGCGAAAAAAAAAGAGCCGCAAATCCGATTCACAGCTCTTGAAATAACTTATTTTTTTCGACGAATCACTTCTTGTAGGTATTGCAGAAGAGGGCGATTCCGTAGACGATGAGGAGAACGCCGATGACGACGAACAGCCAATCGTATTTGAGCTTTCCGAGAATGAGCGCGACGCCCACGATAACGCCGAGGACGAACTTAGCCACGCCGAAAAGTCCCTTTACGTTTCCCTTAAAGAGGGCGACCACATTATAAAGAATGAGGACGACGCCGCCGACGATGACTGCGATTTGAACCGCCACCCAGCCAAAGACGATGATAACGACGCCGGCTGCGATTTCAAGAATACCGATCAGCGTCAGTTTCTTAGCGCCGATCATATTCAGTATGCCGAGAACGATGAGCGCGACGCCGATGACGGTAAAGCCGATTTGAAGCACCGTTCCGATGATGGCGGTCTTATAAACAATGAAGAGAACGCCGAGAACGATTGCCAAAAGCGCATAAAGAACATAGGAAAGATTTGTTTTGTTTGATTTAGCCATTTTTTTATAACTCCTTATAATTTTTTTCAAATTCAAACGCTCCGGATTGATAATCCCGCGTATCCTTTACCAAAAATTTCCCTTTTTCAAAGGTATAATCCATATCGGTATAAACGGCCTTCAATCGATATCCTTTGAGCTCCAGCTCGATATCGCCGCTCCGCTCGAATTTATGCACGAGGAGGAGAACGCGACCGCCGTAAGCTTTTTTGTATATCTGTCTGCCGAAGGGCTCGCGATAATATTCCACGTCGTTATCGACGAGCTCGATATCGCCGTAGCGGACGATGTCCTGCACCCGCTTATAAAATTCGATCCCCTTCTGAATAAGTCGTATCTTATCTTCTCCGACCTTCCCAATATCGCCGCTTAAACAAATTCTTCCGAACATGGCGGAGGTCAACGACCAGACGATGCGGGAATCGTCGTCTTCCTTACGAACGACCGCCCATATCTGCGACTGCCTCGCGGGAACCACGCGGGAAACGTTCGCCGCAACCAACGGGATTTCTTTACATTCGTGCGCGTCGGAAAAGGAACACATGGAAACCTTATTCATGCGGCAGGGTTCGATTCGGCTTCCGCCCGAGGAACAATTTTCTACGACGATGCCGGGAACGGCGTCCTTAATCCGATCGATCCATTCGAGAGAAGCTTCTTGAAGCTGCCTTCCCCCTTCGCCGAGAGAGGAACCGTCCTCGCTGTCGCACCCGACGCCGATACTATCGTTATAGTCGATCTTGACGTATTCAAATCCGTTCTCCTTTAAAAAGGAGAGGAGCTTCTTTTCGAGATAATTTTCAACGAGGTCCTCGCGCAGATCGAGGAAACGCCTGTTCTTCGCGGAAAGGGGATAGCCGTCTCTCGAAAGGAGGTATTCGGGCTTATAATAAAGCTCGCTGTCTATGCCGGCGACCTCAAATTCAAACCAAACGCCGGCTTTCAGCCCCGCGCGATTGATTTTTTCCACGACGGTTTTTATGCCCGTGGGAAAAAGCGTCTTGCTTTGATTCCAATCGCCTATGGCGTTGCACCAGCCCTTGTCGTCGGGCTTATACCAGCCGCAGTCGACGACGAAATAATCGAGAGAGAGAGGTTTTATCGCCTTTAAAATTTCGGTGACGTTCTCTTCGGAAGGACAGCCCCACGTCGTGCAATATTCGTTGAACAGCACGGGCATACTCTCCTCGCTCTCGGGTACCGACAACAATCCGTCCATATGCTTTATGATGGCGTTGCATACGGCGTTTACTCCCCCGCTCTTCAAGACCTTTACATAGGCTTTATGCGTAGAGAAGCTTTCGCCGGGGAAAATTTCTTTTCGCCAATGCGCAAACTCGTAATCGCCGAGTCCGCCCGAAAAAGAGCAGCTCTCCTTCTCCTGATAAACCTCCATCTGCCAGGAATAGGGCGCTTCCATCATGCAGCCGATAATAAATCCGTCTTCGGGATCCTCGATCGCGCCGAACGGGAAGTAATCGCGTACGGGCATAGATCCCCTCTGCCCCCACTTTTCCGTCTTGACGCCGTAGCGCCCCCAGCTCATGTCCAATCCGAGATGAGAAAAGCTGTCGCTCTTCAGGCGGCATTCCCTGCTCCAAGCGGAGGTCATTCTATGAAGGGTGAGTCCGCAGGTAGACACGCCCTTGCGCGAAGGGGAAGCGACGCCGCTGACAGAAAAACTATCGAGCGCCTCTAACGTGCGCGCGCGCTCTCCCGCGTTTTTATATTCTACGCTGAAAGCGAAAACCCCCGTTTTTCCGTCGTATTCCAAACGATGAACGTATTCGTTCCCGCCGCCGTCGGATAAATAGGTGGTCACGCCGCAAGCGTCGGATTGCTGTCTATCTAATTTTAAAAGGGTGGAATCGCGATTGCGCATGGAAAGCCCCTGCGTGTAATCGATCAGGCTTCTGTCCCCCGTAAACGCGACCTGAACCAAAGAATCGCAGCAAAGCTTGTCGATATCGGTAATTTCGACGCTCTCGGGATACATGGCGAGCCCTATGACAAAAGCTCCGTCCTGTCCTTCCACGGGAGCTTTGACATAATATACGGCTGTATCGCCAAAAACATACTTGTTTAACAACATAAATTTTCTCCCCGCGTAAACAGACGGCTGTTTTTCTGTCGCTTCTCTTGCAAAAGGCAACCTTTACGCCGCATTCGCAGGCTTCATCCTTTATATTATATATATTATACCAAATATCGCCCGAGATGTAAATATCTTTCGGGCGAATTTTTATGAATTTTTCTTTTTTGATCCTTTAACGGTTTCCCCGAAAAATTCTCATCTTTCCTTTCCGACCGTAAGTCCGTCCGCGTCCGTATCGACGACGACGGTATCTCCCGGCTGGAATTCGTTCGCAATGATATGTCTTGCGATCATCGTCTCCACCGTATGCTGAATATATCTCTTTAACGGTCTCGCGCCGTAAACGGGATCGTAGCCGTTGTCGATGATATAATCCTCCGCAGACGTCGTAAGCCTCACGCCGAGCTGTTTTTCGGAAAGTCTCTCCTGCAAATATTTGATCTGCAAGGAGACGATACCGCGGATCTCGCTCTTCGTCAACGGTTTATAGAATACGATTTCGTCCAGTCTGTTTAAAAATTCGGGGCGGAAGGACGTTTTCAGCAATCTGTCCACCTCCTCTTTCGCGCTTTCCGAAATCTCGCCGTTCTCTTCGATTCCGTCGAGAATGAAAGAGGAGCCGAGATTCGACGTTAAAATGATGATGGTATTCTTAAAATCGACCGTTCTGCCTTGACTGTCGGTGATTCTTCCGTCGTCGAGAACCTGCAAAAGCACGTTGAACACGTCGGGATGCGCCTTCTCGATTTCATCGAAGAGAACGACGGAGTAGGGCTTTCTTCTGACCGCTTCGGTAAGCTGACCGCCCTCGTCGTAGCCGACGTATCCGGGAGGCGCGCCGATGAGACGGGACACGCTGAATTTTTCCATATATTCGCTCATGTCGATGCGAACGAGATTCTTTTCGTCGTCGAATAGAGCTTTTGCGAGCGTCTTGGCAAGCTCCGTTTTGCCGACGCCCGTGGGTCCTAAAAACAGAAAAGAACCGATCGGGCGACCGGGGTCGGAAATGCCCGCGCGCGAACGCAGAATGGCGTCCGATACCTTTTGAACGGCTTCGCTCTGTCCGACGACCCTTTCGTGTAAAATATCGGGCAGGCGCAAGAGCTTTTCCCTCTCTCCTTCCATCAATTTCGCTACGGGGATTCCCGTCCAGCGAGCGACGATACGGGCGATTTCCTCCTCGGTGACTTTGTCCCGAAGAAGAGTGTTTTCCTCCTTTTTGACGCCGCCCGCGTTCTTTTCGCATTCGGCGATCTGCTTTTTGAGCTCCGGAATCATCCCGTATTTCAGCTGAGAGGCCTTTTCCAAATCGTAATTCCTCTCCGCCTTTTCGAGCTCGGCGTTGCGCTGTTCGAGCTCTTCGCGCAGTTTTTGCACTTTGCCGATGCTGTCTTTTTCGTTCTGCCACTTCGCCGCCATTTCGTCGTATTTTGAACGCAATTCCGAAAGCTCTTTTTGGAGATCCTTTAAGCGTGCGATCGTCAATTCGTCCGTCTCCTTTTTCAAGGCGTTCTCTTCGATTTCGAGCTGCATGATCTTACGCGAAATTTCGTCCATTTCAGACGGCATACTCTGCAATTCCGTCTTGATGAGCGCGCACGCCTCGTCGACGAGATCGATCGCCTTATCCGGAAGATAACGGTCGGTGATATAGCGGTTGGAGAGCGTCGCCGCCGCAATCAGCGCGTTGTCCTGAATTTTTACGCCGTGATAAACCTCGTAGCGTTCCTTTAATCCCCTCAAAATGGAGACGGTGTCCTCCACCGTAGGTTCGTCGACGAGAACGGGCTGGAATCTTCTTTCGAGCGCGGGATCCTTTTCAATATATTTGCGGTATTCGTCGAGCGTGGTCGCGCCGATGCAATGCAGCTCTCCCCTCGCGAGCATAGGCTTTAATAGATTCCCCGCGTCCATCGCCCCGTCCGTCTTGCCCGCGCCGACGATCAGATGAAGCTCGTCGATGAAAAGGATGATCTTCCCATCGCTCTTTTTTATTTCGTTCAAGACGCCCTTTAAGCGTTCCTCGAACTCCCCGCGATACTTTGCGCCCGCGATCAGCGCGCCGATATCGAGAGAAAACACCTTTCTGTCCTTCAAAGAATCGGGCACGTCTCCCCGCATGATGCGGATGGCGAGCCCCTCGGCGATCGCCGTTTTCCCTACGCCCGCCTCGCCGATCAGCACGGGGTTATTCTTCGTCTTTCTGGAAAGAATGCGAACGACGTTCCTGATTTCGTCGTCCCGTCCGATGACGGGATCCAATTTATGCTGACGCGCACGCTCGACGAGATCCGTTCCGTATTTATTCATCACGTCGTACGAATCCTCCGGATTATCCGAGGTAACCCTCGCCGATCCCCTCACGGCGGCGAGCGCCTTCATAAATTCGTTCTTCTCTATTTTATATTTTTTAAAGAGACTCTTGATTTCCTCGTCCGCTTTCTCGATCAGTCCGTAAAAGAGGTGCTCGACCGAAACAAAGGAATCCTTCATGTTTTCCGCCTGCTTTTCCGCCGCATCGAGCGCGGAAGCGAGCTCGCCGGAAATATAATTCTGACCCCCGGAAACCTTGGGATACTTTTCGATCAGGCGGAGCGTATCGGCGGAAATCGCCGCCGCGTCCGTTCCCATCTTTGCCGTCAGCTGCGGAATGAGCCCGTTTTCGGCGTCGAGCAAACTGTAAAGCAGGTGGCTCTGTTTTATGGACTGATTCCCGTATTCCTGAGCGAGACGTTGGCTCGCGTTGAGCGCTTCCAATGACTTCTGCGTAAATTTTTGCATATCCATAATTTATTCACCCATCCTTTTTTCGTTTATTTTTTTCATTCTTATTATAAACGCAACGGAAAATTTTCAAACAAAAGTTTGTTTCATGCAAATAAAAATCTCCCCCCCCTAAAGAGGTAAAAACGCCGCGCGGCAATAAGAAAAGCCGTATCGCGCATTGACCCGCGATACGGCTTTGCTTCCGATTTGAAACCGATTGCCGTTTACAGCATATCCGATATTTTGACGTTTTCGAGCGCAAAGCTCTTCATCTTTTCTTCCGAAACAATGAACGTTCCGCATTGAAGAGGCGTTTCGTTTCCGTTAAAGATCACGCTCGTTCCGCTGATTCTGTTCAAAATACTGTCGTTGTATAATCCGATAAAATAATAATACCCATTGTCCGTTTCGACTTCGGCGACGGAGGCGACCAAGCCGCGTAAGCTCCCGTCCTCCTCTACGCCGTAATAATTATGGTACGTGGCGAGACCGTAGCTGCGCACATAGAAAAGTCCGGACTTCTCGTATGCGTACCATTCCTCCTCGCCCGTCGTCTCACCGACAAAAAAGGTAACGTTTCCGCCGTCGACCGCGCGATAAGCTTCCGTATCGAGATTCGCCTGCCGCGCATAGATATCGAAAGCCTCTTCCGCCGTCAGCCCGATGCAAGCGTTCTGAACGTCAATGTAAGCCAATCCCGCAAAGAAGAAGCCGACGATGAAGAATATCGCTATGCTCGAACATAAAAACTTTTTTCCCGAGGGAAAATAATCCCTCTTTAATCCCCCCTGCACAAGGCGTTTTACGAGAGCCCCGTATGCGAAGTTCAACGCGACGCATAAAGCAACGCACACCGCCGTGACAGCCAGTATAATAAACAAAATAATCATAGCTCTATTATACCACTCTTTATAAAAATATGTCAATAAAAAAGAGCGATTCGTTCGTAAAGTTTATAGAATTTACAAGAAGCCGTCGTCTCGACCGGACGATCCTTTCCGCACGCCGAGAATATGAATACGGCGAATTCGATCAAAGGAATAAGAGGAAAGCGGACGGTCGTACGCGTCGTAGGAATGCGCCGCGAGCAGAGGTTCCCCGCGATAAAAGCCGACGACGACCGGCGTGTGGTAAAAATCTCCCGTTTCTCTGCCAAGTTGAACAAAATCCCCGATTTCGAGCTTTTCCCTTGAAACCTCCTCGGCAAAGGGACCGACGCCTTCGTTCGTCGTAAGAAAGCGGTAAAAATATTCCACTCCCGTCCAAGAAGCGGTTCTGTCGTTCGCCGAAAAGTAAAACCAACCGAAGACGGGCGTATCGTTCATGACGCCCGCGCCCGCGTACAGACACTGCGAGGCGAAGTTGGTGCAATCTCCCCCTAAGCGATCGAAGTTATAATAGCGCGGATTGCGCCCGAACGCCCACTTCTTTGCATAAGCGACGGCGGCGTCTCTGTCATATTGAATCGTTTCCATACTTTATTATAAGCTTTTTATGAAAAAACGGCAACCGTACGTCGAAAATTCTTCCCGCTTCTTTTCACGCGGGAAATGCGTTCGCCGAACGAAAAAAATCCCATAAACGAAGAACTCCCGAAAGCGTTGACTTTCGGGAGTTCTCGCATGATGTACGATTTTTTTATTATGCGTTCTTAAAAATAGTAAGTCCGTCCGTCGCAAGATTGAGGAGAAGGACGCAATTGCCGTTGACGTAATCGCTGTTTTGAAGATCCTTGACGAGATTCTGCAAATCGGCGCTTTCGGCGTACTTCTCTTCGAGAGCCTTGGACGAAGCAAACTCGGCGATGACGACGACTTGCTTTAACAGCCCGTCGCCTTTATAGAGAACATGAACGGTAACGTCTCCGCTCTCCTCGTCCGTTTCGCCGATATAGCCTTTAATTTGCTCTTGATAGGTGGATACGGTATCCGATTCGGAATATCCCTCTTTCTCAAAAGCTTTCAGAACTTTGCTATAACTGCTGCAGGCGCAAAAACAAAGAAGCGCGCAAACGACGACGGCCAGAACAGACGCGATTTTGAATGTCTTTTTCACAATATCTTTACCTCGCTAAATTGATACCGTCATTATATACGATAAGGGGAATTTTGTCAACCATTTGACAAAAAATTGCCGTTCGGGAAAGAAGGAAACTCTTTCCTCTTTTGTCAATCCCAAGAAAGCGTCCTTACGATATCCCTTATTTCCTCTACGCTCTTGCATTGAAAAAGCTCGTTCTTCTTCTCGTTCGCTCCCCTCGTTCCCTTTACGTAAAAGCTCGCCATTTTCCGCATGAATACGACGGCGAAACGCTCCCCGTAAATTTTCTGCGTCTCGGACAGTTCGTTTAAAAACAACGCCGTGAAAGACGGCTTCGGCGTCCCTAAAATTTCATTGAAAATTCTCGGATTGTATAGCGCGCCCCGCGCGATCATGACGCCGTCCGCGCCCGTATTCTCCATCATATCGTCGGCGTCCTTTAACGAAAAAATCCCTCCGTTTGCGACGACGGGAATCGTCACGGCTTTTTTCGCCCTTTCGATTTCGGCAAAATCCGGTTCGCCCGAATAAATTTTATCTTTCGCGCGCCCGTGGACGGTGATGAGCGACGCGCCCGCGCTCTCGCACATGACGGCGAAATCGCGCGTCACGGGTTGCCCGCTCTTTACCCCCGTGCGCATCTTTACCGTGATTTCCTTGCCGCTCTTTTTACATTCGGAAATAATTTTTTCCGCCAAACGGATATCGTTTAAAAGCGCGCTTCCCTCGCCGTTATGATAAATTTTCGGCGCCGGACAACCCATATTGATATCGACGATATCGAAGGGGGCGAGCGCTTCCCCCTCGCATGCCTGCCGCATAATCTCCGGATCGTTGCCGAAAATCTGAACGGCTTTTATCCTTTCCTCTCGATCCGAATAAAGAAGCTGCGTCGTGTTCTCGTTGCCGTATTTCAGCCCCTTGCAGCTCACCATTTCGGTAAAGGCGAGCCCCGCGCCGAGAGACAATACCATCTTCCGAAAGGGATAATTGGTATACCCCGCGAGCGGAGCCATCCATACGTTATTCGGCAGCCGAATCTTCCCTATTTTTATCGGTTTTATTCGCACGATTCCCGCGCCCTCCGGCAATAGATTTTCCTTTCCTCTTCGGAGAGAGCTGCGGGATCTTTTCCGTCGGCGAGCGCCAAGTTTTCAAATGCGCGGAAGCGTTTTTTTACTTTTTCCACCGTATCGAGAAGCGTTTCCTCCGCGTCGATATCCGCCGTTCTCGCCCACTGCACGAGCGTCATGAGCAGATCGCCCAATTTCTCCTTACACCCGACGGAATCTCCCGCCCGATAGGCGGCGAGAAACTCCTCCGCTTCCTCGCCGAGCCTTCGCCCGTCGATATCTTGAAGGTTCCAGCCGCCCTTTGCCATTCGCTTGGCGACCTTTTGCGCCCGAAGAAGAGCGGGGAACGTATTCGGCACGTCGTTCACCGCCTCGGAATAGGATTTTTGACGCTTTTCCGCCATCTTGTTTCTTTCCCATACGTTCAAAGCCTCGGCTTCGCTGTTCGCGTGATCCTTGCCGAAAATATGCGTGTGTCGGGTGATCATCTTTTCGCACTCCGCCGTAAGCACGTCGGAAAGAGTGAAAGCGTCCTCCTCTTCCTTCATGACCGCATAAAATACCGATTGCAGGAGGATATCTCCCGTCTCCTCCAAAATTTTGCCGTCGTCCTTCAGGTTGACCGCTTCCATCAGCTCGTACGCTTCCTCTACGGGCGACGTCTTGATGCTTTCGGGCGTCTGAACCTTGTCCCACGGACAGCCGTCCGGACGGCGAAGCCTTACGATAATATCCTGCAAATCCACGAGATCGAAACGCTTCCTCTCCGTCAAAGGACTCTCTTCCGCGACGAGCGCGCACGTATAATCGTATTTTCCCTGACGGTCAAGCTCGTATAATTTTATTTCGGATACCTTTCCGTCCCGTATAAATTTTACCTGCGTCTCTTCGCCGATCAGATCGCAGAGGGCGAGCTTTACGTCCCCCGCGATAAAATCGTTGTCGATATCGTAAACGATGAGCGGGAGCGTCCTCCTCTTATAATCGGAAACGTCGTACGCGGACAGCGAGAGATAGGAGCACGCCGTCAACTTCGCCGCAGAGGCGATCGCGCTCGCCTTGGATACGCCGTCGACGATTTCGATATTTTTCCTTTTCAGAAGCAGCTTGACCGAATTGTCCTCCTGCGCGGAACCGTCCACGCAGTAAACGACGTTCCCCTTCTTTTCCTCCTCGACGACCGCCTTGGCAAGATTTTTATTTAAAGTAGAAAAGCTGCGGCTCCTTTCGTAAACGGAATCGAGCGCGATATAATCGACGCCGAGAGAGAGAACGCTTTCGGCGGATTTTGTAAGAGCAGTCTTTAAAACGACCCTTTCGCCCGACAAAATCGCCCGCTCTCCCCTTCTCGTAAGATCTCCCTTCTCGACTCCGAGTCCCACAACCGTAATCATGTTTCCATCCGCCTTTTATAAAATTCAGCATAAAGTTTAACACAAAAGCGAAAAAATAGCAAATATTTACGGCGTACGCCGCGCCGTATATCCCCGTTTTTTTATTGATGAGGAGAAAAAAAAGCAGGCTCTTTAAAAGGACGGCAAAGAGCATGACGAGAGCGGAAACGCCCGCCTTTCCCTTTGCCACGAGGCAGGAGGAGAGCGTCTGCGCGCAGGCGAGCGAGACCGAAGCGATCGCCATGCGTCTCACGAGCTCCGCGAGAAGTTCCCTCTCCTCCGCCGAAAAGCCGGAGAACAAAATTTTTACCGCCAATCCGGAGAACAGGTATAGCCCGACGGCGCATACCGCGCCGAGAATCAAGGTTACCGAAAGGGAGTACCGCACGCCCTTTTTCCGCTCCTTCTCCCCTTGCGCAGAGGAAAGCTTGGGAATGACCGCCGCCGCAATCCCGTAACAGACCGAGGCGGGAAGGTTGATCAGCGTGAGCGCCCCGCCCGAAAAGACGCCGTATAGCGCTACGCCGTCGAAGGAGAAACGGTTCAAAAGCTTAACGATAAGAAAACTGTCGGCGAATTGGGAAAGCGGCAGGACGGCGGAAGAAAGCGCGACGGGAACATACGTCTTTAAAATTTCCCTTTTCGGCGTGCTCTTCGTGTAGAGCGGAAGGATAAACCTCCGTCTTCTGTATGTTATGAGAAGATAGAGAAAGGCGAACGCCTCCCCTACGGTTACGCCAAACAGCGAAGCGGAAACCGCCGCAACGAGGTCTTCCCGAAAAAAATAAGCCGCGGTCAATCCGAAAGCAACCTTCACAACCTGTTCGACAACTTCGGAAAAGGCCGTCGGAAGCATATCGTTTTTTCCTTGAAACCAGCCGCGCAGCGACGAAACGCCGGAAACGAAAAAAAGAGCGGGAGCCAACGAAAGATACGTCGCCGTCAACGGTTGCTCTTGCGCTCCGGAAAGGACGGGAGCCAGAAAAATCATGAGAAGAGAACAAAGCAATCCCAAGGAAAGAAACAGCCGGATCGCCGAACGGAAGGTCCCCTTTCCGCCCAAATAACGGCTGTCCGACACCATTTTTGCGAGCGCGGACGGAACGCCGCAGGCGCAGAAAGTCAGCAGCAAGCAATAAAAGGGATAGACCATTTGATAGAGTCCGATTCCCCTGCATCCGAGAATGGCGGCGAGCGGCACGCGATAAATGACGCCGATCGCCTTGGAAATTATTCCGCCCAACGAAATAATAAAAGCGTTTTTCAGAAACTTCCCGTCTTTCATATGTAAGGGTCTCCCCCTTAAAAGAGGAAACCGTTTTTGCTCAATCGAATTGACCGGCGATCAATTCCGCCGTCAGCTGCGCAAGCTTCATGGCGCCCTGCTCGATCTTCGCGCCTTCCTCCGTGGAAACCAGCGCAACGGCCCCGAGACAGTCCCCGTTGGAAACGATGGGCACGATGATCTGCGCCGTTATGGTAAGATCGCCGTCGCTGATAATGGGAACGACGTCGCCGCCCTCCGAAAGGTTCGCGATATAACTGCGCCTTTCACGCAAAATTCTTTCCATTTCGGTCGATAATTCCTTTTTGGCGACAACCTTTTTTCCGTCGCCGCAAGCGTTTAAAACTTCGTCCGTATCGCAGATCAAAGCGAGGTGACCGCTTAGGTCGTTCAGCGATTTCGCAGTGGATTCGCCGATTTTTTCCAGAGATGCGATCGGCGAATATTTTTTTAACATGAGCTCATCCCTGTCGGTAAACACTTCGAGCGGGTCGCCTTCACGAAGGCGTAAAGTGCGGCGTATTTCCTTGGGAATGACGACGCGCCCGAGCTCGTCTATTCTTCTGACAATTCCTGTCGCTTTCATATAATAAAAAATACCTCCACGTCTAATATGTGGAGGTATTGTCTGTTTTATACTTTCACGATCGGCTTTTCGACAAAAAATTAAAAATTTTACAGCGAAATTTTATCGGTCTTTTCTTTCCTTTCGTCCTTGCCGTCGGCGTTTTTCAAGCGATCCGTCTCTCCTTTCTCGCCTTCGGCGGCGCTTTCGGAAACCTCTTTCTCATCGGATCCGTTCCGAATGAGGGAAATTTTCGCGCTCTCCTCTCCCGTCGAAGATTCTTCCGCATTTTTCCTTCTGATTTCCTCCGCTATTTTCTTCGACTCCTCGTCGGCGGACTGCCCCCTGAATGAGAAGAAATTGTTGCCCAAATAGCTGACGAGCGTAGAAGCGATAATCTGCACGGGTTTAGCGGCGAGCGCGCTCCATAAAAACGCCTTCGTGAGCAGCATTTCCAGCCCGACGTTTACGCCGTACTGAGCGGCGGACACGAGGATAAAACGACCGATTTCGCCGACCGATTTCTTTTTGCTCCGGAATGTGAAATACTTATTCCAAAAGTAGCTGTGAATCATGCCGATCAGCTGTCCCACCAAATTGGCGACGAAAAGCTTCGTTTGATACCCTTCCATCGTCGAGTCGGTATGGATGACGTCGATCCCCAAAATCAGTTCGACGATAATGGTGACGCCGTAACCGACAATGGTATTCAACACGCCGACAAACAGAAACCGTACTCTTTTGTCATACCATAATGTCTTGATAAGATTTTTTAACTTCATGTATTTTTCCGATCCTTAAATTTTTATTGACATGGATAATTTCCACGAGAAAAGTAACCGCATAGAATATTCCCGTGAGAAAGCCCGGATGAAACGCTATCTGCAATTCAAACCCCATAAAGAGGAAAAACGCCGTGTAATAAATCTTTCTCGGAAGGGACATCGTTTTGAAGCAGGTCGCGTATTCCAAAAGGGCAAACGTCGCGAAGACGCCGAGATACATATAGGAAACATCGGGAAGGAGGGTCACCACGCACATAATAATGACCATGAGGGAAAATCTCTCCTTCGCTTTGAGACCGAAATACACGCCTGAAATAAATAACGCCGCTCCCAAAACAATTTTGACGACGTCCGTCGCGATCGCGACCGCTTTTCCCGACCCGAACAGAGCAAAAATTTTTGCCACGACGGAGCCGAGCGAAAGATTCGATTGACCGAGCAAACGTCCTTCCCCCACCGTAAATTGCGCCATGTTTTCAAAAAATAAGGGAATATTGGCAAATCCGCCTTCGAAGCAGAGGAACGGCAGGAAAATCAGCAGTAAGCCGTAAACGCCCACATGAACGGACTCCTCCCATTTTTTATCCCTCAAAAGGAGAATGCCGAAGAAAAACGGGTAAAACTTTATCGCTCCCGCGACGGCGAGCGAAAGATAAGAAAGCTCTCTCACGAAAACGCGGCGGTCGTCCTTAAACCGCACGAAAACGGCGACGAAAACGAAAACCAACAGAATATTCGAGCCGCGAACCAGCGCGTAATCGAAAAAATTCGAAAAGATCAGCGAAATGAAAAATAACGTGTAATTCGTCCTGCTGAGCTTCGTCGTTCCGCGCAAAATAAAATAGAGTGCGACCCAGCACGTAACGACGTAGAAGCAATAACAAGCCCAAAGCTGAGGCGTTCGAATGACAGCCGCGTTATACGTCGATATATCCTCAAAGGAAATCGGCGTATAAAAAGCGTCGTTAAAGGAACAGATGAAGCCGAATCCCTTAAAGAGAAGTATCGCGATCGGCGTATAAGAAGTCGTATATTCGCCGACGTACGGGCTTCCCTGCATCGCAAAATAGACGACCTGACCGAAATCGGATATACCGAAGGGATAAATGTACGTCCGGAACAGGTTCTCCACCGAGCCGAAGAAACGCCCCAACATGACGATTCCGCCCGTAATGAGAAAAACAAGGAAGAGCAGGCTCGCCGCGCAGACCGCCGAAAAAATAATTCTCTCCTTCGCTTCGCCGCTCGCCTTCAATTGATCGACGGATTTTTTCACCTTTCGGCAGACGGCAAATTCCACGGCGGTGAGCGCGCGTTCCGCTCTCCTCCTTACGCGGCAATCGAAAGCCAGAAACTTTTCTTCATACTCTCTTCGACGCGCGGCGTAGGCGGGATTGCGTTTGACTCGAATCTCCCGTACGGCGTCGGAAAAGAGGCATACGGCCATGAGGATCATACAAATCACCTCGAGGAAATTCGATACGCTGAAACCGTACTGCATACCGTGCGAATAGGGTTCGAGAATATATCCGAGCTGCACGGGGCTCAGCATGAGCACGAACAGGATCAGATAGACGAAGTCGCTCCCCTTTTTGTTCTTATCGACGATAAACATGACGATAGGGATAAAGAGAAATATCATCGAATAGATATAACTCGGATCGGGAAATACGATCTGCACGAGCGACATGGCGCACACGTGCTTCCACTTACAGTCGGTAACCATGGCGGAGAAGACGAGCAACGCCACTACGGCGAACATGAGGCCGACGCCCGCCATATTGACGGCGTTCCCCACGTCGAGCATGGAAACGCCCGTTATTTTACAATAGACGATTCTTACGAAGTTCTGAACGGAAACGCCGTAAGAATAAAAATTGGTAAACAGCCCGCCGTAGCCGTAATCGTAAAAGAGATACGGATGCGTGCTGAACTGATTCAAATTGTAAATAAACGACTTTACGTTGGCGACGAACCCGCCCTCGAACGCAAAAAACGGGAGAACGACGAGGCATACGCAATATAATACGACGCGTAAAAAATCCCCCCACCTCCTTTCCTTAACGAGAATGAGCGCGAACACCGCGGGGTAAAGCTTGATTCCCACCGAAACGGCGAGCGAAACGTAAGCGAGCTCCCTCACCCAATTCCGATCGTCCTTATAATAAACGAAAAAGATAATCGAAAAGAGAAGAGAGAAAAAGATATAATTCGCTCTCGTGACGGCGTAGAGAAAAGGAGCGGTAAATAAGAATGCGACGAACGTGAGACGCATGACCGCGTCCGAAAAACCGCGTTCGCGGAACACCTTGCGCATGAGAAAATATACGGGTACGAAGAACAGGAAGAAGAACAAAATCAACGAGAGAACGCCCGCAAAGCTCGCCCTCGCCGCCCTGCCGCCGTTTTCGTAGAAGGCTAAATAATTGAAAAGCTTCGCCAGAATCAAGACGAACGGCGGGTAGCTGGACCCCTCTCCGATATAGGGATCCATATTTTCCACAAACGCGTTTACATTGAAGAAATCCATGAACACGTCGCCCGAATCGCCGAAAAAGAGAGGACTTCCCACAATAAAATATTTTGCGGTGAAAATCGAAGAGGCGATGCAGCCGAGAAAGAAAAGGAGAAAAAGAATTCCGAGCGCCCCGAATAAGCCGACCGCGACGGAATCCTTCCCTTTTATTACGATGTCCTTCGGAATAAATTTCTTCATAACCAATCCTTAATGACTTTCTGATTATTTACTTAAATTATACGCCTTAATCCTCTTTCTGTCAAGTGCGGCGAACGAGACGAAACGATTTTTTAAAAATATTTGAAGCTTTACAACGGAACGAGCTTATCTTTTGTCTTATCGATGGCAAGCGCGCCCAAGGGAGCCGTAAATAAAATGGCTGCGACCGCGACCGATACGACGACGGCTTGCACATCCTCGGACAAAAGAGCGGGGAGACTTCCGATCAGGGCGGCCTGTACCGTCGCCTTCGGCGTATACGAGACGGCGACGAACAGCCGCTCCCTTTTCCCGAGCGAGGTCCTTACGCAGCACAGAGCCACGCCCGCCATGCGCAGGACGAGCCCGACCGTCACGACGAGGAGAGCCTTCGGCAAATAGGAAAGAAAATAACTCGTCTCCACGCTCGCCCCGACTAAGACGAACAGGAAAGCCTCGGCGAGAATCCATGTTGTATGATAGAACGCCGAAAGCCGCTCGCTCGCGTCGGGAGCTCTCTTTTTCATCGTCAGCCCGATCGCCGTCGTGAACAAAAGTCCCGAATAAGCGACGGGAGCGTCGATCGACGCGAGCATATCCTCCAAAGCGACCGCGCCGAGGCAGACGGCGAAAAGGACGAATCCCTTTACGGCGGAACGCACGCGAAATTTTTCAAAGAGAAGGGCGCAAACGATCCCGACGAGGACGCCGCTCCCTACGCCGAGAAGGACGGACATAGGCGCTTTGGCAACAGTGAGAAAGGATAAGCTTCCGCCGACCGCAAGCGAAGAAAAGGAGGTAAAGACAACGACCGCATATACGTCGTCGGCAGACGCGCCGGCAAGGATCAGCTGAGGAACGCCGTTCTTCACGCCCTGATTTTTTTCAATCATTTCGATCATTCTGGGAGAGACGACCGCAGGCGAAACCGCGCCGAGAACGCTTCCCAGCAAAAAGGCTTGCGAACGGGAAATCCCGAACAGGATCGGAGCAAACATCCCAACCGCTAAAATTTCAAACGTGGCGGGCAAAAAGCACATCAGCAGAGCGGGACGCCCTATCTTTTTCAAATCCTCTATCGAAAGGGACAGTCCGGATCGCAATAAGATTAAAACGAGCGCCATTCTCCGTATCTGCGAAGAAACGCCTAAGACGCTCTGATCGATCAGAGAGAACGTCTGCAGGAGAAACCCCGCCGCCATATATCCGATCAAGGCCGGCAAACGCGCCTTTTTACAAATCGCGCCCAAGAGGAACGCGCTCAGAACGACGACGGAAACACTAAACAACATCATAAAACTCCTTTCGGGCAAAATGCGCCCGCAAAATATTTTGCAGACGCCGTCAGCCCGAAAAAGGCGGTTCGCGGAAGTCGTTATTTTTTACGTCTCCGACGGGAAGGCAATCATTTCCCTTTCTATTCGCGGCGAGATCTTCTCAGCCCGTTTTTTCTTTTCAACAAGAGCGATTTCCGCTCGGTTCATTCTTTCTTGTATTCTTCCGCCAGACTTTTCAGGGAAGGCAGAGCCCTCCGGATCATATCGGTGGAAACGCAGTAAGCGATTCTCACCCAACCCTTACAGCCGAAATCGTCGCCGGGGACAAAGAGCAGCTCGTATTTTTTCGCCCGCTCGCAGAAAGCGTACGCGTCCTCCTCCAACGCCTTTACGAAGAGGTAGAACGCGCCGTCCGGCTTTACATAAGTATATCCGTACTCTTTCAGCGAAGCGAGAAGAATATCCCTGTTCTCTTTATAAACGCGGAGATCCGAAGTTTTGTCGCCCACCCTCGCTACGAGGTACTGAAAGAGCGCGGGAGCGCAGACGAAGCCGAGGCTTCTGCCCGCGCCGCAGACGGCGGCGTACACATCGTCCGCCCTTTCCGCCCGAGGATTCACCGCGATATAACCGATGCGTTCGCCGGGGAGAGAGAGGGATTTGGAATAGGAGTAGCAAACGATGCAATCGTCGTAATAATTCATCGTATAGGGAACGACCGTCTCCTTATCGTATATCAGCTCGCGATAAGGCTCGTCCGCAATCAGATAAATGGAATGTCCGAATCGCTCGGAATACTCTCTCAATAAAGAGGATAGACGCAAAATCGTCCTCTCGTCGTAAACCACGCCCGACGGATTGTTAGGCGAGTTGATGAGAACCGCCTTCGTCCTTTCGTTCAAAGCCGCCTCGAATTTACCGAAATCCGGTTGAAAGTCGACGGGATCGGATTCGACGACCGCCAGCTTCGCCCCCGCGTTTTCCGCAAATACTTTGTATTCGGTAAAGTACGGCGCGAACGTAATGATTTCATCGCCGTCGTTGCAAAGCGCCTTCAACGAGATCGTGAGCGAAGCCGCCGCCCCGCACGTCATATAAAGGAAATCCGCCGTCATGCCGCAGCCGAACCGCTCGTTGATTCCGTCGGCGATCGCCTTTCGGACGGAAGCGTCGCCCTGCGCGGAGGTATAGCCGTGCAGAAAGACGGGATCGTAAGTATCGATAATCGCTTTCAGCTCCTCGTTCACGCAAGGGGGCGCGGGAACGGAAGGATTCCCGATCGAAAAGTCAAAGACGTTTTCCCTGCCGATTTGGGCGGAACGCTCTTTGGCGTATTCAAAAATTTCCCGAATGACGGACCGTTTCTTGCCGAGCGAAACCGCGCTTTCATTAATCATAATCGCACTCCTTTGAAACCTTTTCCCTTCTATTTTATCACGCCTGCGAAACAATTGCAAGAGAAAATAATCGTTTTAAGTCAAAATTTTCAGACTGTTTCGTGGGGCGGCCGAAAACGCGCTCTATCGCGAAACGTTGAGGAGACTTCCGACCTGCCGAAAGCCGATTTTCCGATAACACCCGTTGGAAGCCTCGTAATCCCCGTCCGCATACAGGATGGAAACGGAGAGGCAAACGACGCTGCGCTCTCCGTCGGTAAACACCTTCCGACAGGCGTTATTGACGATGTGTTTCAAAACGGAATCGGTAATTTCGTCCTCCTTGAAAAGATCTGCGTTTAGGACGTCGCATTCGCTTTCATAAAACTGTAAGCCGTATTTTTGTACGACGCGCCTCTTATTTTTTCAATTATTTGTTGAATCATTCAATACTTTCTTTAAAAATACGCCCGTATAGCTCCTCTCGTTTTGCGCGATCTCTTCGGGCGATCCCGTGCAGACGATCGTGCCGCCGCCGTTTCCCCCCTCGGGTCCGAGATCGATGATGTAATCGGCAATCTTGACGACGTCGAGATTGTGTTCGATGACGAGGACGGTATTTCCGCCTTCGCGGAGTCTTTGCAAGATCTTGATGAGCTTATCCACATCGTAAGCGTGCAGCCCCGTCGTCGGTTCGTCGAGGATGTAGAAGGTCTTTCCCGTCGAACGCTTGGAGAGCTCGGCGGCGAGCTTGACGCGCTGAGCCTCGCCGCCCGAAAGAGTCGTGGAGCTCTGCCCGAGCTTAATATAGCCGAGCCCGACGTCGTTCAGCGTGGACAGTTTTCCGTAGATAGAGGGTTGATTTTTAAAGAACTCGCAAGCTTCCTCTATCGTCATTTCGAGCACGTCTGAAATGCTCTTGCCTTTATATTTGACCTCGAGCGTCTCCCGATTATAACGTTTGCCTCCGCAAACTTCGCAAGGGACGAAGACGTCCGGCAAAAAATGCATTTCTATTTTGATGACGCCGTCTCCGAAGCAATGCTCGCATCTGCCGCCCGAAACGTTAAAGGAAAATCTCCCCGCCTTGTATCCCCTCTCTTTGGCGTCCTGCGTGGAGGCGAACAGCTCTCGAATCGCCGTATATACGCCCGTATAGGTCACGGGGTTGCTCCTCGGACTTCTGCCGATGGGCGATTGGTCGATCTGAATGACCTTATCGAAATATTCGACTCCCTCGTAATCGCCGCTCTTGCCCAAAGGCTGATGCGCATGATTTAAACGGTTGGCGAGAATCGGATAAACGATCTCGTTGACGAGCGAAGATTTTCCGCTTCCGCTCACTCCCGTGACGACGGTAATCAGCCCGACGGGAATTTTTGCCGTAATGTTCTTTAAGTTGTTTTGCTTGCAATTTTTGACGACGAACCATTGATCGGAGGGCTGTTTGCGCACGGAAGGAACTTCTATCCTTCTCCTTCCGGCGAGAAAATCGCCCGTGATGGACAGGGGAGCCTTCATTAAATCCTCCTGCGTGCCGCAAGCGACGACTTCTCCGCCGTGCACGCCCGCCATGGGACCGATATCCACAAGATAGTCCGCCGCCCGTATCGTATCTTCGTCGTGTTCCACGACGATGAGCGTGTTGCCGAGATCGCGAAGCCCCTTTAAGGAATTCAAAAGCTTTTCGTTGTCCCTTTGATGAAGCCCGATGCTCGGTTCGTCGAGAATGTAGAGCACGCCCGAGAGCGCGCTGCCGATCTGCGTGGCGAGGCGGATGCGCTGGCTCTCGCCGCCCGAAAGGGTGTTGGCCGCTCTCGAAAGGGTGAGGTAATTCAGCCCTACGTTCTTTAAAAAATTCAAACGGGACAAAATTTCCTTGACGACGCCTCCGCCTATTATTTTTTCGGTAGCCGTGAATTTTTCGTCCAAAGCCGAGACAAAGTCGTAGAGATCGTCGATAGACATCTCGCAGAGATCGACGATATTTTTACCCTGAACGGTAACCGCCATCGCCTCTTTCCGCAGCCTCTTTCCGCGGCAGGTCGGACAGTTCTTGGTGATCATATAGCGTTCGATATCATACTTTACGCCGTCGGAGGAAGTCGTATTATATCTCCGCTGTAAAGAATTTACGAAGCCCTCCCACGCCATATTGTAATTGCCGGAAAAGGACTTCGTGGTGTATTCGAGCGGAACGCGCTCGCCGCCGTTTCCGAACATAAGCAGCTCGTACGCGCCCTTCGGGAGATCCTTTACGGGAACGTCCATGGGAAAATGATAATATTTGGAGAGAGCCCTGATCTGCATCAAATTATAGGAATTGGTATCGAGCATCCAACCGCTGGCGTGAATAGCGCCCTCTTCGAGCGTTTTCGTCTTATCGGGACAGATCAGATCGGGATCGACGAGCTGCTTAAAGCCGAGTCCCGAACAATCGGGACACGCGCCGTAAGGCGTGTTAAAGGAAAAGAGACGGGGCTCCACTTCCTCGATGGAAACGCCGCAGTCGGGACAGGCGTATTTGGTGGAATATAAGTCCTCCCGCTCGTTGCAGCTGACGACGACGAGTCCGTCGGAAAGCTTTAACGCCGCTTCGAGCGAATCGGTAAGTCGCTTTGCGATTCCCTCTTTTACGACGAGGCGGTCGACGACGACGCTGACGTCGTGCTTGATGTTCTTTTCGATCTTAATCTCTTCCTGTAAATCGTAGACGACGCCGTCGATCTTGACGCGGGCGTAGCCGCTTCTGCGGTAAGAGGCAAGCTCCTTGACATATTCTCCCTTTTTCCCTCGGACGACGGGAGCTTCCACAAATATTTTGCTCCCCTCTTTCATCGCCATGACACGGTCCGCGATCTCGTCGACCGTCTGGCGGCGGATTTCTCTGCCGCATTTGGGACAATGCGGTATGCCGACGCGCGCGAAAAGCAGACGAAAATAGTCGTAGATCTCCGTGACCGTTCCGACCGTAGAACGGGGATTGTGCGAGGTCGTCTTCTGATCGATGGAAATGGCGGGTGAAAGCCCCTCGATGCGCTCCACGTCCGGCTTTTCCATTTGCCCCAAAAACTGACGGGCGTAGGAGGACAAGCTCTCCACGTACCTGCGCTGTCCCTCCGCAAAGATCGTATCGAAGGCGAGCGTCGATTTGCCGCTGCCGGAAAGACCCGTAAACACCGTGATCGAATTGCGCGGAATATGCACGTCGATATTCTTCAAATTATTTTGCTTTGCGCCTTTTACAAAAATTTCTTCCTTCATATTTTCTATCCTCAGCTTTCCAATATCCTTCATGGATTCTCTTCCTTTCTCTGTCGTCAAAGAGACCTGAACGACGCATTTCGTGCTTTCGTTGATCGCTTTCAGGACGTCGAGGTCCCGCAAAACGAGATCGGATTTCGCGATAAGCGTAACGCCGAAGCCGTACTTTTCGATGAGAATCAAACTACTCCTCGTATATTCCAACCGTTTCTCCGCCGGGAGATAAGGATCGCTCATGGATCCCATTCCCATCATGCACGGTCTGCGCTTTCTTTTGAGCGTTTGTTCGAAAAGCGATAGCGCGTTGCTCTTTACTTCTATATCCTCGAACGCATGCTCCCTATGATAACGCGCGCTGCGGGAATCGCAATAAATGCAGCCGTGCGTGCACCCCCGAAACAAATTCATGCCGTTTTGGGGAGACAGAATATTTTTTTCCTCTTTAAAATGTATCGAGAACCGCTCCGTTATTTTCTCATTCGAAGCTTCAGCTTTGCGATCGTCTCTCTGATCTCGATCGCCTTTTCAAAATCGAGCTGAGCGGAAGCCACCTTCATGAGCGCTTTCAGCTTTTCAATTTCGGCGGGAATATCCTTGATCGCCATTTCGCTCGCTTTATCCGTTTTTTTCGTAATATTCAACGTCGATTTGACTTCTTTTACGATCGTTTTCGGAACAATTCCGTGTTCCCGATTGTACTCGTCCTGCACTCGGCGGCGGCGGTCGGTTTCGTCGATCGCCCTGCGCATGCTGTCCGTTATCGTGTCGGCGTACATGATTACCCGCCCGTCGCTGTTTCTCGCCGCCCTGCCGATCGTCTGAATCAGCGAGGTCTCGCTGCGAAGAAAGCCTTCCTTATCCGCGTCTAAAATAGCTACCAGCTTGACTTCCGGCATATCCAACCCCTCGCGCAGCAAGTTGATGCCGCAAAGCACGTCGAATTCGCCCGACCGAAGACCGTTGACGATTTCGATGCGTTCGAGCGCGTCGATATCCGAATGCATATATCTGACTTTTACGCCGTGTTCCTTTAAATAGTCTGTGAGGCTCTCCGCCATTTTCTTGGTGAGCGTGGTAATGAGAACTCTCCCTTTATCGTCCGTAACCCTATGAATTTCCGAGAGAAGATCGTCGATTTGACCGACCGTCTTTTTCACCTCCACCTTCGGGTCCAAAAGCCCCGTGGGGCGAATGAGCTGTTCCACCGTCTGCCCCGACTGCTCCGATTCATAGGGAGCGGGCGTGGCGGAGACGCATATCAGTTGCGGGATACGCTCGTCGAACTCCTCGAATTTCAACGGGCGGTTATCGTAAGCGGAACGCATACGAAATCCGTAATGGACGAGATTCTCCTTTCTCGACAGATCGCCGTGATACATGGCGCGTATCTGCGGAATCGTCATATGGCTTTCGTCGATAAACGTTAAAAAATTTCCCGCAGGGAAATAATCGAGCAGGGTAAAAGAGGGCTCCCCGGGACTTCTTCCGTCGAAATATCGGGAATAGTTTTCAATGCCGCTGCAATAGCCGATCTCCCTGATCATTTCAAGGTCGTGCTCCGTGCGCTGCTTCAACCTCTGCGCCTCCAAAAGCTTTCCCTCGTCGATAAAAGCTTGCACTTCGCCCTTCAGATCTTCTTCGATGACGGACAACGCCCCCGCCATTTTCTCGCTCCCCACCGCGTATTGACTGGCGGGAAAGACGACGGCATGCTTTAAAGAATTGACGACCTTCCCCGTAACCACGTCCTCTTCGGACACGCTGTCGATCTCGTCGCCGAAAAATTCCACCCGTATCGCCACTTCGGAATTGCTCGCGGGGAAAATCTCGACGACGTCTCCCCTCACGCGAAAGGTAGAACGCTTGAAGTCGATATCGTTGCGCGCATATTGGATGCCGACGAGCCTTCGGATCAGCTCGTCCCGCTCCATTTTCTCCCCCGGACGAAGAGAGACGGAAAGCCTGAAATATTCCTCCGGCGCGCCCAATCCGTAGATACACGAAACGGAAGCTACGACGATCACGTCTTCCCTTTCAAGCAAAGAGGCGGTGGCGGAATTGCGGAGCTTATCGATTTCGTCGTTCAACGCCAAATCCTTTTCGATATACGTATCGGTGGAAGGAATGTAGCTCTCCGGCTGATAATAATCGTAATACGAGACAAAATATTCGACGGCGTTTTCGGGAAAAAATTCGCGAAATTCGTTGCAGAGCTGCGCCGCGAGCGTCTTGTTATGAGCGATGACCAGCGTGGGTCGCCCCACGTTTTTGATGATATTCGCCATGGTAAAGGTCTTTCCGCTGCCCGTTACCCCTTTGAGCGTCTGCATGCGTATTCCGTCGAATACGCCCGCCGTCAGTTTCTCGATCGCCTGCGGTTGATCCCCCGTAGGCCGATATTTTGAATGAAGCTTAAATTCTGCCATATATTAAAATTTCCCGCAAACATTTGTTTAACGTATTATATATCATACAATAAAAATAGTCAAATATTTTAAGCGGATCTCTTCGTTTAAAATATTTGACCGAAAGTTACGCGGCGAACCCCGCCCTTCCTTACAATCAGCTTTCAGAAAGAGTTTCCTTGAGAGAGATCTCCCTTAAAGAAATTTACAATCTTCGAAAAAACCTCTTCGTCCTGCGCCGTCATGCGATACCAGTCCGCGCCCTGCAAAAACGCCCGCTTTTCCTCCGCCGTCGAAAGCTTTCCGCTCGCCGTTTGCCTGTTGAGGTCGGAGAACGTTTCGTTCATATAATCCACGGCGTCCCGCGTGTAGGTGGGATTATGTTTTTTGCCCTTTACCGTCAGATAGGTAACGTTCCGATTCTTCACTCTTTTTTGCAGATAGAAAACGTTGTCCCGATAGTCGACGAGGGGATCGTCCTCGGAATGGATGACGAGAACCTTCGCTTTTGTGTTCTCGTAAGCGGTTACGGCAGAGCTGTCCGCGTATGCGGGATTCATTTTCCTCTCATAACGGCAGATATCGTCGGACAAAAAACGAAGAATGCCTTTGAAAAAAGACTTCGCCATAATTTTTATCGAAACAAAACCGGAAAGGACGACCGCCTTTTCTATATTTTTACGATAATTTAAAAGGTTGCCCGCCGCATATCCGCCCCAGCTATGACCGATCACAAAGAGGGAGAGCCCCTTCATCTCCTCGTCCCGCTCGATGAACGAAAAGCAGGAATCGAGATCGGATAGCGACTGCGACAGCCCCCTGATGTTTTCCCCCTCGGAGGATGCGCATCCCGTATTATCGAAAGCGAGCACGCGGAAACCATGCTTGCAGAGCGTCTCGATTTCGCGCATATAAGCGAGATGCCCTTCGCCCAGACCGTGGCAGAAGACGACGAGCTTATCCTTATCGTAGCCGTCGTAAAAATACACGCCGCCCTTCAGGAAATTGCCCTGCGCGGAGCGGAAGGAAATATCCCGTTTGTGCAGCCCGTCGAAATCGGTATGTTTAAAAAATTTTTTGAACCCCTCGTCGTCGTATCGACGAATGAGATTCTTTTTATAATTTTGAATAACCGCGTTCATATCCTTTCCTCCCCTTTCTTCGGGATCTCTTCCATTTTATCACAAAAAACGAAGAAAGAAAAGAAAAGGAAAAGAAATTTTTCAATTCACCTTGAAAATCGCCCTAAGCGCCGCGCCTGCGAGGAAGGCGAGTATCGCGCCGCCGACGGACAAGACGATCTTATAAAAGATATTTCGTCTGACCTGCACGCCGCTGCGTTTATACGCAAGCCCGTTCGCGTGCAGCGTGATGACATACATCTTTTCCCCTTTGCGCTCGGAGGAAATCATTTCAAAATAATCGTCAAGCTGAAGCGCGCGCAGAATTTTATCGAGCTTCTCGTCCGTATAACCGCTTTTCGGCGGCAAAAGATTGATGATTTCCCAAGGGGAAACCAGACAGCACTGCTTTCCGTAACAGAGCGTATAAACGGCGTTCATGACCTCGTTTTCCCTCTTATTCAGCATAGCGCCCCCGAAAGCCTGAAAACAAACAGCAAAAGAAGCGCGGAAAGAAAGCTCCCGACAAAGCCGCCGAGGAAAGAAAGACCGCACGGAATCAGATATTTTCGACGATCCTCCCGTTTTCTTTCCTTATCCTTTTCCACGTAAATTCTTCCCGACGGAAGCGGACAGAGGCAGAACATCCCCCGATCGGAATATTTTACGTTGACGTACTCGCGAGAACGCAGAAAAGAAATCATCTCTTTCAAAGAATCCCGCGTCACGCCGTATTCGGCGGGGAAGAAAGCGAGCAAATCGGATTCGTCCACGATTTTATACTTTCCGTCGTCGCAAAGCTCGTCGATTTTTTTCAAAAGAAATGATGTCCGTTTATCCAGCATAATTAAAAAACCGTCTTTTTTTATTATGTACGAAAGACGGCTTTATTATTTAAGAAAATGATTTGATTTTTCTGTGCGCTTCCTCCCGATACTCCCTCTTTATCCTTTCCAAAATATCCTTATCGGCGGGACAGAAATCATATCGTTCGATCTCGTCGGGCGTGATCCAGCGGATATCGCTGCACTCGATTTTTTTCGGCGTTCCTTCCGTGATCTCCGCATGGAACAAAGCGAGCGTGATCGTAAGATCGGGATACTCGTGCACGAGCTCCGCAAAGAGCCCGCATACCTTTACCGAAACGCCGAGCTCCTCTCTGCATTCGCGGACGAGAGCCTGCTCCCGAGTCTCCCCGCTTTCGACCTTTCCGCCGACAAACTCCCACAAAAGCCCTCTCGCCTTATGAGCGGGACGTTGACAAATCATAAATTTATTTCCCTTCCGAATGAGGGCGGCGACGACTTCCACCATAAACGCTCCTTGATCGTAAAATATTCTCTACTCTTTATCTTCTATTCTTTATCTTCTATCCGTCATTGTACCATAGAAACGCAAGAAAAGCAATAAAAATATTTCTTGCAAAATACGAAAAAACCGCTTATAATAGAGGACGGGAGACAAAGAATGAACCAAGAAGATTCCATCAGGATAACGGGAGAAATCGCCTCCGTCATAGCCGAACAGTCGCCGTATATCGAGTATACGGCAAAGGAAGTCGAAGAGGCAAAGCGCGCGCTCTCGTACGAACAAAGGGCGGAGCTGAAAAAAAAGGGATATCTGAAATACGATTTCGAGCTTTACTATATCGTCGATCAATTCGCGCAGGCGCTTCGCCTATACGAAAAAGCGGACGAAAGCTATCTTCGCCGCCTCTTTGAAAACGCGAGGAGGTTTACTCCTTCGGAATTTCTGAAAGACCCCTACGTTAAACGCGTAAAAATAAAGGAAACGCGCATCGGCGATTATCTTCTGACAAACGCGACTTATTCCCGAGGGGAATTTTTTCAATACGCCATGCCCGACGTGACCGCCGAGCTCATCGTGCCGAAAATAGGCTTTTTTACGGGAGAAGTAGCCTTTCCGACCGTTTACGAAGGAAACCTTCCCTGGATGAGCGCCTGCCCCTCTGAAATCTCTTCGATGAAGGACGCCATGGAGGCGGCGTACGGAAAGGTACTCGCGCTCGGGCTCGGACTCGGTTATTATCCCTACGTCGTAGCGAACAAAGAGGAGGTGGAAGAGGTTACCGTCGTTGAAATTCAACCGGAGATTATCCGACTGTTTCAGGAAAACATCCTTCCTCAATTTCCTCATAAGGAAAAAATCAAAGTGATTCGGGCGGACGCTTTTTCCTATCTAGCCAAAGTAAAAGACGGCGAATACGATTGCTGCTTCGCCGATATATGGGAGGGACAGCAAGACGGAGCGGAATGTTATCTGCGCTTAAAGCCCTTCGAGGAAGCTCTGCCGAACACTCGGTTCGATTATTGGATCGAAAAGGAAATTCTTTGGTACCTGCAAAGAACGTAAAGGGAATAGGAAAATATAGACCATGAAAGAATCGCTCGATTACGAACAAGCAAAAAGCGTCAAAAAAGCCGTCATGGAAACGTTCGGCGTAAACCTGCATTTTCACGACGGCTGCGGCGGACAATATTTTTCTCTCGACGAAGCCAACGAGGAGATTGCCCGTTTCGTCCTGTCCTTTTGCAAGAAAAACGGTTACGACGCTCGCGTGCAGAACGACGAATACTTTACGATTACAAAGAGGGAAATA
>CAYWKM010000014.1:0-5188 GCA_964459165.1 uncultured Clostridia bacterium
AAAACAAAAATATACAACGTCGAACCTTTCTCGTTAAACGACGACAACCTAAAACGAATTTTCGATATGCTTCCCCAGAAAAAGCTCCGTCGGCTGATCGGGCGCAATCAAACAACCGCAATCCTGATAGCCGAGCGCGCGATAAAAATGTTGCGCATTTTCGTCCGACTGTGTGGAAACAAGTAACCAGTCATATCCGAGCGATTGCATTTCCTTCTCCCAAAAATTCATTAGCGCTTTTCCGTAACCCTTCCTTTGATATTTTTCATCTATATACAGCAATGTACAAAACGGCGTGTCGTCCCAAAACAGGTTATACCGCAAAATTCCGACAGGTTGATGATCTACCGAAAGAAGGTAAGCCTGTCTATCCCTGACTTTTTTCTCAAACTCCCCTGCAGTCAAGCGGCTATCAAGAGAAGTCCAAAACTCTTTATCGCTTTTTTTGATATGACGAATTTTAATCTCATTTACTTCCTTCATTCTCGCCAAACTCCTTTTCAAATATACCGTATCGATAAGCCCGCCTCCGTTTTCGACGATGGGACGTTCGCGTTCTTCAACAAAAAATTTTCGATCCCATGCGATTTACGAACTCGCGTTTCTCATGAAGCGAAGCGGTGAGCGGACTATCGCTTATTTCTCTTATAAAAATGTAAAATATTCATAAATATGAAGATCCGCATTATTTTACCACTTAGTTATCTCCCTATCTATCGTTATTTATCATTCCTTCTTCCCCTAAATTTATACCTTTCCTCCCTCTCTACGAATAAAACAGAACCTTTCCTTCTGACGCCGTTTTGACGTCATTCGCTCCCCTTTTCCCTCGCCAAGACATAAAAAAGGCATTCCCGAAATTTTCGGGAATGCCCATAAAGATAGCTTTCTATCAAATTATTCGACAATCACGGCTACCTTACCCGATTCTACCGTTCTATCGCCTTGATTACTTAATGATCTTGGAAATAACGCCGGAGCCTACGGTTCTGCCGCCTTCACGAATAGCGAAGCGGAGCTGTTCCTCCATAGCGACGGGCTTGATGAGCTCGATCGTCATCTTGATGTTATCGCCGGGCATAACCATTTCAACGCCTTCGGGGAGCTGAATCTGACCGGTAACATCGGTTGTTCTGATGAAGAACTGAGGTCTGTAATGATTGAAGAACGCCGTATGACGACCGCCTTCTTCCTTGGTCAATACGTAAACCTGAGCTTCGAATACGGTACCGGTCTGAACAGTGCCGGGTTTAGCGACGACCTGACCTTTTTCGATCTGATCTCTGTCGATACCGCGGAGAAGCGCGCCTACGTTGAATCCTGCCTGCGCGGCGTCGAGAGACTTATGGAACATTTCGAGACCGGTGATGGTGGTGCCGATAGGCTTATCGATCAAACCGACGATTTCAGCGGGATCGTTAACCTTTGCGATACCTCTTTCGACTCTACCGGTAGCAACGGTGCCGCGGCCGGAAATCGTGAATACGTCTTCTACAGGCAACAGGAAAGGCTTCGCTTCGTCTCTTTCGGGAGTAGGAATATATTCGTCTACCGCTTTCATGAGCTCTAAAATGGGAGCGCATTCCTTGGAAGAGAGAACTTCCTCGTCGGAAGCGTCGGAAGACGCTTTTTCGAGAGCGAGCAGAGCGGACCCTCTGATGATAGGACAATCGTCGCCGTCAAAGCCGTAGGAAGAGAGAAGCTCTCTCACTTCCATTTCAACGAGGTCGAGAAGCTCTTCATCGTCTACCTGATCGCACTTATTGAGGAAAACAACGATCTTGGGAACGCCTACCTGACGAGCGAGAAGGATATGCTCGCGGGTCTGAGGCATAGGACCGTCGGTCGCCGCAACGACGAGGATCGCACCGTCCATCTGAGCGGCGCCGGTAATCATGTTCTTTACGTAATCGGCGTGACCCGGACAGTCAACGTGCGCATAATGACGATTCTCCGTCGTATATTCAACGTGAGCGGTGTTAATTGTGATACCGCGGGCCTTTTCTTCGGGCGCCTTATCGATATCAGCATAGTTCATTCTTTCAGCTTCACCCTTACGAGCGAGAGTCATCGTGATTGCTGCAGTTAAGGTCGTCTTACCGTGGTCTACGTGTCCGATAGTACCAATGTTAACGTGGGGTTTACTATTGTCGTACTTTACTTTAGCCATAATAAAAATCCTCCAAATATTTTTAAAATGAAAAATGATAACTTTGTACTCCCATCCCCCTCTGTTCTTGGGGGAAGGAGCTTGCAGCTAATCACTTTTTCCGTCATGTTAGCTGGCTTTATTGATATTTATTATATATTAAAATAACAAGTTAAGCAAATATTTTAATACCTTTTTTTGAAATTTTTTGTAATTTTTTACTTATCGGGGAGTTGCTCTCAGCCTGTCTGATCGATTAATCCTGCTTCTTTCCGCGCGCTTTGATGATTTCTTCGGATACGCTGCGGGGAACTTCGGTGTAATGGTCGAACTGCATCGTGAACTGACCGCGCCCCTGCGTCCTCGAACGCAGATCGGTGGCGTAGCCGAACATTTCGGACAGAGGAATTTCCGCGTTGATCGCCTTAGCGCCGCCCATTCTGTCTTCCGTGGAAACAATGTTGCCGCGGCGGGAAGAGACGTTGCCCATCAAATCGCCGAAATAATCCTCGGGCGTGATGATCTGAACCTTCATGATGGGTTCCATGAGAACGGCGTTCGCTTTTGCAAGACCGTCCTTCAAAGCCATAGATCCCGCGATCTTGAACGCCTGTTCGGAGGAATCGACTTCATGATAAGATCCGTCGTATACCTGAACCTTAAAGTCCACGATCTCATATCCGGCGAGGAATCCGTTTTTGGCCGCTTCCTGAATACCCTTGTCGATGGCGGGAATAAATTCTTTGGGAATCGATCCGCCGACGGTGATATCTTCAAAAGCATAGCCCGCGCCGGGCTCCTGAGGAATGAGATGGATACGGCAATGACCGTACTGACCTTTACCGCCGGACTGACGCTTATACATTCCTTCCGCGTCAACCGCTTTCTTAATCGTTTCTCTGTATGCGACCTGAGGCGCGCCGACGTTTGCTTCGACGTGGAATTCACGCAACAATCTGTCTACGATGATATCGAGATGCAGCTCGCCCATGCCCGCGATGATCGTTTGACCGGTTTCCTGATCCGTCCAAGTTTTGAAGGTAGGATCCTCTTCCGCGAGTTTGATGAGTCCCATGACCATCTTCTCCTGACCGGCTTTCGTCTTAGGCTCCAAGGAGAGCTGAATAACGGGTTCGGGGAACTCCATCTTTTCGAGAATGATGGGATGCGCTTCGTCGCAGAGCGTGTCGCCCGTAGTCGTATACTTTAAGCCGACGATGGCGCAGATATCGCCGGAATAAACGCAATCGATATCCTTTCTTTCATTGGAGTGCATCTGAAGCAAGCGTCCGATGCGTTCCTTTTTATCCTTCGTGGAGTTATAAGCGTAGGTACCCGCGTCAAGCTTACCGGAATAACATCTGAAATAGGCAAGACTTCCCACGAAAGGATCGGTCGCGATCTTGAATGCGAGTCCGGAGAAATACTCTTCGTCGGAGGTCTTTCTTTCGACTTCCTTCCCGCTGGCGGGATCGACTCCCTTTACGTGCGCGACGTCGAGAGGGCTGGGAAGAAAATTGATGACGGCGTCCAAAAGAAATTGGATTCCCTTGTTCTTATAGGAAGAACCGCAGAGCATGGGAACGACTTCTATTGCGAGCGTTCTGATTCTCAGACCGGCGATGATATCTTCGGGAGAGAGCGTGCCCTCTTCGAAGTACTTGTTCATGAGGTCTTCGTTCGCTTCCGCCGCCGCCTCCACGAGCTTTTCGTGATATTCGTTGGCGATATCCACCATATCTTCGGGAATGGGTTCTTTTCTGAAATCCCTGCCGAGGTCGTCGTAATAAACTTCGGCTTCCATTCTGATAAGGTCTACGATACCGCGGAAGGAGTCTTCTTTTCCGATGGGAAGTTCGATGGGAACGGGATTTGCGCCGAGTCTTTCACGAATCATGTTTTCGACGTTGAAAAAATTCGCGCCGTTGATGTCCATCTTATTGACGTATGCGATACGGGGAACCTTATAGGTATCCGCCTGACGCCATACGGTTTCAGACTGAGGTTCTACGCCGCCCTTCGCGCAGAACGTTGCGATCGTTCCGTCGAGAACGCGGAGAGATCTTTCCACTTCTACGGTAAAATCAACGTGTCCCGGGGTGTCGATAATGTTGAATCTGTGCTGCTTCCAGATACAGGTGGTCGCTGCGGAAGTAATGGTGATGCCTCTTTCCTGTTCCTGAACCATCCAGTCCATGGTAGCCGCGCCGTCGTGAACTTCGCCGAGCTTGTGAGTCTTGCCGGTATAGAACAAAATACGTTCGGTCGTGGTCGTTTTGCCGGCGTCGATGTGAGCCATGATACCAAAGTTTCTCGTATGGGCTAAATCATATTCTCTGGGCATAATTTCACCTCAATTAAAACTTGAAATGCGCAAAAGCTCTGTTTGCTTCCGCCATTCTGTGCGTATCTTCTTTCTTTTTAACGGTTCCGCCCGCGTTGTTGTAAGCGTCCATCAGCTCGGCTGCGAGTTTGTTGGACATCTCTCTTTCGCTTCTCTTTCTGGTATTGAGAACGAGCCAGCGGATTGCGAGCGTCTGACGTCTTTCGGGTCTGATTTCAACGGGAACCTGATAGTTGGCGCCGCCCACTCGGCGAGCCTTGACTTCAACGACGGGCATGATGTTCGCCATAGCCTGATTGAAAACTTCCATGGGCTCCTGATTGAGCTTTTCTTTGATTTTATCGAAAGCGTCATAAACGATCTTCTGAGCGACGCCTTTTTCGCCGTTCTGCATGATCTGATTGATGAGCTTGGTTACCACTTTGCTCCCGTACATAGGATCGGGTAATACATCTCTTTTAGGGACATTCCCTCTTCTGGACATAAAATTATCCTCCTTTAAAATTTGTTTGATAAGGGCTTTTTGATTAGCTACCCTTCAGTACAGCTATTGCTTGCCGCCCCTTCCGAGCGGTAGCAAACCTTCTGCGGAAAAATCCGCATACTGCCTACTTTTGATTCCGGGGCTTGAACATATTCCGAAACAAGTAGGATACAGAAATAAATTTTTTGAAATCCGCTTTCCTTATTAATTA
>CAYWKM010000014.1:5288-36708 GCA_964459165.1 uncultured Clostridia bacterium
TTATTAATTAAAGCTTAATTCTTGGGGCGTTTTGCGCCGTACTTGGAACGCGCCTGATTGCGCTTTGCAACGCCTGCGGTATCGAGCGCGCCGCGAACGATGTGATAACGAACGCCGGGCAGATCCTTGACACGTCCGCCGCGTACGAGAACGGAGCTGTGTTCCTGAAGGTTGTGACCTTCGCCGGGAATGTAAACAACGCCTTCCTGTTTGTTGGTAAGTCTTACTCTGGCGACTTTTCTCATTGCGGAGTTAGGCTTTTTAGGGGTCGTTGTCGTAACCGAAAGGCAAACGCCGCGCTTTTGAGGACATTGCTCGAGAATGGGGCATTTGGACTTAACGGTCTGCTTTTTTCTGCCGTTCTTAATCAACTGATTGATTGTAGGCATAAGAAAACCTCCTTGTTAAAAAGTAATTTGGAATATATTCAGTAAACCGCCCTTATGCAGTTTAAAGAAGTCGTTTTTATTTTCTCGTTTCCGTTCGGGCATAATCCACCCTACGGGATAACGTTAATATTTTATACAAGCCTTCAATAATTGTCAAGCAAATTGAAGCGTTTTGTACGACAATTTTTTCCCTTATAAACGCTTTCCCCCAATCGATCTTCCCCTTTTTTCGGAATCGTCCTCTTTTCGAGAAAACCCTATTTTCGTAGAGCTTCCCTTCGGCGAACGTTAAGGGTTCCTCCCCGATTCGGGAAACGAACCCTCGCGCGCCCGTCGGGAAAACCGTCGCCGCGCCGAAAAGAGAGCGCGATCGCATTCCTTTCCCCGCCGAATATCCGTAAAAAAACGTCTTTTCCCGACGATTTTTCATACCAAAGTATTGACAAAAAACCAAAAAAAGTTTATCATTAAGTAAGAAAAATATTTAAGATAAGGAGCTAATATTGTATTTATGAACAAAAAGACAATCAGAGACGTGGATGTAAAAGGCAAAAAGGTCCTCGTGAGATGCGATTTCAACGTTCCCATGAAGGACGGCGTCATCACCGACGAAAACCGTATTCAGGGAGCTCTCCCCACGATCAAATACCTGCTTGAAGCGGGCGCGAAGGTTACGCTCTGCTCTCATATGGGCAAGCCCCATTCCATCTTCTCCTCCGAAGTAAAACTCAACAAAAAGGATCAAAAGAAGATTGACGCGGGCGAAACTACAAAAGAGGCCGTCGTCGCAAAAGCGTTGAAAGAAGAGCCGAAAAAGCTCACCTTGAAGCCTGTCGCAGACAGACTGAACGAACTTCTCGGCGGAAAGGTTACCTTCGCTTCCGACGTCATCGGTCCCGACGCCAACGCCAAGAGAGACGCCTTGAAAGAGGGAGAAGCCGTCCTTCTCGAAAACCTCCGTTTCCATTGGGAAGAAGAAAAAAAGGAAGAAAATTTCTGCAAGGCGCTCGCTTACGACGCGGAAATTTACGTGAACGACGCGTTCGGAACGGCGCACCGCTCCCACGCTTCCACGGCGGCAATCGTGGAAAAGGGCATCATCAAGACGGCGGTTTGCGGTTTCCTGATTGAGAAAGAGCTCTCCGTCATGGCGGACACCCTCGAAAATCCCAAGAGACCCTTCGTAGCTATTCTCGGCGGCGCAAAGGTTGCGGATAAGCTCAACGTCATTGCCAACCTCCTCGAAAAATGCGACACGCTCATCATCGGCGGCGGCATGGCTTACACGTTTATTAAAGCGCAGGGCGGCAGCGTAGGGACCTCTCTCGTAGACGACGAAAAGATCGGCTACTGTAAGGAAATGATCGAAAAAGCGGCTTCAAAGGGCAAGAAGCTCCTCCTCCCCGTAGACACCGTAGTAGCCGACGCCTTCCCCGATCCCATCGACGCCGAAATCGAAACGGAAGTCGTTCCCACGATGGAAATCCCCGCGAACAAAATGGGATTGGATATCGGCCCCGCGACCATCGAAGCGTTCGCGGAAGAAATAAAGAAAGCGAAGAGCGTCATTTGGAACGGTCCTATGGGCGTATTTGAAAATCCCGTTTTGGCGAAAGGCACCAAAGCGGTGGCGCAGGCGCTCGCAGACGTATACGGTCAAGCTACCACCATCATCGGCGGCGGCGACAGCGCGGCAGCCGTTCAGCAGCTCGGTTACGCCGACAAGATGACCCATATCTCCACCGGCGGCGGCGCTTCGCTCGAACTCTTTGAAGGAAAAGTCCTTCCCGGTATTGCTTGCCTCAACGAAAAAGAATAACCACGAGACAATCGCGAGGGAGAATGAAAAATTTCTCCCTCCTGTTCTTGATAGAAGAGAATGTAAAGGAGAACCCTATTTTATGAACGAAAACAGAAAGCCTTTGATTGCCGGCAACTGGAAGATGAATCTTACCGCGGAAAGAGGAACGCGCCTCATCGAAAGCTTAAAGCCCATGGTGAAGGACGCGTCTTGCGACGTAGCGGTTTGCGTGCCCGCAATTCTCATTCCCGCCGTTTCGGAAGCGGTTAAGGGCAGTAACATTCGCCTCGGCGCGCAGAATATGCATTGGGAAACCAACGGCGCATACACCGGCGAAGTCGACGCGGAACAACTAAAAGAATACGGCGTGGAATACGTCATCGTCGGTCACAGCGAAAGAAGAAGCCTTTTCGGCGACACCGACGAAACGGTAAACCTCAGGGCGCGCGCCGTGCTCAGACACGGACTGATTCCCATCATCTGCGTGGGAGAGACGCTCGAACAGAGAGGAAAAGAGCTCACCAACGTCGTCTTGAATTATCAGATCGAATACGCCCTTCATCATTTATATCACGACGGAGACGTGAGAAACATCGTCGTGGCATACGAACCCGTCTGGGCGATCGGCACCGGCGTGACGGCGACGAACGAACAGGCGGAGGAAACCATCGCGCACATCAGAAGACATATCGCGCGCGTCTACTCGCAGGAAGAAGCGAACGCGATCCGTATTCTTTACGGCGGTTCCATGAACAGAAAGAACTGCAAGGGACTCATGGCTCAGGAGAATATCGACGGCGGACTCATCGGCGGCGCGTCCCTGAACATGGACTTCGCAAGCATCGTCAATTTCGATAAATAATTTTTGGAGGAGCAACATGAAAAAACCTTATGCGATCATCATTATGGACGGTTACGGCGTCGCTCCCGCGTCCGAAGGCAACGCCATTTCTCTCGACGGAAGCAAAAATATCGCCGAGCTCAAAAAGGAATATCCGAACACGCAAATCGGCGCAAGCGGCATGAGCGTAGGTCTTCCCGACGGACAAATGGGCAATTCCGAAGTGGGACACCTGAACATCGGCGCGGGCAGAATCGTCTATCAGGATCTGACCAAAATAACGAAATCCATTCAAGACGGCGATTTCTTTGAAAATCCCGCCCTCGTCAAAGCGATGGACAGCGCAAAGGCGAACGGGAAAAAGCTGCATCTTTGGGGACTCGCTTCCACGGGCGGCGTTCACAGCCATATCACGCATCTCTTCGCGCTCATTCAAATGGCGAAGGAAAGAGGACTGGACAACGTTTACATTCACGCCTTTTTGGACGGCAGAGACGAACCGCCCGCTTCCGGAGCCGGCTTTTTAAAGGATCTGCAAGATAAAATCGACGAGCTCGGCTTCGGCGAAATCGCTTCCATCTGCGGAAGATATTACGCCATGGACAGAGACAACAATTGGGACAGAGAGGAAAAGGCTTACAATATGCTCGTCTTGGGCGAAGGCGTTCGGGAAGAATGCTCCGCCGAAGAGGCGTGCAGGCGCTCCTACGAAAGGGGCGTCACCGACGAATTCGTTCTGCCCACCAACCTCCTCAAAAACGGAAAGCCCGTCGCGCTCGTAGAAAAGGGCGACAGCGTCATCTTCTTCAACTTCCGCCCCGACAGAGCCAGACAGATTACGAGAATGTTCTCCCAAGAAGAATTCCCCTTTACCGACGCAAAGACGGGCAAACGGCTCGGCTTTGAGAGAAAGACGGGATTTCTCGCGCCCGTATACGTCGGATTCGCCGTATACGATTCCTCCTTTAAAAACGTGGGCGTGGCGTTCCCCATCGACACGATCGAAAATACCCTCCCTCAATATATTTCTTCCCTCGGTCTGACGCAATTGCATATCGCCGAGACGGAAAAATACGCGCACGTAACCTTCTTCTTCAACGCAAAATTAGAGCCCCCCGTGGAGGGCGAAACGAGAATCGTCATTCCCTCCCCGAAGGTCGCCACGTACGACTTACAGCCGGAGATGAGCGCCTACCTCGTAAAGGATAAAGTTCTCGAAGAGCTTTCCACCGGAAACTACGACGTGATGATCCTCAACTTTGCGAACTGCGACATGGTAGGACACACGGGCGTTCTTTCCGCCGCAGAAAAAGCGGTGCATACCGTAGACGAATGCGTAAAAGAGGTCGTCGATAAAATTCTCGAAATGGGCGGCGGCGCGCTGGTCACCGCAGATCACGGCAACGCCGACAGGATGATCGACGAGGACGGCGTAACCCCCTTCACCGCGCATACGACTAATCCGGTGCCCGTCATCCTCGTTTCCAACGAGCTGAAGGACGTCAAACTCCGCGAAGGCGGCGTGCTTGCCGATCTCGCTCCCACCTTGCTCGAAATGATGGGAATCCCTCAGCCGAAGGAAATGACGGGCAAGAGCTTGATCGTCAGATAAAAAAGGAAACGGCGTTTCGGGTAAACCCCGAAACGGCTGCAGGTCGACGAATCCCGTCGGTCTGCAGCTTTTTGTATGATGCGATCCTTCTGAAAAAGCGGACAAACCTCCTTTCTTTTGCAAAAAAATTATGGAAATTTCCCTTTTTTCGGTTGTCATTTTTATTTCGATATGTTATAATTCTTGGAGAATTGATAAAAATTACTTTTCAGGAACAATAAGGAAGACAAAATTATGATGAATCTGTCCAATTTGCTCGTACCCGTATCGGGTAGCGGCTTGTATACCTTATTCATGGTATTATGTATCTTAATGGTGGCTCTCGTATTTTTGATTGCGATTTTTTCCATTATCATCGTTCTCATGCAACCCGGCAATTCGACCGGAATCAACGCTTTGGGCGGCTCGAGCGAAACGTTCTTCGGAAAAAATAAAGGAAAATCCATAGAAGAAAAGCTGAAAAAAGTAACCTACGGCTGCATCATTGCCTTGGGTGTGATTGCGATTATCTTCTTTATTCTTCAGCATGACGGCATATGGTCTTAAAAAATGCAATACAAACGAGCGGCTCTGAAAAATACGGAGCCGCTTTTTTACATATCGAAAGGAAGGAGAACACACAACATTGAACGCAAAAGAACGATTACTTGAAAAATTTTACGACGGTTCCTTCGCACGGCTCACAGACGTGGAAATTTGCAGGAAGCTCGGCATAAAAAACGGACAGGAAAAGCTTCGCGTTCGCCGACTTTTACACGAATTGTGCGACGAAGAAAAGCTTTACCGCGACTTTTTCTTTCACTACGGCACGGCGGAACAGCTCGGCGCGATCAAGGGAAGAATTTCCGGCAATGAAAAAGGCTTCGGCTTTCTGATTCCCGAAGACAAAAGCATCGGTCATGATTTCTTTATCCCCAAGCGATTCATGCACGGCGCGTATCACAAAGATCTCGTCTATTGTATGCCCGTAAAGGACGCCAAGAGCGACGACGAGGCGGAAGTCATCGCCGTACTCGAAAGAGGCTTACGGGAGGTCGTAGGGACCTTTTACCGCGAGGGAAACTTTTGCTTCCTCCGCCCGGACGAAAAAAAATTCTGCACGGACGTCTTTATTCCCGTCAAGGCGAGCAAGGACTGCGTAAGCGGCGCAAAAGCCGTGGCGCGCATTACCGAATATCCCCGCGATAAGGCGCCCGGCGGCGAAATCGTCGAAATTTTAGAGGCGGAAAATCAACTTTTTCTCGAAGAGCTCTCCCTGATCCGTTCACATTCTTTAAGGGAGGAATTTCCCGAATCCGTCATAAGGGAGGCGGAAAAACAGGCGAAAAAGCCCGTTGCGGGAAAAGCGCTCCTTCACCGCAAGGATTTCCGAGATAAACTCATCGTCACCGTAGACGGCGAGGACACTCGCGACATCGACGACGCAATCAGCGTAGAAAAGGACGGAAATTATTACGTTCTCGGCGTGCATATCGCCGACGTGAGCGAATACGTAACCTATAAAAGCGAGCTCGACAACGAAGCGTTCGAACGCGGGACGAGCGTATACTTTCCCGATCGAGTCCTTCCCATGTTGCCGAAAGCGCTCTCCAACGGTATTTGTTCGTTGAACGAGGGAGAAGATCGGCTCGCACTGTCCTGCATCATGAAAATAGACCGACAGGGAAAGACGGTCGACCGCGAAATATGCAAATCCGTTATCCGCTCCGCGCACCGCATGACTTATACCGACGTCGCCGCCATTGCGGAGGGAGACCGAAAGACAATCGAACGTTATCCCGATCTGCCCGAAATGATCGCCGACGCCGTCGCGCTCACCCGCATCCTCATCGATATGCGAGCGAAAAAAGGCTGCGTCGATCTCGAAATCAACGAAAAAAAGATTCTGCTCGGCAAAGACGGACGAATAGAAATTCCCGACGACAAACGCACGATCTCGCACGAAATGATCGAGCAATTCATGGTGATCGCGAACGAAACGGTGGCGACGTATATGTCCGACCTTTCCGCGCCCTTCGTCTATCGCGTTCACGAAAAACCGAGCGCGGATAAGGCGGAGGAATTCAAGAACTTTTTATCGGAGCTGGGCGTACGCAGTCGAATCAATCCCGAAGACGTTCGTTCCTACGATTACAAAAACATTCTCGACAAAATCAAAGACCGACCGATCTATTCCGTCGTCAACCGCGTGATGCTGCGCTCGATGATGAAGGCGAAATATTCCCCCGTCAACGCGGGGCATTTCAGTCTCGCTTCCGCGTGCTACTGTCACTTTACCTCCCCTATCCGCCGTTACCCCGATCTGTGCATTCACCGCATCATCAAGGAAATCCTCGACGGAAATTACGAAAAGGTAGGCGAAAAATATAAGGATTTCGTAAACGAGGCCTCCGTTCAATCCTCGAACGCCGAACGGAGAGCCATGGAAGCGGAGCGCGACGTGAACGATTTGTATACAGTCGCTTATATGCACGAACATATCGGAGAGGAATACGACGCGGTTCTTTCGGGCGTGACCTCCTTCGGGCTGTTCGCCGAGCTGTCCAACGCGATCGAAGGATTTATCCCCTTGGAAACCTTGCCCGAAGACGAATATGAATATATCGAGCAAAAATATATGCTCCGCGGCAGAAAACTTTCCTTCCGCATCGGCGAGGAAATCCGCGTGCGCGTCGTTTCCTGCCGTTTCGACACGAGGAGAACGGAGTTTCAATTGATCGAAAAAAGGGAGGAAGGCGCGTCCTCGAACGGTTAGCCGCAAGCCGTTTTTATTTTTATTTCGGAATTTTTCTTTTACTTTTATCCGGAGTGTGATATAATTATTCTATGAAAATCATAACCACCAACCGAACGGCTTCCTTTGAATATTTCATCGAAGACAGATACGAAGCCGGAATCGTTTTAGAAGGAGCGGAAATCAAATCCCTGCGGAAGGGAAACGTAAACATGAACGACGCCTTCTGCTTGATCAGAAACGGTCAGGCGGATATCGAAAATATGCACATCGCCGTCTACGACAAGGCGGGCGCGTTCAATTCCAGGGACGCAAGGCGTCCGCGCCGTCTCCTTCTGCATAAGGACGAAATCGCGAAAATATCGGGAAAAATCAACGAAAAAGGCTACACGCTCGTCCCTTTAAAGCTTTATTTTAAAGATTCCCTCGTCAAAGCGGAAGTGGCGTTGTGCCGCGGAAAGCACACGTACGATAAAAAACAAGCCCTCGCCGAACGCGACGCAAAGAGGGAGACAGACCGGGCGATCAAGGAATATTTAAGGTAATCGCTTTTTACGGCTTGTTTTCACATCCGTCCGCGCACATCGTCCGAACGGTCGAAAAATATCGATAAATACAGATAAGGAGTTCGTTTGCAATGCCTATCGTCATAGATAAAAATATACCGGCTTATTCCATTTTAAGCGAAGAGAGAATCTTCGTCATGGAAAAGGGAAGAGCTTCCAAACAGGATATCCGTCCGCTCGAAATAGCCCTTCTCAATCTGATGCCGACGAAAATAGAGACGGAGACGCAATTTATGCGCCTTTTGTCCAATTCCCCTTTGCAGGTGAATATCACGCTGATTCATACCGAAACGTATCACAGCAAGAACACCGAAGCGGCATACCTCGATAAATTCTATAAGTCGTTTGAGACGGTGAAAACCCGCTATTTCGACGGCATGATCATAACGGGCGCGCCCGTGGAGACGATGGAATTTTCCTCCGTCTCCTATTGGGACGAATTAAAGAGGCTGTTCGATTTTTCCAAGACGAACGTCACCTCCGCCATCTTCATCTGTTGGGGGGCTATGGCCGCGCTCAATTATTTTTACGGAATTCCCAAGCATCCGCTCAAAGAAAAGCTGTTCGGCGTGTTCTCCCATCAAAAGACGATTACGAATCATCCGGAGCCGCTGATGAGAGGCATTTCCGACGAATTTCATATGTGCCATTCCCGCCACACCACCGTAGAGCTTGCCGATATCAAGAAGCATCCGGAGCTCAAGGTTTTGGGATATTCCAAAATAGCGGGTCCCGCCATCGTCGCTTCCCAAGACAACAAGCAGGTTTTCGTCCTCGGTCACATGGAGTACGATCGGGACACGCTGAAAAAAGAATACGAGAGAGATCTCGCAAAGGGTCTTCCCATCAAAAAGCCCTATTCTTACTTTGCCGACAAGGAATGTACGCAGATCAGAATGAATTGGTCTTCGACTTCGAATTTATTCTATAACAATTGGCTGAACTGCGTATATCAGGAAACGCCCTACGAGCTATAACTCTCCTTCTGCCGCTTTCGATCAAACGAAAACGGCAGTTTTCTTCGACAAAATTCGTCAGGAAAGTGAATTTTTTTCAAAGAAAGATAAAAAATAATCAAAAAAACCGTCTTTCATATTTTTTTCGCAAAAACTTGACTTCCTATTTCTATTGTGATATAAATACATACGTTGAATATACAGACCTCGCATGGCTGTCGCCGCGCTTCGTCCGCTATATTCCGGAGCATTTTTTACAAGCAAAAAATAGACGAAAGCCAATATATGCCTCCTTTTCAGCGGCGGAGGCGTCTCTACTGCAGCGCCCGGAAACTGCAACTATTGGAAGAAATCGGAAGAAATATATTGGCAGAGGCGATAAAGGTCGCTTTCTGCTTTTTTTCTTTCTCATGGGGGGATCTATGAAAGCGTTAGAGGAAAAAATCATCAAAGAGGGCGTCGTTCTGCCGGGAGACGTTCTGAAAGTGGGAAGCTTTTTAAACCAGCAGGTAGACACGGTATTTTTAAAAAAGATGGCGGAAGAAGTCAAGCGGCTGTTTTCCGATTCCGAAATTACCAAGGTCCTGACCGTGGAATCCTCCGGCATCCCTTTCGCCACGGCGGTCGGAACAGAGCTCGGCGTTCCCATGGTATTCGCCAAGAAACACCCCTCCGCCAATGTGAGCGGCGAACAGCTTTCCGCTTTCGTATATTCCTACACGCACAAAACGACTTACAATATCGCCGTCGGTCGCGCTTACATCGACAAAGACGATAAAGTTCTGATCACCGACGACTTCCTTGCCAACGGAAATGCGCTGAAAGGATTGATTTCCATCGTCAAGCAGGCGGGAGCCGAAATCGTCGGCTGTTGCGCGGAAATCGAGAAGGGCTTTCAGGGCGGAGGAGACGAGCTTCGCGCAGAGGGCTATAAAGTAGAATCCCTCGCCGTTATCGAACGCATGGAAGGTTCCTCGATCGTGTTCAGAGGGTAAGAAAATATCTCTTTCAAAAAAGGGTATTGATAAAATCGTTAAAATTTTTATTCGCGCCCCGCGCGCGAAATAAGGAGATAGTTTATGAAAAAAATTGCAACCATCGCTCTCGCAGCCGTTATGACTGTATCCGGAGTCGCGCTCCTCGCATCGTGCGACAAAAAGGAAGACGGCGATACCGTCAAAGTGGGGCTTATCGCCCTCCATGACAGCAACTCTACTTACGACAAAAACTTCATCGACGCCATGAAGGAGGCTTGCGCAAACAAGGGAGCCGAACTGCTCGTCAAGACGGGCATTCCCGAAACCGCCGCCTGCTACGACGCGGCGGCAGACCTTGTCGATCAGGGCTGCGACGTCGTATTCGCCGATTCTTTCGGACACGAATCCTTTATTCTTCAAGCGGCAAAGGAATTTGAGGACGTTCAATTCTGCCACGCTACCGGAACGCAGGCAAAAGTCGCAAACCAGGCGAACTTCCACGACGCATTCGCCTCTATTTACGAGGGCAGATATCTTGCGGGCGTAGCCGCCGGCATGAAGCTCGTCGAAATGTACAACAACGGCGAGCTCGTCGATTCCAACTACGACGAAAACGGAAATATCAAGATCGGTTACGTAGGCGCATACACCTATGCGGAAGTAATTTCCGGCTATACCTCTTTCTTCCTCGGCGCTCAGTCCGTCCTCGAAGAAACGGCAGGTATGCCCTCTCTTTCGATGGAAGTAACCTTCACGGGAAGCTGGTACGACGAAGCGGCCGAAAAGGAAGGCGCTCAGAACCTCATTCAAAGAGGCGCGGCTCTCATTTCCCAGCACGCGGATTCGATGGGCGCTCCCTCCGCTTGCGAAGCCGCAGGCGTTCCCAATGTCTCCTACAACGGCAGCACGGAAGCTTCCTGCCCCAACACCTTTATCGTGTCTTCCAGAATTAATTGGGTTCCCTATTTTGAATATATGATCGACTGCGTCGCAAACGGCACGGCGATCGATACCGATTGGTGCGGCACGATCGACTCCGAATCCGTCGTCCTCACCGATTTCGGCTCTGCGGCGGCAGAAGGCACTGCGGAGAAGGTCGCCGAAGTCCGGAAAGCGCTTCAAGACGGCTCTTTAAGCGTATTCGACACTTCTAAATTTACCGTAACCGTAACCGAGACTTCCAACGCAAACGCGACCGTCGACGAAAACGGACGCCTGATCTCTTATCTCGCAGATGTAGACGGAGACTATGTAGGCGAAACCGAAGTCGTTGCAAACGGCGTATTCCAGGAATCCAAGCTGCCCGATTACCGTTCCGCTCCTTACTTCGACGTTCTCATCGACAACATTACGCTCCTCAACGCTATCTATTAATTTTCAAATATAAAGAGACAAGTCGGCGAAGAATTCTTTCTCCGCCTCTTGTTTTTTTAAAAAAGTCCGCATAATGAAACAATCGAGGTATCAAGTGGAACAGACAATCGCATTAGAACTTCGAAATATTTCCAAATATTTCGGAAACGTCGTAGCCAACAAAAACGTCAATCTTTCCGTCTATCAAGGCGAAATTCTCGCCATACTCGGCGAAAACGGCAGCGGTAAAACGACGCTTATGAATATGATCTCCGGCATTTACTTTCCGGACGAAGGGGAAATTTACATCGACGGAGAAGAAGCCGTCATCCGTTCCCCCTTGGACGCTTTCCGTCATAAAATAGGCATGATCCACCAGCACTTCAAGTTGATCGACGTCTTTACGGCGGCGCAGAATATCGTGCTCGGCGTCAAGGACGAAAAAAAATACCGCTTGAAGGAAGTCAATGCCAAAGTCAGAGAAATCGCTGAAAAATACGGCTTTCACATCGATCCGAAAAAGAAAATCTACGATATGTCCGTCTCTGAAAAACAGACGGTCGAAATCGTAAAAGTTCTCTACCGCGGGGCGGATATCCTCATTCTCGACGAACCCACCGCCGTCCTTACGCCGCAGGAGACGGAAAAGCTGTTCTCCGTCCTCAAACGAATGAAGGAAGACGGAAAATCCATTATCATTATCACGCATAAGCTGCACGAGGTTCTCTCCGTTTCCGATCGCGTAGCCGTCCTGAGAAAGGGCGAATACGTCGGCTCGGTCAACACGAAAGAGACGAACGAATCGACGCTCACCGAAATGATGGTGGGAAAGAAGGTAGAACTCAACATCGACAGAAGCGAACCAAAGGACGTGTGCGATCGGTTGTTCGTAAAAGACGTGAGCGTCGTCAATCACGACGGCGTAAAGATGCTCGACGACGTTTCTTTTACCGCCCGTTCCGGAGAAATTCTCGGCGTCGCGGGCATCGCGGGGAGCGGGCAGAGAGAGTTGCTTGAAGCGATCGCGGGTCTGCAAAAGCTCCGAGAGGGAGAGATTACTTACCTCAATCCGAAGGACGGAAAAATCGTCGATCTCCAAGATAAAACGCCGACGCAGATAAGAGAACTCGGCGTAAAGCTTTCCTTCGTGCCCGAAGACCGTTTGGGCATGGGGCTCGTCGGCAATATGGATATCGTCGATAACGTTATGCTGAGAAGCTACAAAAAGGGAAAGGCCCCCTTCCTCGACAGAAAAAATCCGAGCGTTTTAGCGGATCACATCGTGAAGGATCTCGAGGTCGTTACGCCCGACGTTCACACCCCCGTAAGGAGGCTTTCCGGCGGAAACGTACAAAAGGTTCTCGTAGGGCGAGAAATTTCCTCCTCCCCCAAGGTCCTCATGGCGGCCTATCCCGTAAGAGGGCTGGATATCAATTCTTCTTATACCATCTATAACCTTCTCAATTTACAAAAAGAAAGCGGCGTCGCCGTCATTTTCGTAGGCGAAGACCTCGACGTGCTCATTTCTCTCTGCGACCGCATTTTAGTGCTCGGATCCGGAAGAGTGACGGGCGTCTTGGACGGAAGAACCGCGACGAAAGAGCAGATCGGTCTGCTCATGACGAAGACGGAAGATACAGCGACAGAGAAAGAAAGCGACAAGGAGGCGGAAAATGACTGATTGCAAACAGAACGAAAAAACCGTGCGCGAACCCATCTTTCATATCGTGAAACGCGACGGTATGCCCCTTTGGAAGGGCGTCCTTATAAGATTGATCGCCATCGTGCTCGGACTTATCCTCTGCGGAGTCTTTGTCACCGCCGCCTCGGATCGTTCGAAGGGATTTTTCAGCGTCTACGCCTCCCTCTTTTCGGGCGCATTCGGAACGGAGAGGAGAATATGGCTGCTGCTTCAAAATACCGCCCTGCTCCTCGGCGTTTCCCTCGCGCTCGTCGTCACTTTTAAGATGAGATTCTGGAATCTCGGCGGCAACGGACAAATCCTTATGGGCTGTCTCGCCTGTACGATGTGCATGTATTACTTCGGCGGAAAATTACCCGACGGCGTCGTCTATCTTTTTATGATTGCGGCGAGCGTCCTCGCCGGCGCGATCTGGGCGGTGATTCCCGCGATTTTCAAAGCGTTTTTCAAAACGAACGAATCGCTGTTCACGCTGATGATGAATTATATCGCCCTCTATCTCGTAGCGTTCTTCATCTCTTATTGGTATCCCAACGGAACGGGCGCCATGGATCCTCTGCCGAACGCGAATCTTCCCGTCGTCGGGAATAAATACCTGCTCACGATCATCGTCGTAGCCGTACTGACGGCGGCGATATTCGCTTATCTTAGATTCAGCAAACACGGATATGAGCTTTCCGTCGTGGGCGAGAGCGAAAACACGGCGCGTTACATCGGCGTAAACGTAAAAAAAGTCATCATTCGTACGACGCTCTTATCGGGCGCAATCTGCGGTATCGTGGGCTTGCTTCTCTCCGGCTCCATCAATCATACAGTCAGCGTCGATATGGACGCAAATATGGGATTCACCGGCATTATGTCCGCATGGCTGGCAAAATTCAATCCGCTCGTCATGATCGCAACCTCTTTCCTCATCACCTTCTTGTCGAAAGGCATGAGTCAGGTCTGCACCGATTTCGGATTTACCAACGAAGCGCTCTCCGATATCATCATCGGAATCGTGTATTTCTTTATCATCGGCTGCGAATTCTTCGTTTCCTATAAAATAAATTTTAACGCGGAATTTAAAGCGAAAACGAATCGGTTCTTCGGAAAAATCAAAAAGGTCTTCAACAAGAAGACAACACCCGAAGAAACGAAATCTGACAAAAAGGAGGAACTCTGATTCATGGAAACCTTTCTTGCAAAAGCCATTGAATTCGGCGTCATCTTTCTCTTCGGCTGCATCGGAGAAATTCTTATCGAGAAATCCGGTCATTTGAATCTCGGCATTCCCGGCGTCATGTGCGCGGGCGCGACGGGCGGCTGCTTCGGAGCGAAGATTTATTTGGTTTCCGTAAGCAATCCGATAGGCTTTTTCACCGTGCTCTTCGCCATTCTGTTCGCCGTTATTTTTGCAGGCGCGCTGGGCGCAATCTACGCCTTTCTCACGATCTCTCTTCGCGCAAATCAAAATGTGACCGGTCTTGCCGTCACCATTTTCGGCACGGGCTTCGCCTCATACTTTTTAAACAGCGTCATCCTCACGGACAGCGAAAGCAGTATGCTTCTCTCCTCCGCGGGACTTAATTTCTTCAACGCCTATCCCCCTTTCATCGATCGACTCGGCTGGTTCGGACGTATTTTCCTCGCCCACGGCGTGCTCGCTTATATCGCCGTCGTCTGCGCCTTCCTCTTCGCATGGATCTTACGAAGGACAAAGACGGGATTAAATCTCCGCGCCGTCGGAGAAAATCCCGCAACGGCGGATGCGGCAGGGATCGCGGTGACGAAATATAAGTATATTTTCGTGCTTACGGGAAGCGCGGTCGCAGGGCTTGGAGGTCTGTGTTATATTATGGAATACATGGGCGGAATCATCGGCGCGACGGTCACCGACACCATTGAAGGAATCGGCTGGCTGTCCATCGCCCTCGTCATCTTCACCCTTTGGAAGCCCGATCTCGCCATTCTCGGCTCTATCGTATTCGGAGGACTGTACATTATAGCCAGCTATATCACGGGCGTTTCCTTCGTTCAAATCAACTTACTAAAACTAATTCCTTACGTCGTAACGGTCGTTGTTCTCATTCTTACGAGTATTCGAGGGAAAAAGGAAAACCAACCCCCGGCGAGCCTCGGACTGTCTTATTTCCGAGAAGAGCGTTAAAAAATAGGCTCGAGAGGATCATCCTATATCCCTCGGGCCTTTGAATAAAAATAAAATACCGTAACATAATAATAAAAATGTGTACAGCTTCAACATATAAAACCAACCATTTTTATTTTGGTCGCACGCTCGATTACGATTTTTCTTACGCCGAAGAAGTAACCGTTACGCCGCGAAATTACCCTTTACGATGGAATGGGAGCGATACGCTTGAATCGCAGCACTATGCAATGATCGGTATGGCTTACACGCCGGAAAATTATCCTTTATATTACGATGCGGTCAATGAAAAAGGATTATGTATGGCGGGGCTTCATTTCGTAGGGAACGCCGTGTACGGAGGCGATGAAAAAAATAAAATCCGTTTAGCGCAATTTGAATTTTTACCGTATATTCTCGGTAAATGCGCTTCCGTCAAGGAGGCTTTAACGCAGCTTAAAACAATTTGCCTTATCAATTCGTCTTACAACGATCGATTGCCCGCCGCACAGCTACATTGGATTATTGCAGATAGGAACGAGGCGATTACCGTCGAATTTGTAAAAGAAGGATTAAAAATTTACGATAATCCCGTGGGGATATTGACCAATAATCCCCCGTTCGATATGCAAATGTTTCATCTCAACAATTACAGAAACTTATCGCCGAAGGAAAAGGAAAACACTTTTTCCGATCAACTCGATCTAAAAGCATACAGCCGCGGCATGGGCGCGCTCGGCTTACCCGGCGACTCGTCTTCGCAATCTCGTTTTATTCGGGCTGCGTTTATAAAAATGAATTCGGTTTCCGGCGATACCGAAGAAGAGAGCGTGAACCAATTTTTTCATATTCTCGGTTCGGTAGAACAACAGCGCGGGGCTTGTATGGTAGGAGACGGCGATTACGAAATTACCGTATATACCTCGTGCTGCGATGCGGATAAGGGAATTTATTATTATACTACGTATGAAAATCATTGTATATCGGCAATCAATATGTACGCGGAAAACCTTGACGGCATAGAATTATACAGATACCCGATAAAAAGAAGCGAATATATCGTTTATCGGAACGGATAAAAATCGCTTTTTATTCTTCTCCCTTTCCCTATATAAAAGATAAAAGAGAGCTTTCGCCGATAGGCAGGATAAAACGCATCTCAACGGCGGCATAGCTCTTGAAAAACACATCCAAATACAGACGGTGAAATCCTTTCGTTTTGTCATCGTTAAAAAGATCATCCTGATTTTCTGTTTTTTCACAGCGTTCCCTCGATATCTTTAAGTTCAATATGATACCTTATCCTTCCTCCTTCGAACCGTCAATTTTTGACGGTTTTTTTCCGTTTTCCTCGTTCTTTTCCCCTTTTTTCTTTCTCGCCCCCATGTTTCATAAAGAGCCAATAAAGACGGCGGATCCTTCCTTTGTTCATAACGGAAAAGCCCCTTCGTCGGGCGTCCTTTCGTTCAGTTCCCTTTAAGACGCCTAATAAAATTATTTTATTGAAATTTACGGCGGTTGCGACATGAAAAGCGACGAAAGAACCTTTCGCCGCTTTTACGTTTTTATTTTGTCCTATCGTCCGTCCTCTTACAAGACGACCTTTTCAAAGTCTTCCGCGCCGTGTTTACATAAGGGACATATAAAATCCTCGGGAAGCTCCTCTCCCTCGTATTCGTACCCGCAGACCTTACATCTCCACACCGTCTTCCCCTTCTTCTCAGAAGAAACGGGAGCGGGCTTGATATTTTTCTGATAATAACCGTATGTGACGGAAGGAAGAGTAGAGAGCGTTTCCCCGTCGGTGACGTCGGCGATAAACATGGTATGCGTGCCCAAGTCGATCGACTGAACGACGCTGCCAGACAAATAGGCGTTCGCACCCTGCAAGATGTAAGGAATGCCGTTCGCCGCATAAGCGAAGAGGCTGAAACCCTCGAATTTATTCGTATCCCTTCCGCTGGCAAATCCGAAACGTTTGAACAAGTCGAACGGCGTCTTTTCGGAAAGGACGGTCACATTAAATTCGCCCGTCCGTACGATCATATCGTGCGTATAGTTCGACTTATTGACGGTTAAAGAAATTCTGTTCGGCGAAGAAGTCACCTGCATGGCGGTGTTCGTAATACAACCGTTGATTTTTTCTCCCTCTTTCGCCGTTACGACGAAAAGCCCGTAGGTGAGCTGATACATTACTTTTTTATCCATAAAATACCTCCTGCTATTCAATTTTTTCTTTTCTTTGCCTTTATTATACCATAGAATAGAAAAAATGCAATCCTATTTTTAAGATATAGTCTTAAAATTTACTCTTTGCGGCAATCCGTGCGTTGACGATCGTCGTCAGGTCGCCGTAATCGCAAAAGAGCTTGTCTGTTTTCCCGACGACGAAAAAATTAAGACGAAGCAAAACTCATTGGCGATATCCCGACCGAAAGATCAAAAATCGCTTTCATATCTTCGTCGCGGTCAAATTCGTTAAGCCGTCCGCCCGCTCGTTTGTTTGCGCTTTCGCTGAAAACAGACTCCCTTTCGTAAATATCATCCGTAAATATCATCGCTCGGCACGGGTTCCAAACCGATACGGAGAAGAAGAGATACCGGTCGCCCCGTCTCTCCTTTACGGTTTCTGTCATCGCCCGTCCGAACAGCAAACCAAGGCGATTTCATCTCCTCGATGCAGTCGATTCTCCTATCTCTCGAAGGAGTGATAATATTCTCCGTCTTTTTTTACGGAAACTCTGCCCGCCATATAATCCACGAGGGAGGAAATAAACGAAGTTTCCTCCTCCTTCTTTACGACGACGGTAAACGTAACCTTTTCGGAATAATCGCTCGCTAATTGTTCACAGCTATGAGAATCGAAAAACCGCATGAGCGGCGTAACTTCGGGATATCCGACCGAGATTTTTAATTCGGAAGACATCTCTCTCACGCGGATATCCGCTCGAGAGAGATTTTCCGCCGCCGAAGAAGAATACGCCCGAACGAGTCCCCCCGCGCCCAACTGAATTCCGCCGAAATATCTTACGACGGCGACGGCCGTCTCATACAGCTTCTTATTCTTAACGACTTCGAGAATCGGTATGCCGGCGGTCCCCTGAGGCTCGCCGTTATCGGAAAAGCGCGCGAGATTTCCCGTTTTGTCGGCGATATAAGCATAACAGACGTGCGTTGCCAAAGGGTGAAGCGCGCTGATTTTAGCAAGAAAAGCCTTGGCTTCTTCATCCGATTCGACATGAGAAGAAAAGGCGATGAATCTTGACTTTTCTATTGTCTTTTCGCTGACTGTTTCGCCGTTTACCGTAAGAAACCTATCCATCATTCGACGACGATCTTTACGCGGACTTTTTTCCCTTTATGCAAAACGAACTCTTTTGCGGGAATGGGCGCGTTGATATCCGTAACTTTGTCCTCGTTGACCGAAACGCCGCCCTGCTCGACGAGTCTCCTCGCCTCTCCGTTAGACTTTGCCACGCCGGCGGCGACCATCGCCTGCAAAACGGTGGATACGTTCGAAACCGTCTTCGTTAAAAGCTCGCTCGACGCGCCCTCGAAAGCGGCCTTCGCCTGCGAACGGGCAAGGGAAGCCGCTTGCTCGCCGTGCACTTCCTTCGTGAGCTCGTAAGCCAATATCTCTTTCGCCTTATTGATTCGCTCGTCCTTATAGCGACAAAGCTCTTCGATTTCGGAAACGGGCAGGAAAGTCAAAAGCTTCATACATTTTTCCACGTCCGCGTCCGCAGTGTTTCGCCAATACTGATAAAACTCGTAAGGAGTCGTCTTCTTCTCATCCAGCCAGATTGCGCCTTTCGCGGTCTTCCCCATCTTTTTCCCCTCGGAAGTCGTCAGAAGGGTAAACGTCATGGCGAAAGCGGGCTTCTTCTCCTTAATGCGAATCAGATTGGCGCCCGCCAAAATATTGCTCCATTGATCGTTTCCGCCGAGTTCCAAGGCGCAGCCGTATTTTTGGAAGAGAACCAAAAAATCGTACGCCTGCAAGAGCATATAGTTAAATTCAAGGAAAGAAAGCCCCTTCTCCATTCTCGTTTCAAAGCATTTCGCCTTGATCATCTCGTTTACCGAGAAATGCGCGCCGACGTCGCGGAGAAAGTCGATATAATTCAGGTCGAGTTCCCAATCCGCGTTGTTTACGATGATCGCGGCGTTGTCGCCTTCAAAGCTGATAAACTTGCTCATCTGCTTTTTAAAGCATTCGACGTTGTGGGCGATCGTCTCCTTCGTCATCATCGAGCGCATATCGCTCCTGCCCGAAGGATCTCCGATCATGGCGGTGCCGCCGCCGATGAGAATGATGGGTTTATGCCCCGCCTCCTGCATATGGTGCATGGCGATCAGCTGCATAAAATGACCTACGTGCAAAGAATCCGCCGTGGGATCGAACCCGATATAAAAGGGAACGCTTTCCTTCCCGAGTTTTTCGTACAGCTCGTCTTCAAAAACGGTCTGTTCGATGAAGCCTCTCTCCCTCAAAGTATCCATTACGTTGGTAGCCATAATTTTTATATACTCCTTACATGATTATTTAATAAAAAACGGCTTATGCAAGCATAAACCGAGTCCTTTCCGATCGAGTCCTTTCCGATAGGGATATGAAACGAATTTATGAATGCGGAAAAAACGTAATCTCCTTACGGTAGGAGTACGCATAAATATAATAGATTCCGTTCACGTTCATAAAACCCTTCATAACATGAATACTATACTAAAATTCTCCTTATTTGTCAAGCGATTCCTCTCGTTTTCTTTTCTCCGTCCGCCGCAATTTGACGAATCGCTTCAAGTCCCTTTCGACTCCTTATCGCATTTGCAGGATTTCGTGGAGGGTTCGCTCAAAATATTCCCGTAAATATCGAAACGAGAGCCGTGACAGGGGCAATCCCAGGTATCGGTATCCCCGTTCCATTGGAGCTCGCAATGCATATGCGGACATTGATTTCCAATGACGTAAAGCCTATTCTCCGTATCCCGATAAACCGCCCTTCGTTTTCCGTTATGCCAAACCACCATGCCGCTTCCCTTTGGCACATCGGAAGCCGTTTTGAACGGGATTCTGCAATAGCCGAGAAGAATTCCCTTTGCGTTTTCCAACGCGTTGCTCATAAAGGAACCGAAAACGCCCTTCATCCTTCTCTGCGGCGAAAAAAGCTCGGCGTACGCGTTCTTCTTCCCCAAAATCATATCCGTTAAAATTTGAGCGCAGATCATCGCGTTTGCCATTCCCCATTTATTGAAGCCGGTAACCACGTATACGTCGTCGAGATTTTTTGCGTACCTTCCGACCATCGGCATTCCGTCGAACGTCATAACGTCCTCCGCGCACCAGCGATGCGTAACGATATCGCCGCCGAACAGCTCCCTTGCAGATTTCTCCAACCTTTCAAAATGACCGCGTCGCTCGCTTCTGCCCGTACGGTGATCCCCGCCGCCCAGCAACGTTCCGTTCGCATACGGGCGGAGGGACAAACCGTCCTCCTCTTCGTCAAGGTACATTTCCTGCGCGTACCGTCCGCTCAGCGCGATCGTGTAAGACGTGGATTGTCTCAATTTCATAAAATATCCGCCGTGAGAAATCACGATCGGGAAATGGGTAGCGACGATGATTTTTCCCGCCCGTATCCGCCCTTCGTTTGTTTGTATCACCTTATTTTTCGCGTCGATATTCACCGCGCGCGTATGCTCGTACGCCTCGAAATTTACGGGAAGAGAGGTCAAAAATTTGATCGGGTCGAAAAGATACTGCTTCCCTTCCTTCAAGGCATAGACCGCCTTGAATCGCTCGATCCCTTCCGCCTCTTCGCAGTCCGCGCCGATTTCGCGCATAACGCGGAAAGTCTCTTTCAGCCGCCGCGATTCCCCTCGGCTGAAAATATAACCGTCCGTTTCATGAAAATCGCACTCGATTCCGTATTTTTGCACGAGGGAAACATAGCCCTGCATTCCCTCTCTTTGCGAGCGGTAATAGCAAGACGCCGCTTTTTTTCCGTAACGCCTGTAAAGCTCCGAATAAACGTCGCCCTGATTGCAAGAAATTTTTGCCGTCGTCTTCCCCGTCGTTCCCGAAAACAGCTTGTCGGCTTCAAGGAGCGCGACCTCCTCGCCCTTTTCCGCCAAGTGAAAAGCGGTCAGGAATCCTGCGATTCCCCCGCCGATGACGACGATATCCCGCTCGACGTCTCCTTTCAACCTCGGATATTCCGATTGTTCTTTTTCCCAAACCGATTGATTCTTCATATTCTACTCCGTTTTTTATCAGTATGATTCGCGAAAAAATTATCATTCGCAGAGAACGGCAGAGCGATGAACCGCGTTCTTGGGAATCGACGCATTCTTTCAAAAAGAATCAAACGTTTACGAATATCCGCAGAATTTTTTCCGTATAATGGATTAAGCATAAAAGGGAGAATTTCCATGAAAAAGATATTATTTACGGGCGGAGGAAGCGCAGGTCATGCGACGCCGAACGTCGCCCTGATCGAAGATCTTAAAAACTCATATGAAATTTATTACATAGGAACGGAGGGCGTCGAAAAGAATCTGATAACGCCTTTGAAAATACCGTATTTTTCCGTCGATTGTCCCAAATTTATCAGAGGATTCTCTTTCAAAAATTTAAAGATCCCCGCGAGACTTTTATCGGCGGAAGAAAAGTGCAAGGATATCCTCGAAAAGATCAAGCCGGACGTCGTCTTTTCTAAGGGCGGTTACGTAAGCGTTCCCGTCGTAGCCGCCGCGCACGCGCAAAAGATCCCTTGCCTTACGCATGAAAGCGATCTCTCCTTAGGACTCGCCAATAAACTGAACGCGCGCAAGTGTATTCACGTGCTCACCTCCTTTCCGGAGACCGCCGATGAAATAAAGAACGGTAAATATACCGGCTCCCCGATCAGAAAGGAGCTTTTTAAAACCGATCGGACGGCGGCGAGAGAAAAGTACGGATTTCACAGGGAGAAGCCCGTTCTCCTCTTCTTTGGCGGGGGAAGCGGGAGCAGAACGATCAACGAAGCTCTTCGGAAAAATATCGATATGCTTTCAAGAAGATACGATATTTTACATATCTGCGGAAAAAATAACGTGATGCAGAATAACATCGCCGGATACATTCAAAGGGAATATGAAAACGACATGGCTTCCGCCTACGCCTGCGCGGATATGGTGGTCGCGAGGGCGGGATCGAATACGGTGTTTGAAACGCTCGCGCTAAAAAAGAAGGCGCTGTTCATTCCCCTTGAAAACGCCGCTTCGCGCGGAGATCAGAGAGAAAACGCCGAATACTTTGAGCGAAAAAAACTTTGCAGCGTACTCCGCGAAAAAGACCTCGAACGATTATTTACGGCGATAGAGCGAGCCTTCGACAACCGCGCGATTTCCGACAATCTCGCCGTGACCAACATCGCCGACGGAAACAAAAATATTATCAAAGAAATCGCCGAAGCCGCCAATCGATGAATCGCGAAAAAGACGGAAACCCGTAAAGAAACGTGTTTCCGTCTTTCCTTTTTCATTTAACGTTGAGAAAATAAATCCGATTGAAGAAATACCTCGGGCACTTCGCCGACGATGACGCTTTCGCAGATGAGCACTTCGGTCGTGGATGCGAAATTGCTGGTTTCTTTCAACATGATAATGGAAATATCCGAAACGATTTCAAGATAGATCGAATGCTTCGTCTGATTGATTCCCACCGAATCGAAAGAAGAAACGAAACGGCATTCCACGTTGCTGATTGGAATAATCTTTAAATTAATCTTCGGTCCCATGCCGGCGATGAGTTCGATTCCCGTGAACGCTCCGATGGGAATATTGACGCCCGCGCGACTCATTTCGTTTAAATTCTTTTGAGACATATACGCCGTGTCGCGCGCGATGCGATTGATCTGCAAAGAATTGGAAGTGATGGACAAAATCTCCCCCTTGCTTCCTCTCTCCACGGATATCAAATCCTCGTAACGCAAATTGTCGCTGAGCGTATAATAGATCGCGTCGTTGACGGCTTCCGTCGTGATCGAACGCATCGTCGCCTCCGCGATGGATTTTAATACGGAGGTAACGTTATAAATTGTCCTTACGAGCAAAAAGACGAAAAGGAAGAAAACGATCGATAAAAGCAGAATCCTTTTGCGCCTTCTTCTGATTTTCATATGATATCATATGAAAAAACTCTTCGTTTTATACTTCTCGGAAAGGCAAGCGAAATGCCGATTCTTCCGCCGAAGAAAGCGATCTTAATTATATTTTGTGCGCGATCGAAAAATGAGAGCCATGATAAAGGCGAAAACGACGGCGGAGGAAACGCCGGCGCTCGCCGCCGCAAGAGGCCCCGTGAGCGCGAAAAAGAGCCCCTTCTGCGCCCCCTTCATGGCGCCGTTGGCGAGGAGATATCCGAACCCTGAAATGGGAACGGTCGCCCCCGCGCCGGCGAAATCCACCAGATACTGATACCATCCCAACGATTGCAATACCAGCCCTCCCAACATGAAAAAGACGAGCACCTTCCCCGCCGTGACGTCGGTAAAATTGATGAGAATCTGCGCGACGACGCAAATGAGCCCTCCTACGACGAAAGCCTTTATAAACATAAACAGGATATCCAGATATTCGGAAAACATAAAAAAAAGCTCTTCCCCTTTTCTTTTATTCAAAGTTTGAGGAAAAAGCTTCCTTTTTATACTTTATACTTAACATCTTTCGGTAAAAATCAATTCCCCGTCGAATCCCCTTCTCGTTTATCGAGGCGCTTCCGCGAGAAAAAAATTAATCGGAAATCCGCGTCCCGCCCCATTCGACGACGGTAAAGCCGATTCGTTCGGGCGAAGAAAGTTCCTGCTCTTCGATTTCCACATAGGTATCGGACGGCTCCCAAGCCATGAATACGCGGATGAGCGTATCGGGCGCGGGATCGACGGAAAGACGCGCAGCCGAAACGTAATTTTCCGTCTGAAAAGAAATCAGATTATAGGCGTTATCCTGCATCTGCGGTAGCCAATAGACGATAAATTCGTTCGCCTCCCTTCGCGTTAAACCAAGCTCGGCAAGAGATCGCTCGAGAAAAGCCGCCGTATCTTTCCCTGCGACGCAGAATCCCGATGAAAAATCGTATTCCACACGGGTAACTCCCTCCCAATAGAGGTAATTATACGTTTGACCCGTTTCGTCTACAAGCGTTCCGTCCGGATATGCCGTGACCGTCCAGCCGTCCTCGTAAGCAGGATAGGCGCAGGTCAGACTCCCGTTCAGATCTAAGCTTACGGTAACCTTCTTCTCCTCCGTAGGATAGAGGTAGATCACCGGCTTGTAATCGACGTCGCCGCCTCCGTCTTCACAGCCTGAAAAGACAAAGCAGAAAAGAAAAAGGATTAAAAAGAAGGACGTCGCCGACAATTTTCTTTTCATCATTCATAACCCCCCTTCGCCGTTTTATTCCGTCTTTCATGAGACGATAAAACAAGCTTCTTTTTTATAGGGGCATTATAACATATCGTCGCGGCGTTGTCAACTCCTCCTTGCAATTTCTATTTGACGAACCTTTTCAAAGAAATTGCGAGCGCCGTCGCGACGGCGATTTTGCAAAGATCGGGCGCGATATAGGGAAGGACGCAGAGCGCAAGCGCCGCGCCGAGACTGACGGCGCTATCGTTGGAAATTCTATAAACCATAAACCAAGCGGTTCCGAACACATAACAGACGGCGATCCCGAGAATCATCGAAACGACCAAAACGACCGCTTCGATCCACTTGCGCTTCTTCGTAAATCTTCCCTTAACCAGATCTGCGGGAAGCCCGACGACGACTGCGGTAAAAAGAAATCCGATAAGGTATCCGCCCGTCGGTCCGACAAGACTCGCCGTCGACCCGAATCCGGCAAATACGGGAACGCCGACGAGTCCGAGCAATAGGTAAGCGGCGACGGCGAAAAGCCCTCTCTTCCAACCGAGCATGGCGGCGGAAAGACAAACCGCCATCGTCTGCAAGGTAATGGGAATCAAATTGACGGGAACGGCTATCCACGCGCAGACCGCTATCACGACGACGAACATCGCGGTGACGGCGATATTGTACGCGACGCTTTTACGCGTCGCCTTCTTTTTATTCCGCGCGCCCCTTCGGGATTGCTCCGCCGTAGCGGATTGCGCTCCGTTTTCCTCGACTGCCGTCGAAGCCTGATTTTCTTCCATAAAAGCCCTCCGAAATTTTTATTACATGGGAATTATAGAAAACGATCGCCCTATTGTCAACTATATTTTAGGATATATGGTTGACAATTATCAAAAAATTTTTACGGCTCACAAAATCGAGAAGCCGTAAAAAGCATTAATCGTAATCGAGCGGATAAGGCCAGCCGACGAGACTGCCTATGACGTAAATCTTTCGATAGCCGAGAGAATGCAGCCTTTCCGCCGCGAGGCGAGCGCGATTGCCGCTGCGGCAATAGGTGAGGATCGCCGTATCCTTATCGTGAATCAACTCCTCTGCGGAAGCCTCGTCGATGGCGTCCACCGGAAAATTGACGGCGTTCTCCGCATGACCGGTGTAATATTCGTCTTCTTCGCGCACATCGAGCAAGACGTGATTGACCACGTTGTCTATAATGTCCTTCGCCTCCTGAAAGGAGACGTTTTTAAAAGCCTTCTCTTCCATAAACGATTCATCAGACCGCGATCGAGACGCAGCCGATCCTTCTACGCTCTCTTTGGAAATCCGCCCGATGTTCAGGCGACGAAAGTCCTTCGGCATGAGCGTTTTTTCATAAGGGGCGGGAAGAAGCTTTTTAAGTCCTCTTGCAAGCGCCGATCTCCTTTACTGTTTATCTTCCGAATGCCATACGCCTACGTCGGGTCTGCCCTCATAGCGGGAAACTCTGTCGGGCGCGCCCTTCTTTCTTTCGTCGAATTTTTTCCCCGCGTCAAATCTTTTTTCTTTATCGTACGGTTTCTTCCCGTAAGGCTTTTTCCCGTCGAATTTTCTGTCGCGGTTAAAGGATTTTTTATCGCGGTCAAAAGGCTTCCTTTCGCCGAAGGCGGGACGAGGTCCTCTTTCGTCCTTGCTTGTTTCGGGTACGTAAAGCTTTAAATCGGCTACCTTGTCCAGCTTTTCCCAAGGCAGATAATCCTTGCCGAAATGTCCGTATACGGAGGTGAGGTGATAAATCGATCTCCGCAGATCGAGCTTTTTGATGATTGCGTACGGACGAAGATCAAATTCCTTCGTGACGATATCCGCGAGACGCTCGTCGGAAAGCTTGCCCGTGCCGAACGTATCGACGCAGACGGAAACGGGATTGGCTACGCCGATGGCGTAAGCGATCTGAATCTGCATTTCGTCGGCGAGCCCCGCCGCGACCATATTCTTACAGATATATCTCGCCATGTACGCCGCGCTTCTGTCCATCTTCGTGGGATCTTTGCCGGAGAACGCGCCGCCGCCGTGCGGGCATCTGCCGCCGTAGGTATCGACGATAATCTTTCTGCCGGTCAAGCCGGAATCCCCCTCGGGCCCTCCAATGACGAAATTACCCGTGGGATTGATAAAATATTTGGTGTTTTCATCGACGAGTTTCGCAGGCAAAACGGCGTCAATGACCTCGTTGCGAATATCCTCTCTCAGACGATCCTGCCCGACGCTCTCGTCGTGCTGGGCGGAAACGACGACGGCGTCGATTCTCGCGATCCTGTTTCCGTCGTACTCTACCGTCACCTGCGTTTTTCCGTCCGGACGGAGATAGGGAAGCGTTCCGTTTTCTCTCGCCTCGGAAAGTTTTTCCGCCAGTCGATGCGCAAGAGAAAGGGGCATAGGCATAAACTCCTTCGTTTCCTTGCAGGCATAGCCGAACATGAGCCCCTGATCGCCCGCGCCGAGAGAATCTTCGACGCAGCCGGTAAGCTCTTTATCCTCCATCGACGAATCGACGCCCATGGCGATATCGGGAGACTGCTGATGAACCGCCGCCAAAATTTTACATTTATCGTATGAAAACGTGCCGAAATCGTATCCGATATTCTGAATGATTTCCCTTGCGATAGCTTCGTAATCCACCTTCGCGGAAGTAGAAACCTCCCCCATAATCAAGAGCAGGTCGTAGGCGGCGCTGCATTCCACGGCGACTCTCGCCATAGGATCCTGTTCGAGGATCGCGTCCAGAATACCGTCGGAAATCTGATCGCAAACTTTATCGGGATGTCCCTCGGTAACGCTTTCGCTTGTAAATAGTTTCTTCATTTTTTTTACTGCCTTTATGATTTTTACCCGAATATTATAACTTTTCAAATTCTTTTTGTCAACACGAATCCGCCCTACTTGCAAAATAACAAGCCATATGTTATAATCTAACAGAGCTTTTGACCGCAACGCTTCCTATTTTATTCGGCGGGCAAAAAAGGAGTGATCTACGCAAAAGATATGAACTGTACGCTTTGCCCCGTCGCCTGCGGAGTCGACAGAACGAAAAAAGAAGGCTATTGCGGAAGGAAAGCCTTGAACGTCGCAAAATACTATCTCCATCCCTTCGAAGAACCCTGCATCTCTTTTCGGAAGGGAAGCGGAACGATCTTCTTTACGGGGTGCAATTTAAAATGCGTATTCTGTCAGAACTATGAGCTCTCCCGCGCACGGCGGGGAAAGGATATCACGCCGAAAGAGCTTTCCGATATCTTCAAGGAGCTCGAAGATAGGCAAGCGGAAAACATCAATCTTGTAACGCCCTCGCACGTAACGCCGTATATCTGCGAAGCGCTCGCAATCTACAAGCCGAAAATTCCCGTCGTCTATAACAGCCACGGGTACGAAAAGCTTGAAACGCTGAAAATGATCAACGAATTCGTCGATATCTACCTGCCCGACTTAAAATTTATGAATCCCCTCTTGTCCGAACGCTACACGGGAAAGAGCGATTATTTTGAATATGCGAGCGAAGCGATCAAGTTTATGGCGAAAAAGCCCATTATCATGCGGGAGGACGGAAAAATGCTTTCGGGGATTATCGTAAGGCATCTCATTCTGCCCCTCTGCGTAAACGATTCCGTGGCGATTCTCCGCTGGATAAAGGCGAACCTTCCCGACGGTATTCCTCTGAGCCTGATGAGCCAATACACCCCCTTCGGCGATATCGAAAATTTTCCCGAACTGAAACGCCGCATTACGCCGCGCGAATACAAAAGAGCGCTGAACGAGGCGTATTCTCTCGGCTTTCAAAACGTATATTTACAGAATCGCGATTCCGCGGAAGAAAAATACATCCCGCAATGGGATTTTTAGGAGACGTCCCTTTCTCGGTTATTTTTCCCGAATAAACCGTTCTCGCAGCCTTACGAGCTTTTTTATGATTTTACCGCACTCCTTGGGCGAGGCATAGGAGAGCCGTTCCTCCAAATTTCTGATCTTCATCAATGTATTCATAATGATAGTTTTTATCAATCATAAAAGGATATTCCAAAAAAATGTTAATTACCTCTGATCACACGACGTTCGGCTACGACGGCGTCCCCATACTTGAAAATATAAGCTTCACCGTAAACGAGAACGACCGAATCGGTCTGATCGGAAACAACGGCGAGGGCAAAACTACCCTTATCAAAGTCATTTTGGGACAATTGGAACCCGACGGCGGGAAAATTATCCTAAAAAACGGGATACGAATCGGATACTTGGAACAGAACGGAGAATTTTCTTCGGAAAAAACCGTATTTGAAGAGATGAAAGAGATCTTCAAAGAGGACGCGCGCGCCATCGAAAGCGTGCACGAGCTTGCTCTGACGATAGCGAACGCAGACGAAGCTTCAAACGAATATCGTATTTTATCTGCAAGATACGAAAATTTAAATAAACTGATCGCCTCGCGCGACAGCTATCATTACGAAGTAAAAATAAAGACCGTGCTGAACGGCATGGGATTTGAACGAAAGTACGACCAAAAAATCGCGACCATGTCGGGCGGAGAAAAGACGAGATTGAAGCTTTGCCGTCTGCTCCTCGAAGAGCCGGAGCTCCTCATTCTCGACGAGCCCACCAATCATCTCGACGTAAAGACGCTGTTTTGGCTGGAAGATTACCTCTCCTCTTTCAAAGGGGCGCTCTTCATCGTTTCGCACGACAGATATTTCCTCGACAAACTGACGAATAAAATTTACGAAATCGAATATAAACGCCTGAACGAATATAAGGGAAACTACTCCAAATATAAGCTGCTGAAAGCGGAAAAAACCGCTTTTCTCGAAAAGGAATATGAAAAACAGCAGGTCGAGATCGCTCACGTTCAAGACTTTATCGACCGCAACCGCTATCAGGCGACCAAAGCGAAGTCCGCGCAGAGCCGCATCAAGCAGCTCGACAAAATGGACGTGATTGAAAAGCCGAAGCTTCCTCCTACGCCGCCCCGCTTTACGTTTACCTACGACGAAAAGCCCTATGAAAAAGTCCTCGAAATTAAGGATCTGAACCTAAAAACGGGCGGGAAGGAACTGATTGCAAAGGGGAATCTCTTCGTCAAACGCGGCGAAAAATGCGCCGTCGTCGGGGACAACGGAACGGGAAAATCGACGCTGATCCGCGAAATCGTCGCCGCGCGCAACCCTGCGATTTCCACATCGAAATTTGTGCGAATTGCCTATTACGATCAGGAAAACGAAAATCTAAACCCCGACAATACCGTCTTAAACGAGCTTTGGGGACGGCACGCCTCTTGGTCTCAGACGGATATAAGAAATATTTTAGCGCAGGTAAAGCTCGACGCGGAGGACGTCGATAAAAAGATAAGCGTTCTTTCGGGCGGAGAAAGAGCGAAGCTCGCGCTCGCCGTGTTCGAATGCGAGCGGGGAAATTTCCTCATTCTCGACGAGCCGACCAACCATCTCGATCTCGCCGCGCGGGAGAGCTTGGAGGAGGCGTTAAAAGCATTCGACGGAACCGTGCTGTTCGTTTCGCACGACAGGTACTTTATTCAGGCGATCGCCGATAAGATTGCGGAAATCTCCGACAACGCCATTCACGAGTTTAAAGGCGCTTATGAAGAATATAATTCCTATCAAAGAAAAACCGCCGACGAAAGGGCGAACGCGCAGACCGAGCCGAAGGAAGACAAGGGAAAAGAGTCCGTTTCTTCCTATCGAAGCAAGGCGGAACGCGCCGCCGAGGCGGCGAAAAAGCAGAGAGTAAAAGAGGTGGAAAAGGAGATCGCTTCGCTCGAAGCGGAAGAAGCCTCGATCAACGAAGAAATCGGCAGGAACGAGATTGCTTCCGACTATAAGCTTCTGCAAGAAAAATGCAGACGGCTGGAAGAGCTGCGCCTCCTCCTCGACGCGCTCTACGAAGAATACGAAACGTTGTCTTAAAGCGAACAAAAAAAATCGACAGTAAATAAAAGCAAGTCGTTTGCAGCGTCCTTCCTTTATGTCTTTTCTATCAAGAGACGGAATCCGACGTTCTATATTCGAATTTTCCGATCGCAATCGGTGCGATAAAGACTGTATACCGCCCGACTCCTTCAAAAAACGTCCTCGCGCGATTGCGCGCGCGACGCTTCCTTATGCCATCGACCGAAACAACCCCTCTCGGGCGGTTCCCCTCACTTCCCCTTTTTACTCGGCTGATGCTTATAATGGCAATCGCAATAGGGTCCGCCGCCCGCAAGGGTATATTCGCGCTGAAATTCCGTATCGCTCAACGCCGCCATATCGTAATCGTAGCGGCACAGTGCGGAAATATATTCCTTCAAACCGAGTTTCGTCAAAAGATAACAGATTCCGCAGGTATAAAACGTCGCCGTATACTCGTTCATCGTCGCGCCGTCCTCTACAACGAATTTCCATGAATAGGGATTTTTACATCTTTGACTGCGCTCGGCGTCCACTTTCAGCTTTTTTCTTCCCTTGGGCGTATAGCTTTCGTCCTTTCGGGCGGCTTTACGCATGAAAAAATTGTTGTTCATCGCCGTACGGTAATATTCCCTCGCCTCTTCTACATCGGGCGTTCTTTCCAAATGAAGGAGTACGGACGAAAACATCGCCGCGCTCAAAATATTAAAAAGGAATCGATCGCCCTTCTCAAATTCGTCCACATCGGAAAGAATTTTCTTATACTCCGTATGCGCTTCTTTCATTACCCTTTTCGGCTCGCGCTCGTGCAATACGGAAGAGAGCGCCTCTTCGAACGTTCCCTGAAACGCTCTCCAAAAAACCTTTTGTATCATTCCATATTTCATAATAAAACCTCTCATGGGCGGAAGCGAATCTCCGAAAGCTTCCGTCCTCTTTAATATTAGCGTAGACTAACAAAAATGTCAAGCGTAAGACATGCGACCGTAAAAATCCCTCCTCCTTTTATATCTTTTCTTTCAGTCATAACCGCCG
>CAYWKM010000015.1:0-34997 GCA_964459165.1 uncultured Clostridia bacterium
TTTGGCGCAGAAGACGAGATTTGAACTCGTGCTACGGTTTCCCATACTACACCCTTAGCAGGGGCGCCCCTTGAGCCACTTGGGTACTTCTGCAAACGCTCAATAAATTTTAGCTTATATACTATACCACATTATTTTATGCTTGTCAAAAATTTTCGGTAAAATTTTTTAAAAAAATTGAGGTTTTTTCGTTTTAGCTATTGCGATAGCAAAAAAAATATGATAAGATATAGGTATAAGTTACGACTTTAACATAGGAGTTTAAGGAGATAAATTATGAATATTTGGCACGATATAAGTAAGGAAAGAATCACGGCGAGAAATTTCGAAGCGCTCATCGAAATTCCCAAAGGCTGCAAAGCAAAATATGAACTCGACAAAGAGACCGGCATCATCAGGCTCGACCGTATTCTCTATACGTCTACCGTCTATCCCGCCAACTACGGTTTTATTCCCAGAACGCTCGCGGACGACGGCGACCCTCTCGACGTTCTCGTTTTATGTAATGAACCGATGTATCCCATGACGCTGATGAATTGCTATCCGATCGGCGTTATCAAGATGATTGACGGAGGTTCGTTGGATGAAAAAATCATCGCGATTCCTTTTAAAGATCCCAATTATAACACCTATCTTGATATTCATGAGCTTCCTTCGCATATCTTTGACGAAATGATGCACTTTTTTGAAGTCTACAAAAAGCTTGAACACAAGAAGACGACCGTGAAGGAAATTTGTCAGAGAGATGCGGCGATCGAGATTATCGAAAAATGTATGAGAATGTATAGCGAAAAATACGATCGATAAAAAAGAGGGGGGATTATTATGAAAATCGTATGTATAGGGGATTCCATTACCGCAGCGGGAAGAGACGTTGAAAATCCGCAAGATCTCGGTAACGGATTTGTAAAAATTACGAGCGGGAAGTTAAAGCTTCTTTTGCCCGAAACGGAGATCGTCGTCGTCAATAAGGGAATCGACGGCACGACGATTTCCGATCTTTTGTCTCGCGTTCAGACGGACGTCGTCGATGAAAATCCCGACGTCGTCATTCTCGAAGGCGGTATCAACGACGTGAGAAACGCTGTCGCCAACGACAAGGAGTTCGACGTCGCGGGGTTTAAGTTCGATTACGAGGAACTCGTCAAGATCATCAAATCGACGGGCGCGAAGCTCTATATCATCGAGCCGTTCGTCATGAAGGTCAACGCCGATAAGCTTAAATATCGCAGATATCTCAACAAAGAACTCGAAGCGATCGAGGATATCGGCTACCGCGTCGCGGATACGATTATTCATCTCGATGAAATCTTCAACGGGATCTGTGAATCGGATCCGCTCGACGCAAAAAATTGGGCGGAGGACGGCATTCATCCGACGCATCGCGCTTCAAGGCATATTGCCAATATTATCATCGCTAAGATACAAAATAAGCTTGTCGGTTTCTAATCGTTAAGATGAAGGATGATCAACGGAGGGGCAGCTTCTTTCAAGAGGTTGCTTTTCTTTTAGAATAGAAAGAGAAACGAGGAGAGACGATGACGATAGGGCAAAAAATAAATATTTTGAGAATAAAGGCGGGATTATCGCAGGAGACGTTTGCGAAAAAGCTCGGCGTATCCCGTCAATCGGTATCCAAATGGGAAAAGGGCGAGGCGAGCCCCGATTTGCAGCGTCTCATCGTGATATCCGAATTGTTTTCCGTTACGGTAGACAGTCTGGTCAAGGAAGACCTTTCCGTCGAGGAGAATAAGGAAAATAGGGAAGCTAAGACCCCGTCGACGATCGACCAATCCGTTCCCCGCGCGGAGGAGATCGCCGTTTCGGATTCCGAATCGGATGAAACGGAAGGCTTGCGGGAGGGCTTTATGCCTTCTTCCGGAATCGAAGAAGGGGAAGAAGCCGTTTCCGTCGGGAAGAAAGGCGATCCTTTCGAAGAAGGTCTGAAAGAAATTGAAAGAGCGACGGCAAAGCGGAAGGAAGAGAGAGCTGTTCTGAAAGCGGAACGAGTCGGTTCGGAGGCGGAAAAAAAGGAATGGCAAAGGATTGCCGAAGAGAATTCGCGCGAGACGGACCTTTTAAAAGCGAAAAGGCAAGACGACGAAAGAAAGGCGGAAATATTGCGTAAAATAAGCGTTTCTTTGATTCAGTCCGCCGCCGTGTTAGCTTTTTTTACATTGGTAGGCGTGGCGCTCGCCCTCATCTTTCAGAATCGCGATTACGAAGGATATGAGAATTTTTATGCGACGACGCCCATAAGCGTCCTTAGTTTTTTGATTCGATGCGGATTGCTCGTCGCGGCGGCGTCCCTGTTTTCGCGTTTCGCGATCGGCGAAAAAGGAAGAGGGAAATCGTTGATCCTTTTGATTTCGGCGGTGAACGTCGCGATCCTTCTTTGTCTTTTGAAGGATCATTATGCGGGAAACGATATCGAATACGGAGAAAGGACGGCGCAATTATTGCTTGAGTTTGAGCGATTGAATCTTCTCTACCTGATCGGCTTGGTTCTGTTTGATTTGGGCGCGGGAATATCGTTGGTACTTGTCAGTTTGTCGATAGAGCCTGCCGCGCTTGCGCCCGCAGAGGAAAAGGAAAAAAATATTTTTCCTATTATAGCGGGCTTGGTTACAGGATTATTTGCTACGCCGCTCCTTTGGGCGATTGCGTTTGTCGTCGTTTCAAAAATCAAGGACAGATATCCTAAATTTTCGGATAAATTTTTCAAATTTTTAGTCATTGGAATAATCGCTTCCGTCGTATTGGTCGTCGTCGCCTATCTCGCGATATACGTGGCTTCCAAATTCGCAAAATAAAACGCGGCGTGAAGAAAGAATAAAGGTAAAACCGCTCGACTTTTTCGGGACGAGCGGTTTTACTTGTATAGAATAAGGATTAAGGATAGTCTTTTTTGGAAATGCTCTTTAGGCGGCGGCGCGGAAGAGTCGTACGGCGACGACGGTCATGTCGTCTTTGGCTTCGTTTCCGTAAAGCTCGTACGCCTTGTTTAAGATATCGTCGGCGAGCTTTTGGGGATTGAGCGGCGTGAAATCCTTGATAAAATCAAACAGTTCCGCCGAGGACCGGAACGCGGAGGTCACGCCGTCGCTCAAAAAGACGAGCACGTCGTTTTCGTTCAGCTTGGTATGCGTCGTCATGGGACGGAGCGATTCCACCGCGCCTATCGGCAAGGATTCGTTTTCGAGCACATGAATTTCCGTCTCTGAAAAGATAAAGCCCAGCGGCGCGCCCAATTTTACGATATCGGCGGATCCGTCGTCGAGACTCACGCAGGCGAGGTCGAGACAGGAAAAAGAATCGTCGTCGGTGAATGCGAGCAATTTGTTTACCGTAGATAAAATCGTTTCCGAGGGCATCTTCGCGCGATAAAAGCTTTCGAGAAGGGAAACGGTTGCGTCGGAGACGTCGCGAGCCTTCTCGCCGCTTCCGCTTCCGTCGGCGAGCGCTACGAGGAAGCGCCTTTCGTCGATTTTGATGACGGAATGCGTGTCGCCGCATACGCTTTCTCCGTCCTTCGTTTTGGAAGCGACGCCGAACATGGCGTCGAAGGAAGTCTTTCTTCGGAGAATATAGCTGAATTTATCGTGACTGATGCTGATTTTATCCGATAGCACAAAGACGAACCCCAGCGTTCTCCCCACGATGGCCGTAATGTCGGAGGCTTCGTATTTTCCGAATACGGTGAGCGTGACCGTCAGATTGTCTTCCTCGCCGTAAATGAGAATTTCCGACGAGACGACGCCGTTGCGCGCGAGTTCCTCTGCTACGTCGCGTTCCTTTTCGGTATAGATATTTAAAGGTCTGCTCTGTTCGAGGGCGATGTTTTTCAGAACCTCGCTGATGCCGTGCGCCTGCTCGGCTAAGAGCAATCTGCCCGATTCGGCGATTTCGTTCTCCGCGATGATCTTGCCGTAGTCTTTTAATTGACGGTTGATGGCGAAGAGCAGCCCTCCCGTGTTCAGGCAGTTCGTCGCGATTTCTTTCGGAAGGTCGACGAGCGAAACTTTTCCTTTGGCGCAGCCGATGGCTACGAGTTTATCGATCGCCCTGTCCACTTCGGCGGCGGCGCAGATGTCCCGTCTTTCGCAGGTTGCGCACATTTCACGTTTGACGAGGCAGACGAGCCTATCCTGCGCTTCCTTCAGCGTCGAATTTTCGTCTATCACGAAGAAGGCCCCTTCGATCTGACGAAAGAGAGAGGAAACTTCGAAGAGTTGTTCGCCGACGACGGAACGATTGCGGTTGATCGCCACCCGTGAAAGCTGCTTTTCTCGATAAGAGCGAAGCGCTTTGTCTGTTTTTTCGTACGCGATTTTGGGAATGAATAGGGCGATCAGGCAAGGGACGGCTCCCGCGAGGATATGGAAAAGCATCTGCGCCCAAGGGTAAGAATATACGCCGTAGAAGTAGGAGACGCCGAGATAGCTCAAAAAGCATATCGCCGAAGCGAGAAATTTTCCCTCTTTGGAAAAGAATACCGCCGCGGCGCAATATACGACGAAGGAAGCCAAATAGGAGGCGTTCCAATCGATGAGGCATTGCGGGATAGAGGCGGCGATCGCCGCGAGGAACGCTTCCGGGCTCTTCAATACGATCGCGGCGAAGAGAATCGCGAATAGGGCTGCGCCGGTGTATATGTATGAACCGCCCATGCGGTAAAGTCCCGTACCGAAGACGACGCTCATCACGCCGATAAAGATGAGTTCCTCGGGGCGAAGTCTGCAACGGAAGACTTTGAAGAGAAGCGCCTTCAGTCCGACGGCGAACATACCGCATAAAAGGAGAATGCCGGCGGAAATCAGGATTTTCTGTAAGAACGCCGTTCCCGGCAGGAAAGAATACGCGTCGGTCTCCGAAAAGAAGAGGAAAGGGAGCAATGCGATCGCCGCGTAGATCAGTCCGTCCGCCTTCACCTTATGCTTGAGTTTTTTGTTGACGACGAAGGCGACGAGCAGGAAAAAAGCTTGCGCGGCGAATACGATCGTCGCCGTCGGCGAGACTGTAAGAGAGATTAGTCCGCTGATCAGATAGCACACGCAGGTAAGAGGAATATTAAAATCGTTTAAAAGCATGGCGAAACAGAGCGCAAGGGAAACGGGTTCCGCGTTCGAGCCGGTGAAATTGAGGATAACCATGATCGCAAGGAGCGGAATATATAAAATCAAGTCGCTCGTTTGTAAGCCGTTGTTTTTTATTTTTTTCATCTTTTTTACCTCACGTTGAGCATTATACTTGATTTTATACGCGGAAAAAGCTCTTATTTTGTCTGTTTTTGGCTGATAAACAGGAAAACGCAACGTCTCTTCTTTCGGTTCTTTTCTCGCTTACGGAAACATATAGATAACCGTTATGAAAAAGGTCGGCTGTATTTTTACCGTCGTCGGCGCCGTCGTCGGCGCAGGCTTTTTGTCGGGGCGGGAGCTCGTTCGTTTTTTCGGTACGGAAGGCTTTCTTCCGTTCGCCCTCCTTTCTTCCCTCGTTTTTGCTTTCTTTATTTATTTTCTGTTATCTCTCGGAGGCGAATACGGAGGGTTTATCGGCGTTATACGACTGTTCCCTCCCATAGCGGCGCGGATTTTTCGTTCTTTTTTGTCGATTGCCTGCTTCGTCTCCCTTTCGGGAATGATCGCGGGAATTTATTCTCTCTTCCGTTCGGTCGCCGTCGTTCTCGCAATCCTCGTCGCGGCGTTTTTCGTCTGCCGCGGAGGGATGAAAGCGCTCGGGGCGGTCAACACTTTGTTCGTTCCGTCCGTGCTCGTTTTCTTTCTGTTCGTATTCGTCGAAAACGGCTGCTTTTCTTACGGGGGAAGCGCGTCCGGCATACGGGTCTACGCCGCCCTTCTCTATGCGGGCATGAATCTTTTTCTCGCCGTTCCCGTCTTATGCGATCTGGGCGGGGGAATGAACGGCGGCGGGGGATTTTGCGCGGGGATCACTTCGCTCCTGCTTTTCGTTTTTATTTCGCTCATTCTCTCCGCCGTGCGATTTTACGACGGGGCGGAAGCGGAAGATTTTCCTTTGCTGTTCGTCATGAAAGACTATATCTTTTATCGCGTCGTCGCGGCGTTCGGAACGTTCACCTCGCTCGTTTCTTCCTATTATCCTCTCTTTTCGGCGGCGCAAGGCAAAAAATACGCGAACCCCGTGAGGATAGGCGTCCTCTTTGCGGCGTTCGCGTTATCGTTTTTCGGATTTTCGAATATCGTCGAGTACGGCTATCCTTTTCTCGGCTCGTTCGGTCTTATTTTTTTAATCGTCGGAGCTCTTTATTACCGCCTTTTCAAGAAGGGCGACGAGGGCGTACATTCCCGCCGCCATCAGGCAAAGAAGCGCCACCGAAGCCATGACGAGATCTAATTTAAAGACCTGACCGCCGTAGACGATAAGGTATCCCAGCCCCGCTTTGGAAACGATGTATTCGCCCATGATCGAGCCGATCCATGCCATTCCCACGTTGATTTTCAGCATACCGATAAAATTCGGAGCAGACGAGGGAATGACGAGCTTGCATAAAATCTGTACTTTTTTCGCGCCCATGGATTTTAAGAGGAGAATTTTGTTTTCGTCCGTCCGCATAAAGCCGCCGAGCATATTCATCGTGGCGATGACGATGCATACGAGGATCGTCATGAAGATAATCGCTTTCTGCCCCGTTCCGAACCATATGATGATAAGGGGACCGAGGGCGATTTTCGGCAGGGCGTTAAGGACGACGACGTACGGTTCAATCACCTTTCTCAAAGGCTCGCTCCACCATAAAAGGAGGGCGATTCCGCAGCCGAGCGCCGTCGACAGGGCGAAGCCGACGAGCGTTTCTTTCAATGTGACGCCGACGTGGTAGAACAGCTCCCCGCCCGCCGCGAGCGAGGCGAGCGTCTTGACGATACGCGAAGGAGAGCTCGTGATAAACGGGTTGACGACCTGCGCGTCGGCGAGGATTTCCCACAAACCGAGTAGGACGAAGAGGAGCGCGAGCCGCGATAGGTGAACGGCGAGGGTTTTCTTCTTTAAAGATTTCAGGTACGCCGCACGGGAGGGCGAACAGGGAATTTTTTTCATGCGTTGAGTTCCCTCCATAATAATTCAAACCATCGGCTGAAGGCTTCGTTGTTTCTGCGCTTTAACGGCGCGAGAGAGCGATCAAAATCTGTTTTGTGCATGGCGAGAAGCTTTGCCGGACGGCTGCTCAATACGATGATCTTGTCGGCGACGGAAATCGCCTCTCCGATGTCGTGGGTGATTAAGAGAGCCGTCTTTTTTTCATTTCGGATAATGTTGTATACGTCGTCGCATACGTTCAGCCGCGTCTGGTAATCGAGGGCGGAAAAAGGCTCGTCGAGAAGCAGCATATCCGGATTGAGGGCGAGCGTGCGGATGAGCGCGGCGCGCTGCCTCATCCCGCCGGATAAGGCGGAAGGATAGCTCTTCAAAAAATCGTTCAGCCCGTACTTTTCGGCGAGATCGAGCGCGCGTTGTCTGTTTACGCCCGTATTCTTTTTTCGGATTTCGAGCGGGAGAAGAATATTCTTTTCAATCGTCCGCCAGGGAAAGAGCTCGTCGCGTTGGAGCATATAGCCGAACGTGATGTTTTCGGCTCGGATTTCTCCGCTCGTCGGTTTCAATAATCCCGCCGCGAGGGAGAGGACCGTCGTTTTTCCGCAACCGGACGGACCGATTACGGCGCAGAATTCTCCCTGCTCGATCGAAAAGGTTAAATTCTCGATCGCTTTCGTTTCGCCCGCGCGGGATTGGTAAGTCATGGAAACGTTTGTAAAATCAAGTATTTTCATATCATGTATATTTCATCGGGATCATTTTTATTCAGGAATAAACGGCTGTATAAGCCTCTTTTGCGTAAGCGTTCTCGACGAGCGCGTTAAAATCCGCGTAAGCGGATAATTCTCCCGCATTGTCGATGACTTTTTCAAGGCGAAGAAAGCTTTCCTCTTTCATCTGCATATCCGAAGCCCACGCGTCTATTCTCGTATAGCTGTCGAGGGCGATTTTGATAGATTCCAAAGAGGTTCCGGCAAAATAGGGAAGAAGGAATTCCGCCGCGGCAGTCGAATCCGTCTCCTTTAAGTATTTCGTCGCCTTGGCGATAGCCGTAAGAAAGCCTATCGCCGTTTCGGAATTTTTTTCCAGCCAGCTTTCTTTGGCGATGTAGCAGGTATAGGGGATTTCGCCCGATTCCTCTCCCACGGAAGCGACGATATAACCTTTCCCCGCCGCCTGATATTCGGATGCGGTCGGTTCAAACATGGTGCAATAATCCGCCGTTCCCGCTTCGAACGCGCTCGTCATCAGGTCGAACGCCACGTCGAAGTTGAGCGTCACCTCCTTTCCGTCGAAGAGTCCGTGACGATTCAGGATGTATTCAAACGTCATGGCGGGCACGCCGCCCTTGCGTCCGGCGAGGATTTCTTTTCCCGCCAAGCTTTCCCATGTAAATTCGGGTTCTTCGTTGCGGGAGACGAGGAAGGAACCGTCGCGCGTCGTCAGCTGTCCGAAGACCTTGGGCACGTTTGTGGAGCCGCCCAAAAGCACATAGAGAGCCGCTTCCGGTCCGCAGAAGCCGACGTCCGCGTCGCCGGAAAGGACGGCCGCCATGACGCTGTCCGCGCCTCCGCCGTTCGTTAAGGAAATTTCGATGTTCTCCTCCTTAAAGTAACCCAACGCTTCCGCTAAATACATGGGCGCGTAAAAGACGGAGTGCGTAACCTCGTTGACGTTTATCTTGACCGTATCGTCTTTTGTGCAAGCGGAGAAGGGCAAAAGCCCCAAAAGTACGGCGAGCGTCGCCGCAAGTTTCTTTTTCATTGATAGAAAATAACCTCCGTGTAAGTAAAATTTTCAATAATATATTGTATGTGTTCCCAATATTATTTGACATCGTCCCGAAAAAAATTTATAATAAAGGAAGCATCCTTTATCGAAAATAATCAAAGCAGGTTTATATATATGGAAATGCAAAAGACATACAATCCCAAAGACTTTGAAGATAAAATTTATAAGAATTGGGAAGAATCCGGCTATTTCCGCGCCGAAGTGGACAAAAATAAAGTTCCCTTTACCATTATGATGCCGCCCCCCAATATTACGGGACAGCTTCATATGGGGCACGCCATGGACGTCGCCGTACAGGATACGATTATTCGCTTTAAAAGAATGCAGGGGTATTCCGCCCTTTGGCTTCCCGGATGCGATCACGCTTCCATCGCGACGGAGGTCAAGGTTCTCGATAAGATTTTCGAGGAAGAAGGGAAGACGAAAGAAGAGATCGGCAGAGAAGAATTTTTAAAACGCGCCTGGGCTTGGAAGGATCGGTACGGCAACCGCATCATGGAACAACAGAGGAAGCTGGGCGCTTCCTGCGATTGGTCGCGTCAGGCGTTTACCATGGACGAAAGATGTTCCAAAGCGGTGAGGGAGGTTTTCGTCAACCTCTACGAAAAGAAGCTTATTTATCAGGGCAGCAGAATCATCAACTGGTGTCCCGGCTGCAAGACCGCGCTTTCCGATGCGGAGGTCGAATATTCCGACGACGACGGGAACTTTTGGTATATCAAATATCCCGTAAAGGATTCCGACGAATATCTCGTCGTGGCGACGACTCGTCCCGAAACGATGCTCGGCGATACCGCCGTCGCGGTAAACGACGCGGACGAAAGGTATAAAAGCCTGATTGGGAAAAAAATTCTTCTTCCTTTGACCGATCGCGAAATTCCCATCGTCGGCGACGAGCATGCGGATATGGAAAAGGGAACGGGCTGCGTCAAGATTACGCCCGCTCACGATCCCAACGATTTTGAAGTCGGGCTTCGTCATCGTCTCGAAATGATAAGAATCATGAACGACGACGGCACGTTGAATGAAAGGGCGGGCAAATACTGCGGCATGGACAGATATGTCGCAAGGGAAGCGATCGTAGAAGATTTAAAGGCGGCGGGGCTTCTCGTAAAGGTGGAGCCGATTAAGCATAGCGTAGGGCATTGTTACCGATGCCATACGACCGTAGAGCCGCTCGTATCCAAACAATGGTTTGTCAAAATGGCGCCCCTCGCCAAACCCGCCATTGCCGCCGTGGAAAAAAACAAGATTAAAATTATTCCCGAACGCTTCGTCAAGACGTACAATAATTGGATGGAAAACGTGAGAGACTGGTGCATTTCCCGTCAGTTGTGGTGGGGACATCGAATTCCCGTATGGTACTGTCAGGATTGCGGCGAAGTCATCTGTAAAAAGGAAGATCCGACCGTTTGTCCGAAATGCGGAAGCGGCGATTTAAAGCAGGACGAGGACGTGCTCGACACATGGTTTTCTTCCGCGCTTTGGCCCTTCTCCACGCTCGGCTTTCCCGATAAGACGGAGGATTTCAATTACTTTTATCCTACGGATGTGCTCGTCACCGGCTACGATATTATCTTCTTCTGGGTCGCCAGAATGATTTTCTCCGGAATCGAGCATACGGGCAAAGTGCCTTTCCGCGAAGTGCTGTTTCACGGCATCGTGAGAGACGAGCACGGCGCCAAGATGAGCAAGTCGTTGGGCAACGGTATCGATCCGCTCGACGTTATCGATAAGTACGGTTCGGATTCCCTGCGCCTTTCTCTCCTCACGGGAGTCTCTCCCGGCAACGATACGAGATATTCCGACACGAAAGTGGAAGCCGCGCGCAATTTTATCAATAAAGTATGGAACGCTTCCCGTTTTGTCTTGATGAACGCGGAAGGGAGAAGCATTCCCGAAATCGGGTCGATCAAATTGACCGCCCCGGATAAATGGATCATATCGAAGCTGGAAGAGACGATAAAGGAGGTCACCCTCAATCTCAATAAATATGAACTCGGCGTGGCGTGCGATCTTCTTACGAATTTCGTATGGGATTATTTCTGCGACTGGTATATCGAGCTCACCAAATCCGCGCTTTACAGCGAGGACGAAACGAAAAAGGACGGCGTGTTGGGCGTGCTGACGTTCGTTTTGAAAACTTCTTTAAAGCTCTTGCATCCCTTTACTCCTTTCGTCACCGAAGAAATCTATTCTTACCTTCCGGGCGCGACGGGCAGTATTATGACGGCGGAATATCCCCGCTATAACTCCAAAATGGCGTACAAAAAGGAAGCGAAATCCTTTGAATGTATCATGGAAATCATCAAGGCGGTGAGGGCGATCAAAACGAGCGTGGGATGCGCCCCGTCGAAAAAGGTTGATCTTTACGTCGTTACGGAAAACGCCAAGAGAAGCATTCAATTGAATAAGGGCTGTATTTTAAAGCTTGCGGGCGCCGCCGATATCAAGTTTATCGAATCTCCGGCGACGATCGGAGAAAAAACGGTTTCGCAAGCGTGCGAAATTTGCCAGATCTATATTCCTTTGGGAGAGCTTGTCGATATCGAAAAGGAAAAAATTCGCTTGCAGAGTGAACTTGAAAATGTTGAATTTGAAATTTCACGCGCTTCCGGCAAACTTTCCAACCAAAGGTTTTTGGAAAAAGCGCCCAAGGCGCTCGTCGACGCAGAGCGGGAGAAATTCGATAAGTTCATCGAAATGAAAAAGAAAATCGAGAGACAGATCTCCGATTTGTAGAACGACAGATCATGAAAAGGGCGTCCGTTCCGTTGAGAGGCGAAGCGGACGCTTTTCGTTCCGTTCGGTCAGGAGAAGTCGAAAGGAACCGAGAAGGGAAATTTTCGAAAAAAGGATAAAAACTTTTTAATAGTCGTTTACAAAGAAGCTTTTTCATGGTATAATAGAAATGAGCGGGAAATATCGCATATTCGCGTTTTTTTGCTTACTTTATTAAAAAATCGAAAGGAGGAAATTGTTATGCCAGGTCCCGGAGGAGGCGGTCGCGGAGGCGGCGGATTCGGCGGCGGAGGTCCCGGAGGCGGAAGAGGTCCAGGAGGTCCCGGAATGGGCAGAGGTCCGGGAGGTCCCCCTCCCCCTCGTCGTTGGGGTCCCGGTTGGGGCGGTCCGCGCAGATATTGGGGTTGTTGCACATTGGTGATGATTCCGGTTCTCGTCGTCGCGGCGGTCGTCGCGCTGTGCGTTTGCTTACTGTAAAATGAAGAAGGAAAAGGAAATCCTCCTGAAAAATCTTCGGCGGAATATCGATAAAAAATATCGATATTGCTTGACGATATATCGATAAATATGATAAAATACGAATCGATGATTTTTCCGGAGGGTTTTTATTTATGAGCAGCGAACGTAGCGTTTCGGCGAGCAGAGCCACCATTTCGCGTATGCCGGCTTATTTGAGATATTTAAGGGACGAAAGCGCGCGAGGGATGAAATACATCTCTTCCGCCTTCGTCGCCAAGGAGATGGAGGTTTCCGCTATTCTTGTCAGAAAGGATTTCGCGTTGGTTTCTTCCGTCCCCGGAAAACCCCGTTTGGGCTTTGAAATTTCGAGGCTGATCAGAGACATCGAAAAGTTTTTGGGCTACGACAACGCTACGGACGCCATCGTTGTCGGCGCGGGAGGGCTCGGCAGCGCGTTTCTCGGATACGAGGGCTTCAAAAATTACGGCATGAATATTATTGCGGCCTTCGAGATCGACGAATCGCTCGTGGGTACGAAAATTTCGGGAAAGCCCGTCTACGACGTTTCTACTCTTGCCGATTTTATTCGCAAGGGAAATATCAATATCGGCGTCATCACCGTGCCGAAGAAGGCGGCGCAGGAAATTTGCAACGTTATGGTCGAAGCGGGAATAAAGGCGATCTGGAATTTCGCGCCCGTTCAGCTTTCCGTTCCTCAAGGAATCGAATTGAAAAACGAGGATCTTGCCGCTTCCCTTGCTCTTTTATCGAGCAAGCTCGTCGGAAATATGCTTTGTAAGGAATAATCCCGTGTGCTTCAAGGAGGAGCGCAGCGGCGTAATTTCGTCGATAGAGGGAAGGAATTTTTATAGATATAGGCAATCACAAAAATACGCGCGGCGACATTTAATAAAAAGAGGTCGTCATGCGTATTTGTTTTTTTAACAGGGATCGTCTTGAACATATCTTGGAGTCGGAATGCGTTCCGCAAGCCGACGTTTATTGCTTTGATTTTTCCGTCATGGGCGAAGTCAGTTATGAAAAGGAGCTTTCGGGCGCGACGGATACGTTCGGCCGTCTCGCCTATTTTTCAAAAAAATTCGACTGTGCCGCAATCGGCGGGTGCTACACCGATTTGCGCGGGGTCAAAAGGAAGTCGGCGGTCGCGGCGGATAGGGGAAAACTGATCGGCGTGGCGGACGCGAACAACATTTTGGATAATAAAAACTATAAGTGCGGTTCGGGACTGAAAATTTTCCCCGCGCAGGCGGGAAAAATCGGCGTTGCCGTGGGGGAGGACGTCCTTTTTCCCGAAGTGATCAAGAGCCTTACCCTTTGCGGGAGCGACGTGATTGTTTGTATTTACGAACGCTTGCGCGATACTACCGAGCTAACCGTGATGAAGGCGAACGCGTACGTTTACGGGGTAAATATTTGCATGTGCGCAAAGAATTACTGTCAGGCGGTGAACGCCAAAGGCAATCTCGCTTTCGGAACGTCGGCGAGCCCGTTCGTCTTCGATTTTCAGATGGAGAGAGAATACCGCGTCGTCGAAAGCCGTTACAGAGGTTTTTTTCGCAAGGAGAAATAGGCGGGATGAACTTTTAAGATCAATATTTTCGATTTTTTTCGAGGATTAGGGAAAGACAGTAAAACCGAAAGCGCGCCGCTTTCGGTTTTTGTCTTAAAAAGAGGAATTTTTATAAAAAATTTTTAGGAAATCGACACAATTTCAAGTTTTTATGATATAATACGGTTAAAGTATCGGCAAACAAGGGGAGATTATGTATGAAAGAAGTCGCAAAAGAGTATGAAGCGTTGTTTACTCCGTGGAGGATTCGGGACGTGGAAATCAAAAACAGGATCGTCCTTTGCCCCATGGGAGGGACTTCGCTTTTCGGTTGGATGGAGCCCAATCATTTCGATAAAGAAGCGGCGGCTTTTTTTCTGGAAAGAGCGAGGAACAACGTAGGGCTTATCATTCCCGGAATCGCTCCGATTAAGGATACCATCGGGGGAAGATGGCTCTATAAGAACAAGAAAATGTTCAAAGAGTTGAAAGCTTTCATGGCGGAGATACACGAGACGGGGGCGAAACTTTTCGTTCAAATCACTGCGGGGATGGGCAGAAGCTGGGCGATTACCACGCCGCTCGTTATGGTTCATAACAGCCGGTTTTTGCGCACGGTTGCAAAGCCCGTTTTGGACGTGTCCTATCAATCGGCTTCTCCGAGCGCGCTTCCTTCCCGCTGGTCGGATAAGGTGACGACGCGCGCGCTGACGAAAAAGGAAATCGAAGAGATCGTTTACGCCTTTGCGCAGACGGCGAAGCTTTGTAAAGAGGCGGACGTAGACGGCGTGGAGGTTCACGCCGTACACGAGGGATATCTTCTCGATCAGTTTACCCTCTCTTATACCAACCGCCGAACGGACGAATACGGCGGAAGCTTTGAAAATCGTTACCGTTTTCCCGTCGAAATCGTAAAGGCGATCAAGAAGGAATGCGGCGAAAATTATCCCGTATCCCTTCGGTATTCCGTTCAGTCGAAAGTGAAGGATTTCTGCTATGGCGCGCTGCCCGGGGAGGAATACGCCGAGATCGGGCGGGATATGCGAGAGAGCGAAAGAGCCGCCCGATATTTACAGGATGCGGGCTACGATATGCTCGACGCCGATAACGGTACGTACGATTCGTGGTATTGGGCTCATCCGCCCATGTATATGCCGCAGAACTGCAATCTTGACGACGTCGCGCACATAAAAAAATTGATCGATATCCCCGTCGTATGCGCGGGCAGAATGCAACCTTCCGTCGGCGCGAAGGCGATCGAGGAGGGGAAAATCGACGCCATGGGCGTCGCCCGTCAGTTCCTTTCGGACGGCGAATGGGTCTCTAAGCTGCTCGAAAACAGAATCGAAGATATTCGTCCCTGTATTTGCTGTCACAACGCTTGCTTTAATATGACGCATTATAAGGGAGTGGCGAACGATCAATCGCTTCACGACGCGGGACATATCGCCCGTTGCGCGCTGAATCCCGAAACGATGCAGTCGAAAAAATATTATATCGAAAAGGCGAAAAGACCTAAAAAGGTAGCCGTCGTCGGCGGCGGAATCGGCGGCATGGAAGCCGCTATCGTATGCGCGAAGCGCGGGCACAGCGTTACGCTGTATGAAAAGAGCGGCAGGCTCGGGGGCGTGTTTATCGCCGCCGCAGCGCCTTCCTTTAAGGAAAAGGACAGGGAACTTATCGCTTGGTATGAAAGAGAGATTGGGAAATATCCGATAGAGATTTTGTTGAATACCGAAGTCAAGGACGTTTCCTCTTTGCGGGCGGACGAGGTGATCGTCGCCACGGGCGCGACGGCAAAGAAGCTTCCCGTAAAGGGGGCGGAAAAGGCTGTGGAAGCCATCGATTTCCTTTTGGGAAATCAATCGGTAGGAGAAAACGTCGTCGTCGTCGGCGGCGGGCTTACCGGCTGCGAGATCGCTTACGAGCTGTATTTGCAGGGAAAGAAGCCGACGATCGTAGAGATGAAAAACGATCTCATTGCGGTCACGGGCGTATGCCTCGCCAACGCGAGTTATTTAAGGGATTTCTTCAAGACGAATCGCGTTCCCGTATATCTCGAAACCTCGCTCGAAGAAGTTCTTGACGACGGCGTTACGGTAAAGGACAAAGAGGGGAACGCGTTTAAAATATCGGCGGACAGCGTCGTTTTGTCCGTCGGATATCGTCCGAATCCCGCGGCGAAAGCGAGCGGACGCGTTCACGTTATCGGCGACGCTTCGAAGGTCGGCAATCTGCGCACCGTCATTTGGCAGGCGTGGGATGTTGCCATGAAGATTTAACAGGAGGATTTTTATGATGCAATTAACGCAGGAGCAGCAGGCGATTCTCGACGGCGCAAAGGGAGAGACGAATGCGAAGGTGTTAAAGACTCTCGTCATGTACGGCGAAGCTTTCGAGGCGGAAAAGCTGGTTCCGGTAACGTCGAAGTATAACCATCTCGTAACTTCCTTCGGACTCGGCGTCATCACGCCCGTGTACGAGCTGATGGATCAGCTCATCGAGGCGGGGGTCGTCTCCGAACAAAAATTTTCCGTCGATCCCAGACCGTTGGACAGGAACGTACCCGCAAACTTTTTGCAAAAGCTCGTTTTTAAAAAATTCATGTATAATAAACAGGATTTTTACGAAGAGCAGCTCAAAAAGCTGGGGCTGATGGATGAAGACGCCTTCACTTGCGCTTGCTATCTGGATGAAGTGGGCAATAAGCCGAAGGAGGGCGAAACGCTCTCTTGGTCGGAATCTTCCGCCGTCGTTTATGCCAATTCCGTGCTCGGCGCGAGATGCAACCGCAATTCGGGTATTTTAGACGTAATGGGTTCGATCGTCGGTTATGTTCCCTATTTCGGACTGTTGACCGACGAGGGGAGAAGGGCCTCTTGGATCGTCAGGATACGGACGACGAAAAGACCGGAAGCGCAGCTCCTCGGCTCCGCCGTCGGTTTAAAGGTCATGGAGGACGTGCCTTATATCGAAGGATTGGATCAATGGCTGGGAAGGGAGCTCACCGACGAAACGTGCGCCTATTTAAAGGATTTCGGCGCGGCGACCGCTTCCAACGGAGCTGTCGGGCTTTATCATATCGAAAATCTTACGCCGGAAGCGAAGAAGCAAGGAAAATCGCTGATAAAAGAGGGGGCAAAGGAATACGTCGTCGACGACGAGGAGCTCGAAAGGGTAAAGGCGAGCTATCCCGTCGTATGGAAGAATCCTGAGGCGACGCCCAAGCTTTGCTTTATGGGTTGTCCGCATATGAGTTTACAGCAGCTGAAAGCTTGGACGGACAGAGTGGAGGAGGCGCTGAAAAAGGCGGGGAACAGAAAGGTCGTCGTTCCCACCGTATTCACGACGGCTCCCGCCGTCCTTAAAGAGTTTGAAAAGACCCCTTATGCATCGCGATTGAAGGAGACGGGCGTCGTCGTATCGTGTATTTGTCCGTTGATGTATATGAATAACCCGCTCTGCGCCAAGACGCCGGTCATTACTTCGTCGAATAAGCTTCGTACCTATACGACGGCGAAATATTTTACCGAGGACGAGATTCTCGTTGAGATTACAAAGGGAGGTCACTGATCTATGAAGCAGTTTAAAGGGCGCGTCGTAACGCCGGGAACGGTCACGGCGGAAACCGTGGTATCGCACAGCGGATTTAACACGTTGGCTTCCCTGCAAAAATCCTTGCAGTTCGGCGACAAGAAAGCTACGTGCGGCGATCAGAACAATCCCGATTTATACGGCAAGCCGCTCGCGGGCTATGCGCTTTGTTTGCCGCAGACCATCGGCTCCACGACGGGCGGACTTGTGTTGTATTGCGCCTGCGCCATGAAGAGGCAGCCCGCTTGTCTGCTGTTTGCCAATCATATCGATTCTTTGGCGGCGGCGGGGGCGATCCTCGCAGACGTGTGGGTCGACGGCGTTACCATGCCCGTCGTCGATTGCTTGGGGGAAGAGTTCTTGTCCTACGTAAAGGACGGCATGAAGGCTACCATAGCGGAAGACGGCGTCGTCACTTTGGAATGAGAAAAAGGAAAAATAAAAAAAGGAGATGAATCATATGAAAATAGCGGTATCGGTCGAGTCGACCAGCGATCTTTCCAAGGAGCAATTGGCGGAAAACGACATAAAGGTTATTCCCTTCGGCGTGGTTTTCAACGATAAGCTCTATAAAGACGGGGAATTTACCACGCAGGAGCTTTTCGCCATCGTCGATCGGACGGGCGTGCTTCCCAAGACGAACGCGGTAAACGAGGAAGAGTTTACTGAATTTTTTGAGAACTTAAAGAGAGAATACGACGCCGTCGTACACATCTCTTTATCCGGAGCGATCACTTCCGCCACGAAGAACGCGATTCAGGCGGCTAAAAGGATCGAGGAGGTGTACGTCGTCGATAGCCGTTCGTTATCGACGGGCATCGGACTTCTCGCGCTTTACGCGAGAGAACTCGCCAATCGAGGCCTTGCGGCGAAGGAAATTTATGAAAAGCTGCTCGAGAGGAGAGAACATATTCAAGCGAGTTTTGTCATCGAACGGCTCGATTATCTCTATAAGGGAGGGAGATGCAATTCCCTTCAACTCCTCGGAGCAAACCTTTTGAAAATCCGTCCGCGCATCGTGTTAAGGGACGGCAAGATGGGCATGGATAAAAAGTATCGCGGGAATATGGGCGGCGTTGTCGAAAAGTATTGCCGCGACGTACTCGAAGATTTCAATACGCCCGATCTCAATCAGGTGTTCATCACCTATACGACGGCTTCGCAGGAGATGATCGAAGCGGCAAGAAAGGCTTGCAAAAACGCAGGGTTCAAGAAAATTTACGAGACGACGGCGGGCGGCACGATCGCCAGTCATTGCGGCGCGCATACGCTCGGCATTCTATACTTTAACGACGGAAGAGAATAGAAAATTTTCTAAGGGAAATCGCCCTCCTCGCCCGCGGGAAAGGGACGGCGGAAAGAGGGCGGAAATTTTTTCGGCGGAAAATATTGACATTTCTATCAATATAGCGTATGATTTTTAATAGGATAAATGCATAATTTTTTTCCGATGGCCGGCAGATTAAGGAAGACGTCTGCCGATTATCGGAGATATGAGTTCGCTGACACGAACAAAAAAGGAGTAAAAATGATAGATAAGGCTCTGTTAAAACTATTGGGCGGCAATAAGAAATATATCTTTTTTACCGTCGCCTCCATGACCGTCGGGCTGTTCGCCAATCTCGCGATCACCGCCTGTATCTGTAAGGCGATCGCGCTTGCCATCGATAAAGCCCCTGCGACCGATTATATCGTCGCGGCTCTCTTAGCCGCGATCGCGATTCTGATCCGTTATACGGCTTCGCGAACGACGGGAGATTTGAAGGACGTTATCGGCAGAAAGGTAAAAAAGGATTTAAGGGAAAGGACCTACGATAAAATCGTCAAGCTCGGCGTGAAGAGCGCGGACGGCATGAGCATGGCGGGGCTGACGCAGGTCGGCATGGAGGGAATCGAGCAGTTGGATCTTTATTATTCCACCTACATTCCTCAGTTTTTTTATGCTATGCTGGCTCCCGTCGTTTTATTTTTCGTCAGCGTATGGCTCGATTGGAGAGTGGCTCTCGTCCTCATTTGTTGCGTACCGATCATTCCCGCTTCCATCATCGCCGTCTCCAAGTGGGCGAAAAGGATCTTCGCCAAGTATTGGGGAAAATATACCTCTATGGGCGATTCCTTTCTCGACAGCGTGCAGGGATTGAAGGAACTGAAAATATTCAAAGCGGACGCGCGGCAGCACGTCAAGATGAACGAGAACGCGGAAGAATTTCGTAAGATCACGATGAAAGTGCTCGTCATGCAGCTCGCCAGCACGACGATTATGGATCTCGTGGCGTACGGCGGCGCGGGGTTGGGAATCGCGTTCGCCGTTTCCGGTCTCATGACGGGTCGGCTCGCCGCTCCCGCCGCCCTGTTTTTAATGCTCGTCGCCGTGGACTTTTTTCTTCCCATGCGCGCGTTCGGAAGCGCGTTCCACGTCGCCATGAACGGGGTCAGCGCAGGCAAAAAAATCATCGCGCTGCTCGATACGGAGGAACCCGTATGGGGAGAAAAGGAGGTAACTTCAAACGAAATCACGTTGAAGGAGGTCACGTTCGCTTACGACGAAACGAGAGACGTTTTAAAGAAGGTGAGCATGGTCTTCCCCGAAAGGGGCATGACGGCGATCGTCGGAGAGAGCGGTTGCGGAAAATCTACCGTAGTCGGCGTCGTCAGCGGCTATTACCGCCCGAAGGAGGGAAGCGTTTTGATCGGACAGACTCCGCTTTCCGAGCTTTCGAGAGAGGACTATTATTCACGCCTCGCCGTCGTAAGCTACAATACTTATATTTTTAACGACAGCGTAAAAAACAATTTCGTTCTCGCAAAGAAAGACGCGACGGAGGAAGAGATCTGGAGCGCTCTTAAAAAGGTCAATCTCGAAAAGTTTATCCGCGAAAACGGAGGGCTCGAAAAGGTCGTCAACGAGGACGGAAGCAATATTTCGGGCGGACAGAAGCAGCGTCTCGCCTTGGCGGTCAATCTCGTCGCGGATAAAGACGTTTACGTCTTTGACGAAGCGACCAGCAATATCGATATCGAGAGCGAAGCGATCATTATGGAAAATATCAAGGCGTTGAGCGAGGAAAAGAACGTCGTCGTCATTTCGCACCGCTTGGAAAACGTCGTTCCCGCGGACAAGATTTATTTCCTCTCCGACGGGGAAGTGAAGGAGTGCGGATCGCACGAGGAACTCATGCGGGCGAACGGCGGGTACGCTTCTCTCTATCGCGCGCAAAAGACGCTCGAGAAGGGCTATATCGGAAGCACGGAGGTGAAGGCATGAAAAAAAATAAAGAGAAACTTCGCAGAAACGGCGCGGTCATCATGGCGCGTCTCATCATGCTTCTCGGCAGCTTTGCCTATATCCTGCTTCTTGCCGTCGTCAACGGAAGCGTCGGATTTCTCTGCGCTATGGGCGTTACCATTTTCGGCGCGTTCGGCGTGGCGAAGGCGTTGGGAGAAAGCGTCGCTCTCTCCTGGGGCTGGATTATGGGGCTCGCGATCGGCTGCGGCGTGCTTCGCGGATTTCTGCGCTATCTCGAGCAGTACGGCAATCACTATATCGCGTTCCGTTTGCTCGCTATTTTGAGAAGTAAAATTTTCGGCGCGCTTCGCGTGCTTTGTCCGGCGAAGCTCGAAGGCAAGCAAAAGGGCGGCATCATCGCCATGCTCACCTCGGATATCGAAACGCTCGAAGTGTTTTACGCGCATACGATATCGCCTATCTGTATCGCCGTTCTCGTTTCCGTCGTCATATTCCTGTTTGTCTTTTTCGTGGCGAGTCCCTATCTTGCCCTCGTCGCGCTCGCGGGCTATCTCGTCGTCGGCATACTTCTTCCCGTTCTCTCTTCGGGCAGGCTGAAGGAAGCGGGCGTTACCTACCGCAGGGAATTTGCTTCCTTCAACGCTTTTTTTCTCGACAGCATCAAGGGAATTAAGGATATCCTTTTGAATAACGCGGGAGAGGATAGAAAAAGAGAAGTGGACCGCCGTTCGGACGTGCTGCTCAAGGAAACGAAGAAGATGAAACACACTTCCACTCGCGCCTCCGCCGCGACGGAACTCGCCGTATCGCTGTTCATTCTTCTTACGCTCGTTGTCGGAATCGTCCTCGCGTATAACGATTTGATTTCCGTCGGCAGGATGATCGTCGGCGTGGTCGCCGTATTCGGAAGCTTCGGTCCCGTCATCGCCGTTTCCGCATTGCCCGCCAACCTTACTCAGACGCTCGCCAGCGGAGACAGGGTCATCGATCTGCTTGAAGAAAAACCCGTCGTCGAAGAGATTAAAAACGGTGAAAATTTCGTTTATGATAAGCTCGAGGCGAAGGACGTTTGCTTCGGATATCATGCCGGAGAAGAGGTTTTAAAGGACGTTTGTATGTATGCGAAGAAGGGGGAAATCATCGGTATCGTGGGAGAAAGCGGCTGCGGAAAATCCACTTTCTTAAAATTGCTGCTTCGCTTCTGGAAGAAGGACGGCGGCACGATCGCGTATAACGGGACGGACATTGAACGCATCAATACGGACAGCCTTCTCGACAACGTGACGATGGTGAGTCAAACGACGTATCTTTTCGACGACACGATAGAAGAAAATTTGCGTATCGCCAAACGGGACGCTACGCAGGAAGAGCTGGAATCCGCTTGCAGAATGGCTTCCGTTCACGATTTTATCATGCGTCTGCCCGACGGCTATCAAACGAAGGTGGGCGCGTTGGGAGACAATCTCTCCGCAGGGGAGAAGCAGCGCATCGGTCTGGCCAGAGCCTTCCTGAGCGGACGGGAGCTCATTCTGCTCGACGAGCCGACCAGCAACGTCGACAGCATCAACGAAGGGATTATTTTAAAGGCGTTATCCGAACAGAAGAGCAAAAAAAGCATTATCCTCGTTTCGCACCGCGAGTCCACCATGGCGATCGCCGATCGCGTATATAAAGTGGAGAAGGGAGCAATGACGGAAACGGCGCGATAAGAAAGCGTACGGGCGCAAGGCCGCTCGGCTCCGATTAAAAAAATCTCTCCCCGCGAGGGGATAAAAGAAAAGTCATAACCAAAAGGCGGGTTTCTTTCGGGGGATGGCTTTTTCTTTTATTGTATAGAGAACCGCTCGCTCGGCGAGCGGTTCTCTATATAACGGAAAACGCAGACGGGGAGGTCTGCGTTTCTTCGCGTGGTTTAGATATCCGTTTCAAACGGGGGACAGTATTTGATCCAAAAAGCTTAAATCGCCGTATCGTTCTCCCGAGTAATTGAGCAGGATATAGTGATCGTATTTTTTTTCCTTTAAAAAGGAATATTGAGACAGACAGGAAATCTTGATGTTCAATGCCTTTGCCCGTTCGATGAGCTCTTCGTCCGAAAGGTCGGCGTTCACTTTAATAAGAAAATGCAGTCCCGAATCGGCGGGGATGACCGTGAGCAGATCCTTATATTTCAGCGATTCGATCTCGGTTAAAATGGCTCTTCTTCTCTTTTTATATACCGTTTTCATGCGGCTTAAATGTCTTTCAAAATATCCGCGGTCGATAAATTTCGCCAACGTATATTGTTCGAAGCTCGGCGCCGTGCAGGCGTAAAATCCGAGCTTTTCTTTGTAGAGTCTTAGCAGTCGGTCGGGCAATATCAGATAACTGATGCGCATCGTCGGCGCAAGACTCTTGGAAAAGGTGTTGACGTAGACGACTTTTCCGTTTTCGTCAATCGATTGCAGAGTGGGAATCGGTCTGCCGGAAAATTTAAATTCGCTGTCGTAATCGTCCTCGATAATATATCTTTCCTCTTTTTCGTCCGCCCAGCGCAGGAGCTCCTGCCGACGCGTGATGGGGGTGACGATCCCCGTCGGATAATGGTGAGTGGGCGTAATATGCACGATATTCACATCGCTTTCTTCGAGCGCCTGCATATTGACGCCGCTCTTATCTAAGGGAAGACGCACGCATTTTACTTCATTGCTGGCGTAAATGGCGGCGGTCTTCGGATAGCCCGGATCCTCCACGCCGAAAATTTTCTCATGCCCGAACAACTGAACGAGGAGGGAACAGATATATTCTGTCCCCGCGCCGACGACGATATTTTCAGGGGGAGCGACGATTCCGCGCGAACGGTACAGATAACCGCTGATCGCGCTTCTCAATTCCCATGCGCCCGCATGGGATCCGAGCGAAACGAGCTTTTCCCTGTCTTCGAGTAAGGTCTCTCTCATCAGCTTCGCCCAAACGGAAAAGGGAAAGCTGTCCGAGCTCATTTTGTTATAAGTGAAGTCTGCCTTGTATTCCTTTTTGCGGGCTTCCTTCTCTCTCTCCTCCGCAGGCAAAAATACGGGATTGGCCGTTTTTTTTCGCTTAGAGATTTTTTCTACGAAGAAGCCGCTGCGTTCCACGGAATAAATATATCCTTCCGAAATCAGTTGCGTATAGGCGTTTTCCACCGTTATGACGCTCACGCCTAAATTTTCTGCGAGGGCGCGTTTGGAGGGCAGCTTTTCACCCGCTTTGAGCTTTCCGTTCAGGATGTCGTTTCGGATAAGGCAATATAGGTAATCGTATAGGGCCTGCGTTCCTCTTTTTGATAAATCGTAAGTAAGCATAGGTTTTATGGCGAAAAAACCGTCGCGTCGCCGTCAAAGATTTTGATCTTATCGAAACGGGCGGCGACGGCTGATTTAAATAAGATCAAAAACAGTATATCGCGTTTTCCGAAAAAAGTCAAGCGGAGCGAGGAGGGAGGACCTTAAATTGCCGTATGGAAAAAATAAACGATATCTTTTTTCGTTTTTGTCGAAAAAAAGGAAGAGAATTTCTTGATATTCCGAATTTTTTGTTATAGAATATAAAGAAAGCATATAGGGGAGATAAGGAAATGTTGAGCGAAGAAGCAAGGCGTCTGATCTTTGAAAATAAAAGAGGGTACGAAGAGCAGCTAAAAAAAGCGTCGGAGAAGGCGGAGAAAGAGACTTTTAAAGAAGATCCCGCCTCCGTGCGCGAAGAGATCCGAAAGAGAGATTATGAAAACAGTAGGAATTTAGCGCGCGTCTATTCTCATACGAGCGTGACGACGGAAAATTTCGACGGCGTTCCCACCGACGTGATGATTCCCGAAAAAATCGTTCGCAAGGAAGCGTTCTTTTTTATCCACGGCGGAGCGTGGGCGTTCGGGTCGGCGATGAACGCGCGCCTTACCGCTTGCTGTTACACGGAAGAGTGCGGAGCCGTCGCTCTCTGCCCCGATTATCGGCTCGCGCCGGAACATAAGTTTTCCGCGCTTCTCGACGATTGTTACCGTTCGTATAAGGAAGCGGTCAGGCGTTACGGCGCGGAGAACATCGTTTTGAGCGGAAGCAGCGCAGGCGGAAATCTTTCTCTCGCGCTCATGCAGAAACTTCGCGAAGAAAAGGAAATTTATCCGAAAGCGATGATCCTGTTTTCTCCGGCAGCCGAAATAAATCCCGAAAAGGATTCTCTTTTCATGCGCGCTTACGATATCGTCCTCCGCGATTACGACGACGAGGCCGTCGCGGATTTCGGCGATTATGCGGAGGATTACAAGGGAAAATATATGTCGCCCCTGTACGGCGAGTACGACGGGTTTCCTCCCATGTATATCTGTTGCGGAAGCGAAGAGGTTCTTCTTCAAGACAGCTATCGCCTGTTTATGAAGGCAAAGCGAAGCGGCGTGAGAGCGGTCCTCAGCGTTCGGGCGGGAATGTGGCATTCTTATCCAGAATGTCAGCGCTTTATTCCCGAGGGCAAGCAGGAGATTTTAAACGCAGTCAGCTTTATCGACGATATCGCAAACGGCGGGTCCGTCGTATGAGGCTCGAAAAAACGGAAGGATTGAAAGAATATGTTTGAAAAATTCATCAGTCGTTATTTCAGCGAAAACAGCTTTCTGGAGCTCGCCAACGCCTGCTTTAACGAAGCGGATATATATTTTGTTCGCAACACGGAAGGGGGAATGAAGACGCTCGTTTCCGTTTGCAAGGACGAACAGCTCGCCGCCTATCTGAAAGAAAACCGCGAGGCGATGTTTCAGGAGAGCAGAGAGCACGATTGCGGTTTTATCGTCGCCATGCCGCAGGCGCATCAGGCGTTTCCCGCGCCTTACCGCGTCATCGTCGATCAATGTATGGGAGAGGTCTCTTTTCTCTGCGGCTTCGAACGCGTCTTTCGAGAGCGGGAGGAAAGAAAGGCGAAGCTGACCGAAAGGGCAAGGGACGAGCTCACCGCCGTCATAAAAATTCTCGCGTGCGCGTCTCGCGGCGGAGTCGATTGGGGCGGCGAAGATTCGTTAAGAGAATTTCTTTCTTCCAAAGACGCTTGCGACTGTATCGGTTACGATATCATACAATATTTTCGTCTATACGACTTGGGGCTTACGGGCGTTTATCTGAAAGCTTTTTTGGATTGTATTCCGCTTTTGAAAGAGGAAAAGATTCGGGAAGTCGTTAAACGTCGTTCGGAAACGTCGGCGGATGAGAAATAAAAACAGAGGAAAGAGAGGTCAAACATGGATAAAATTTATACGGTAACTTTTTCGCCTTCCATCGATTATTTCGTTCATTGCGATAATTTCTCTTTGGGAAAGGTCAATCGAACCGACGAACAGGAGTACGTTTATCCGGGCGGAAAAGGAATCAATGTGTCCGTCATGCTGAAGAATCTCGGCTTTGACAGCTGCGCTATGGGTTTCATTGCGGGGTTTATCGGAGAATCTATACAGATGATGCTCAAAAACCATAACGTAAAAACCGATTTTATTCGTGTGGAAGGGAACAGTCGTATCAATACGAAGCTCCGCTCGGGCGACGTGGAAACGGAGCTCAACGGGCAAGGAGCTCGTATTTCGGACGAGGCGCTCGAAATTCTCATTGAAAAGCTGGAGAGCATTGAAGAGGGCAGTTGGCTGGTCCTTGCGGGAAACATTCCGGGAGATATGCCGGCGGATACTTACGTGAAAATTCTCGAACGTCTGCAATATAAAAAGCTCCAAATCGTCGTGGACGCTTCCGAAGAGCTGTTAAGGGCGGTTCTGCCCTATAAGCCGTTTTTGATAAAGCCCAATTTAGACGAGCTTTCCGGCTTTTTCGGCAGGAAAATAGAGGGCAAGAGCGCAGTTCTCCGCTATGCGGAAAAAATGCAGGAAATGGGTGCGCGGAACGTCATCGTATCCATGGGCGATAAGGGCGCGTGCATGGTAGACGAGTGGGGAGAAAGGTTTTTTCTCGCGGCTCCGAAGGGGGCGTTTATCAACACCATCGGGTCGGGCGATTCGCTCGTAGCGGGCTTTATCGCCGGTTACATTTCGAACGATTGTCGGTACGAGGAGGCGTTCAAGCTCGGCGTCTGCGCCGGCAGCGCGAGCGCGTTCAGTAAAGGCATCGCTTCGCGCGAGGAGGTCGACGCCTTTTACAGAGAAGCGCGCGGAACGTCTGCGTCGGAGAGCGCTTCTTTGAGGGAAAATATCGTCAATATTTTGAATAAAAAAATATAAAAAAATTTCAGTATTGTTGTTGACAATTTTTTTTTAAATGATATAATACAGTGCGAGGAGAATATATTGAAGAATATATTCTCCTTTCCATCATAACAAAGGAGAGAAAATGTCTTCAGAGAAAACCGCTGCTTCTAAATACGACCTTACCGAAGGACCTTTGATAAAAACTTTGCTCTTTTACGCCGTGCCGATATTGATCAGCTCGCTCATACAGTATCTTTATAACGTATTCGATACCGCGATGGTGGGCAAGTGGCTGGGAACGGCGCAGATGGGCGCGGTCAACGCTTCGGGAACCGTTTGCGGTTTGTTATTTTCTCTTGCCAACGGCTTCGCCATAGGCGTTTCAGTCATCGTAGGGGTTAACTACGGGGCAAAGAACAAGCAAGAAACCCTCCGCGCCATCGTCACGGCGGAGAAGCTCAGCGTCTGCGCGGGCGCGCTCTTTATGGTTCTCGGGCTCAGCTGTTGCAATCTCCTCATCAAGGTCACGCAGGTGCCCGATTATCAAGTCGGCTATGCGCGCACATACATGATGATCGTGATGGGCGGCGCGCTGATAAGTATGCTCAATAATATGCATACCAATCTCTTGAGAACGCTCGGCGACAGTCGCTCCCCCGTCGTTATGCTCGTGGCTTCCGCCGCGATCAACGTAGGGCTGAATCTCCTTTTTATGTTGGCGTTTCATTGGGGCGTCGCGGGCGTCGCGATCGCTACGCTTCTTTCTCAGCTGACCAGCGCCTCGCTCGCGCTCGTGTTCCTTTTAAAAAATTATCCCGAATTTAACTTTTTCAAGGTAAAAGCGGAAAAGGGAGAAACGAATCTTTGGCTCGCCGAAATCAAGATGGGCGTTCCTATGGCGTTTCAGCAGTCGATGATCATGATCGGAGCGGTGATCGTCCAGACGAAGGTAAACGCGCTCGATTTCAATTCCGATTATGCCGTAAGCAACAGCATCAATAACATTTCGAGCAACGTCATCAATACGTTCGGCTCGGTCGCCTCCGGCTTCGTGGCGCAGAATTTCGGCGCGAAACAGCCGAAGAGAATCAAAAGGGGAATTCTGTCTATTCTCGTTATTTCATGGATGATCAGCGCGATTCTCGCCGCTGTTTTGCTCGTCTTTACGCGGCAGATCGTCTCGCTCTTTCTCGACGAGTGGAACGAGGAGCTTTTCCGAAACGTCCAAACCTTTATCCGCATCAACGTGTGCTTCTATATCATATGGGTGCCCGTACCCGTTTTAAGATGTTCGATACAAAGCTTCAAAAATTCGCTTGTTCCCTTCCTTTCCTGTCTCGTCGAGCTCCCTATGCGTTGCGTTACCGCATGGGTCTTGGGCGAACGCTTCGGATTCCTGGGCTTGAGTTGTGCGACGCCCTGCGCGCTCGTCGCGGCGTTTGCGTTCCTCATCGTGGCGTTCTTTATCGAATGGCGTAAAAAGATTACAAAAAATCCTCAAATGCAGACGGCGGGTCTTTCCGCTTGACGAAAAAAAGGCGAAACGCCTATATAAAAATATTTTTCATCTGTTATCCGGCGTGTAAACGCAAATTAGATAATAAATTTAAGAAAGGAGTATATCAAATGGCATATATTTATCCCGAAAATCCTCGTTTCGATCCCTTGGTTGTCAAGGGCAGAAACGATCCGAATCCCGACCTGAAAGAGGCATGGGCGCACGATCCCTCTCTTTTTCAGGACGACGACGGTACCTACTATGCTTTTTCTACCGATAATCACGGAACGAGAGGCTATCAGATTCGAAAATCTTCCGATTTGATTCATTGGAACTACGTCGGTTCCGCTTTCGACTTGCAGGGAAGCGAGGCCGCTTACAGGAACGGCGAGGCGTATGACAAATTTTCCTGTCTGCAACCCGCTTACAATTGGACGCTGACTCATGCGGAGGAGCTTACCAACGCTTGTCAGATCTGCACGAAGCCCACGGGCGAAATGGGCTTTTGGGCGCCTTACGTCACGAAGGGCGCGGACGGAAAATATTGGCTGTATTTCTGTTTGACGGGCTACTTCGGCGGTTCCCGCTCCTGTATCGGCGTCGCAAAATCGGACGTCGTGACGGGACCTTATAACTTTGTCGACTTCATCGTATGTTCCGCCGCCGGCTGGCGAAGCCCCAACGCGATCGATCCCCAGATTGTTTACGACGCGGAAGGGGAAATGCATATGTGCTACGGTTCCTACGGTCTCGGCATTTATCTCATCGATCTCGATAAAGAGACGGGTAAGAGAAAGGACGGCCTGAGGAGAGAGGATTTCGACGCGGGAAGATGTTCTTTCGACGAATATTTCGGCGTTCATCTCGCTTACGGTTCTTTGGAGGGAAGCGTCATCAAATACCATGAAGGGGTGGACGTCCTCGAAGACGGTAAATGGGTAAAGAAGAATTATTATTACCTCATGTGTTCCTTCGGTTCGCTCTCCACCGTATATAATATGCGTTGCGGCAGAAGCGAAAGCGTCTACGGTCCCTATATCGACGTAAACGGAAATCAACTCGTATGCGCTACCGATATGGGCAGCGGGAATAAGCTCATGGGATCCTTCCGGTGGGAGGACAGCAAATTCGACTATTTCTGCCCCGGTCATAACGACATGATGATAACGAAAGACGGGAAAAACGTCATTTCCTACCATTGCAGAACGCACGGCTTGCCCGTTCCCGAGGATGTTCCCGCAAAGTTTAAAAAGAAATTTGTCCCGCACTTCCTCTTCGTTAACCAGTATACCTTCAACGCGGACGGCTGGATGGTCATGAATCCCAATCGTTACGCAAAGGAAGACGTAAACCAGACGGTGACGCAGGAAGAAATCCTCTCCGTGAGCAAAGGCTATTTCAGCATGGTGTTGTTCTCGCAGGACGCCAATCAGGAGCATACCGTAAAGGCAAAGAGGGTAAAGCTTCATAAGAACGGAAAGATCTCCGGATTCTATAAAGGAACGTGGAAGTTCCATGACGGAAAATACGTCGACGTCGTCGTCGGCGGCAAAGAGTACCGCGGAACGGTAATGCCCTGCTGGATCAACGAACAGGACCGAGCCGGCGTCACGATTTCCTGTATGGGCGTAAAGAGCGGTATGGCGCTCTACCTCAATTCTTATAATAAGAAGAAGACGGACAATCAAGTAAAAAAAATGAAATAAAATTAACGCTTCGCCGAACGGGTATACGTTCCGAAGCGTTTTTTTAGAGCCCCACCCGCTTGGCGAGTGGAGCTCTAAAAAAGGAAACGACGCTTTCAGCGCGTCGTTTCCTTTTACTCCGATGGAGCAGGCGACGAGAGTCGAACTCGCCGGAAGCAGCTTGGGAAGCTGCCGCCATACCGCTAGGCGACGCCTGCATATTTTTATTATATATCGTTTTTATGAAAAAAGCAACCGTTTTTTTCTTTTTCGGAAAATATTTTTCTTGGCGAAAAGCATGGCGTTTTCGGAAAGATTTTTTCATAAGAAAAGGGAGAAAAGGCAAAAAAAGGGAAAGAGAGGGGAATTATCGCATAATTTATCTTTTTAAGGAAGGATTTTTTACATTTTTATTCAAAAAAGTTTTATTTTCGATTTTTTGAACCGAAAAAAGTTTGTTTTCGGGGAAAAAGTACCTTTTTCGACAAAATAGGAGAAAAAAAGACGGAATAATCCCTGTATAATACAGGCAGAAAAAATAAAGGAGCGTATTCTGTATGCAAGGAGCAATATTGAGAGATTGCGTTACGAAAGAAGAATTTTTATCCGAGATTTCAGCTATGGTATCGGTATGTTTCGAGGGAAGAGTAAAGGAATATGCCGACGGGATTCTCGTCACGCTGAATAACGGTCAGCGTTTTTTTCTCGAAATAATCACAGAAGGATAATTGACAAAATTCGACTTTGCGATTATAATATGGAGTATGGGAAAGAGTAAGGCGACGTTTAAATTAAAGAAAGGGGAATCTGTCGTTTTTCAGGCTCACGCAAATTTTTGCGTGACGGGGAAATATTCTCACGCCATCCTTGGCGACGCGATGCTGACCGATCGTCGCTTTGTGTTTCAGAGCGATTTAAAGCTTACGAAGATTGAGAAGTCGTTTGAAATTTCGCTTTCTGATATCGATTTCGTCTGCAAAACGGGCGTTCCTCTTTTGACGAGAAGCTTATATATTTCCTGTTCGACTCATACGGGGAAGAACTACCGTTTCAATGTTTATTCCTTCAGGAAATGGCTGAAAGCCTTCGATAAAATTTTGCCGAATAAAAGCAATTAAAGGCGTTTAAAAAAAAGATTATCGGTTTAAAAATATTTAGATATGGACGATCAGGGCATATCTAAATATTTTTTATCATAAAACTTTATATCAAGGAGACAAAATGGTTAAAACTTTGGCTAAAAGTATAAGGCAGTATAAAGGCGAAACCATTGCCACCCCTCTGGTTATGATGGGGGAAGCGGCTTTGGAAATCTTTATTCCTTATGTAATGTCGCTGCTCCTTACCGTCATCGATCCTACCGATACTACCGTGCATTCCGCTTGGCTTCAAAAGTTGATCGAAAATATAACGGCAAGTCAGGTCGGGCAGGTCGCCCTATACGGCGTAGTGATGTTTTTTATGGCGGTCTTATCCATGGTATGCGGCGTTTTGGGCGGAAAACTCGGAGCCGATGCGAGCGCGGGATTTGCCGCGAACCTGCGCGACGATATGTATTCCGTTATCCAAGAATATTCGTTTGCCAACATCGATAAGTTCTCGACCTCCTCGCTGATCACGAGACTTACGACCGACGTTACGAATATTCAGACGTGCTTTCAGATGATGATCAGAATGCTTATCCGCGCGCCGATGCTCTTTTTATTCGCCGCGATCATGTCGTTTGCAATCGCTCCGGATATCGCGGGTATTTTCATCGTCGCCGCCGTCGTCATGGCGCTCGTCGTCGTGTTTATTATATCGAGGACGCAGCCGAACTTTAAAAGGATGTTTGAAAAATACGATAAGTTAAATTCCGTCGCACAGGAAGACCTTACGGGAATCCGCGTCGTAAAATCCTATGTGAGGGAAGATCATGAAATCGAAAAGTACGAACGGGCGACAAGGGAAGTGTACGATTATTCCGTGAAGGCGGAAAAATGGCTGAACGTCATGACGCCGGTCGTTCAAATCATCATTTACGGCGTGATGATCTTCGTGCTCGCTTTCGGGGGATCGCAGATCATCGCGGGGACGGGACTTACCGTTCCCAATCTGACGGCTCTTCTCTCTTATTCCACGCAAATTTTGTCCGGCGTTATGACGGTCGCCATGGTTCTTAACTTTATCGCCATGTCTATGAACTCCGCTCGCCGTGTCGCCGAAATCCTCAACGAGCAACCTACCCTTTGCAATAAAGAGAATCCCGTAAAGAAAATGATCGACGGTTCGATCGATTTCAACAACGTTTCTTTCGCCTATAAAAAGGATGGAAAGAGCGTTTTGCAGAATATCAATCTGCATATTCTTTCGGGCGAGACGATCGGCATAATCGGAGGAACGGGCTCGGCAAAATCCTCGCTCGTGCAGCTGATTCCCCGCCTTTACGACGTAACCGAGGGGCAGATTAAGGTAGGCGGCGTAGACGTCAGAGATTACGACGTCACCTATCTGCGCGACAACGTCTCCATGGTCCTCCAAAAAAACGTGCTTTTCAGCGGCTCTATCAAAGAAAATCTGAAATGGGGCAACGAATTTGCCACGGACGAACAGATCGAGCAGGCGGCGAAGGCGGCGCAGGCGCAGGAATTTATCATGGGCAACGCCGACGGGTACGATTACGATCTCGGTCAGGGAGGCGTAAACGTTTCCGGCGGACAAAAGCAGCGTCTCTGCATCGCGAGGGCTCTTTTGAAAAATCCCAAAATACTTATCTTCGACGATTCGACTTCCGCCGTCGATACCAAAACGGACGCTCTTATCCGGCAGGCGCTTAAAGAACATTCGCCCGAAGCGACCAAGATCATCATTGCGCAGAGAATTTCTTCCGTTCAGGATGCGGACAGAATCATCGTCCTCGACGACGGAAAGGTCACTGCGTTCGATACGCATGAAAATCTCTTGAAAAGCAGCGCGATTTATCGCGAGGTATATGAATCTCAGATGAAGGGAGGCGACGATAATGGCTAATCATATGCCCATGGGCAAGCGACCCGCATCTTTAAAAGGGACTTATGAATTTCCGGAAGGGACGCCGGAAGATTTAAAGGAAGCTTATCTCTCCGGAAAACCGCTCTCTCCGGAACAAAAAAAGAGACTGAAGCCCTATAAGAAGAAAATCAAAAAAATCAACCCCAACGCGCCGAAAAATTCGATGGCGACGTTTAGGCGTCTGATGGGGATTCTGTTTAAAAAATACAAATTGAATTTCATCGTCGTGTGCGTTTTGATCGTTTTTTCGTCGATCGCGTCCATTGCGGGTTCTTCTTTCCTTGGATTCATCACGAAGGAATGTATGGATTTGAGCGGTCAGGTCGATCCCGATCTTTCGCGCTTTATCGCTTTGATCGTCGCGCTTGCGTGTATTTTCTTCGTGGGCGCGCTCAGTACCTTTGCTTATAACCGCGTCATGATGTATGCGGCGCAGGGAACGATGAAGGACATCCGCGACGAAATGTTCTCTCATATGCAGACCCTGCCTTTGAAATTCTACGACACGCATACGCACGGCGAGCTCATGAGCCGTTATACGAACGATACCGATACGCTTCGTCAAATGCTCGGCACGACGATCCCTCAGATCGTTTCTTCCGTCGTTACGATTGTCGGCGTATTCGTCTCCATGCTGTTTTACAGCCTGACGCTCACCCTTCTCGCGCTCGTCTTCATTGTTATCATTATTAATATTACGAGGATCATGAGCGGGAAATCTGCGACGTACTTTTTAAGACAGCAGAAAGCGCTCGGCGCGGTCAACGGTTACATCGAAGAGATGATGGAAGGACAGAAGGTCGTAAAAGTCTTTAATCATGAGGAGAAGGCGAAGCAAAAATTTTATGAGATCAACGAGGATCTCCGCGATAACATGGCGAAGGCGAACACCTTTTCGAGCGTTATCGGCCCTTTGACGAACAACACCGGTTATATCCAATATATTGTCATCGCCATCGTCGGGGCGGCGCTCGCCATCTATAACGGGAACGCGCTCCTCTCCCTCTTCGCTCTGTTTAACCCGCCGGAAGCGGATTCTTCATGGCTTGCGGTCTATTTGGGGATTCTCGCTTCCTTCCTGCCATTGGTCAGAAGCTTCAATATGCCGATCCAACAGGTTTCGCAGCAATTTAATTCGATCGTCATGGCGCTCGCCGGCGCGGAGAGAATTTTCGATATTCTCGACGCCGTTCCCGAAGATAAAGGCGGTAACGTCACGCTCACAAAGGTCGAAAAGAACGCGAACGGCGAATACGAGGAAGGGGAAAACGCCTCCGTTTGGGCTTGGAAGGTCCCTTCGGAAGACGGGCAGTCTTCTTATATCGAATTAAAAGGAGATATTCGCTTTCACGACGTGGTTTTCGGCTACAACGAAGATAAAGTCGTTTTAAAGAATATTTCGCTCTATGCGAAGCCCGGGCAAAAGATTGCGTTCGTAGGTTCTACGGGAGCGGGAAAAACGACGATCACGAACCTTATCAACCGCTTCTACGATATTCAGTCCGGAAGCATTACGTACGACGGTCTCGATATTCAGTCGATCAATAAGGACGATCTGAGGAAATCGCTCGGCGTCGTTTTGCAAGATACGCACCTGTTTACGGGCACGGTTATGGATAATATTCGGTACGGTCGCCTCGACGCCACCGACGAAGATTGCATCGCGGCGGCAAAGCTCGCAAACGCCGATTTCTTCATTACGCATCTGCCGGAGGGATATGATACGACGCTTCGGGGAGACGGCGCAAACCTCTCGCAGGGTCAGCGTCAGCTCCTTGCCATCGCGAGAGCCATGGTTTCCAACTGTCCCGTCCTCATTCTCGACGAAGCGACCTCTTCTATCGATACGAGAACGGAGAAGTTGATCGAGCAGGGTATGGATAAATTAATGGAGGGCAGAACGGTTTTCGTCATCGCGCACAGGCTCTCGACGGTAAGAAATTCCAACGCCATTATGGTACTCGAACACGGTGTCATCATCGAGAGGGGCAACCATCAGCAACTCATCGACATGAAGGGCAAATATTATCAGCTCTATACGGGAGCGTTTGAGCTCGATTAAAGTTACAGAATATTTAAAAAGACTTCGCTTGCCGTCGTATGCGAGGTCTTTT
>CAYWKM010000016.1:0-31795 GCA_964459165.1 uncultured Clostridia bacterium
TTTGTTTAAGCTGTATATCCCGCTGCAATGCCCAAAAACCACTAAAACAACCGCGATAGCCTTTATGTAATCAAGGTAGATTAGTCTGTTGTTGTCTTCCCTATTTGTCATCATATTCTATTTTTCCAAACGGGCTATCGTTCCGTCATACGCTTTTACTCGCTTTCAAACGCGTCCTTAAACCCAAAACCGAACTGTTTTTTAGATCGGTTTAATGATTTTTTATGTTTATCGTAATAATTTATAAATTATTTTTTTCAATTATAGTATCGGCGTTCGGATTTGTCAAGAAATTTAAACATACGAACGATGAAATATTTAAAAATTCACGCGGCAATCGAAAAAAACAAATTCATTTCTCTTCGTCGTCGTCGAAAATTTCATTGAACTTATAAAAAACGACGGAAAAGGGTCTCCTCTTCCGTCGTCTTTTTTCAAATGAACGCTTACCGATTGTTAAGATAATGATAAAAAGCCGTGCAGCCGCGTTGAATCTCGTCGAAAGCGACGTCGTAGCGATCGGTAAACCACGGATCGGCGACGTCGCCGTTCCTCCTCGTATAAAAAAGGAGCTTCTTTACCTTATTTTCGGGATCGCCGCCGAAAATGCGGAGAATATTGCGCAGATTGTACTCGTCCATCACGAGAATATAATCGTATAAGGCGTAATCGGCGCGCGTTACGCGGACGGCGCGTTTTCCCGAACAGCCAAGACCGTGTATGGCGAGCTCCGTACGGGCGGGAGGATACACGGGATTACCGATCTCCTCCCCGCTCGTCGCGGCGGACGCAATATAAAAATCCTTCTCGCGACCGTCGCGGCGGACGATATCCTTCATGACGAATTCCGCCATGGGCGAGCGGCAGATATTCCCGTGACATACAAACAAAATCTTTATCATATTGATCCTTTTGCCTACGTTCGTTATAAACAAAAAGGTATATACTTTTTTCGCGTATATACCTTTCCGCTATTGCTTTTTAAAAGCTTATTCCGCTTTAGGTCCTTGCGAAGAAGACTCCCGATCGGTCGTTTCCTCGGCAGGAGCTGCGGAAATTGCAGCGGCGGATTCCGTCGGGGCTGCCGCAACGGGCGTCTTGACGCTTTCATAGAAGGCCGCATGAGCGGCTTCCACGTAAGGCAAAATCCAGAAAGTGAGAATTCCGCAAGTAATCAAACAAAGAATCCACCACCCGATAAAACTAAAATCGAGGCAGAAAAGTCTCCACTTATTACCTTTCATGAGAGTCATAGAAGCTTTTCTTGCGTCATTGGGCTTCATTTCGGGATTTTCAGCAAGAATAAAATAGCTCATGCTGTAAGAATAACTCTTAACAATACCGGGAATAACGAAAAGGATGGACCAAAGAGCAATGAAAATCGTATTGATCAAACCGAGCAGAAAGGCGTTAACGAAATTTTTAAATCCGTCGAATATCTGTTCGAACTTTACCTCTCTATCTCTCACGACGTTGAGCGCGACGATAGAATAGCCGACAACAAAGGGACCCTCGATCAAAAGAAGGGCAACCGCCCCCACTCCAAAAGAAGAAAGACCTCCGCACGCGCCTAAAATAGCTTCAAAAACAAGCGTGATGAGCGCGAGCAAACCCCATTTGCCCGTCTTCTTTTGCCAAGCAATGTCTCTGAAATCTTTTGCTTTTAACACTGTTAAAAACCTCCGTAAACATTTAAATTTTTTTCATAATATATTCGGCATATTTTTTTGCCACGTTGATCCCCGTGCATTTTTCTATTCCCGTAAAAAACGCATTGGAATTTACTTCGCATAAAACAGGCCGATTATTATCGTCAATCAATAAATCCACCCCGCAGTAATCAAGCCGCAAAAGCGCCGCCGCCCGTTCGGCGACGGCGACAAACTCCGGATCGGGAGCGATCTTTTTCCCCGTTCCGCCCTCGCCGATATTCGAGCGATAATCGTCGGGATTGGAGCGCAACATACAGGCGACGGTTTTGCCGCCGATGACGACGATACGGATATCCGTTCCTCTGTGAGCGGATAGGTATCTTTGGTAGAGATGCGGGACAAATTTTAATTTTTCTTCCATCGTTTCGAGTTCGGCAAAATCGCGGACGAGAAATACGCCCTTCCCCAACGAGCCGAAAGAAGTCTTTGCTATGAGGGGAAATCCCAAGGAAGCCGCTTTCCGTAAAAAATCAGCGGATACTTTTTTATTTTCGGTATAGCACAACATACAGGGAATCGTATCCGGCATGGGGACTCCGTTGTCCGAAAGCGTGATATACGTGAGCATTTTATCGTCGCAACATTCAACGGCTTCCGCCGAATTGAACATTCTGATACCTGCTTTTTCGATCATTCTCGCAAGATAACGGTCTTTATCGAGAAAGACGACGAAATCGATCTCCGCAGAAAAAACGTTCCTCCCTCCCTCGACGCCGTAATGCAAAGCGGCGGGCGTAACGATATCCGCCTGCGCGCCGAGAAGAGACAACTCCTCTCTTAACCTTTTCGACTGATAGGAAACGCCCTCGATTTCCGCATACGCGTTTACGATGATAAGACCTCTTTTCATTTACCGTTCAAGAGACGACTCTGATTACTTTTTCTACCTTGGCAAAATCGCCGAGCTGATTGATTTTTGCAACGGCGTTTTTGACGCTCTGTTCCTTCGTCTCATGCGTGATAAGAATCAGAGCGACCTTCCCGTCTTTTTCCGCTTCCTTCTGAATCATGTTGACGACGGAAATGTTGTATTTACCGAATACGGAAGATATTTTTGCGAGCATACCCGCTTTATCTTCAACGCTCAAACGAAGGTAATATGCGCTTTCGAAATTGGACACAAACTTGGTATCCTTATCGGCGGTCGCATTATTTTTGAAGGTGGAATATCTGACCTCGGCGTGCGTAGCGGCGAAGATAATGTCGGAAACGATGGCGCTGCCGGTCGGAAGCGCCCCCGCCCCTCTGCCGTAAAGCATGATATCGTCTACGGCGTCGCCGTGGAGCAGCGCCGCGTTGAAAACGTCGTTTACGGTAGCCATGGGACTGCTGTTTTTTACATAGGCGGGATGAACCCTCGCCTCAATGCCGTCGGGCGTACATTTCCCGATCGCGAGAAGCTTGATCGTATAGCCGAGTTCCTTTCCGTATGCGATATCCTCCTGAGAAATATCCGTGATTCCCTCGCGGAAGATCTTCGTGTAAGGGACTTTTGTATGAAACGCCATGCTCGAAAGAATGGAGAGCTTATAGGTAGAATCGAATCCCTCTACGTCCGCCGTGGGATCCGCTTCGGCGTAGCCGAGAGCCTGCGCTTGCTTTAAAGCTTCCTCGTAAGACACGCCGTCGTTGGTCATCTTGTCGAGAATATAGTTGGTCGTTCCGTTTACGATGCCGATGAGGGAAGTAATTCTGTTGGCTTGCACGCCGTCGAGGAGCGTGCGAATGATGGGAACGCCCCCTACGCAGCTGGCTTCGTAATAAAGCCCGCAATTGTTTCTCTTTGCCGCCTTTTCGAGCTCGTGCGAAAATTTACATATCAGCTCCTTATTGGGCGTAACGACGGATTTGCCCGCGTTCAACGCTTCGAGAACGAACGTTTTCGCAATTCCGACGCCTCCGATGCTTTCGACGACGATATCTACGTTGGGATTAGAAACGACTTCTTCGATACTGCCGGCGACGCACTCCGAGGGGATTCCGAGCGAAGCGATTCTCTCCCGATTGAGTTCGAGAACGCTCTCCACGCCGATATCCACTTTCTGCGTCTTCTGATAAAATTCTCTCTTATCGACAAGAATCTGATACGTGCCGCCTCCGACCGTACCCAATCCCAAAATAGCTACGCCAATCTTTTTCATCTTTCTTTATCCTCCGAATTATTCAAATAATAGAGATATTTCAATCCTTCCAAAGTGAGGAGCTTATCGACTATGTCGATACAGTTTACTTCCTTGGCGATGATTTCCGAAAATCCGCCGGTGGCGACGGTGACGACCTCGTCGCAGCGAAGCTCTCTCTTTATTTTTTTGACGATGTACTCCACTACGCCCGCAAAACCGAAGACGATCCCCGCCTGCATATTGGTGATCGTGTTTTTGGCAAGCACGCTTTTAGGCGCTTCGATTTCAATTCGGGGAAGCTTTGCCGTGCCGTTTACGAGACTGTCGAGCGAGCCCTTGATGCCCGGAGCGATGACTCCGCCGACAAATTCCTGCTCTCTGCTGATTACGTTAAAGGTCGTGGCCGTGCCGAAATCGATGACGATCATAGGCGTTCCTTCCCTGCCGTAACGGGCGATGGCGGAAACGCAGTTGACGATTCTGTCCGCTCCGACCTCCTTTGCGTTATCGCACCTCAAATTCAGCCCGGACTTTATCCCCGGCGCAAGCTGAAGAAGCTTGACGTGCAGGTAGAGCTCGCACATATGCAAAATGGTGTAATCGAGCGAAGGGACGACGGAGGAAAGAATCCCCCCCTTAATCTCTTCGGGCGAAATTTTCTTGATGGCAAGCATATTTACGAGCTGAGATCCGTATTCGTCCGACGTGCGCTTCGCTTCCGTCGCGACGCGGAAAGAGACGACAAGTTCGTCTTTCTTATAGACGGCATACTTTATATTTGTATTGCCGATATCGATACAAACAATCATACAATCCGACCTGTTTTTATCCTATACTCTTTTGAAAATTTATTTCTTTTTGGAAAATTGCTTTTCGACCGCGCGGTACACCCTGTAAACGGCGGGCGCGAGCAAAAGACTGATGGCAAATTCAATAAAGAAATTCCACGTAACAATACTGATAATAATAAATGCGAGCACATTCATTCCGGTCTCGTTTGCAACCTGAATCGTCTGATACATGCAAAGACAGCCGAGAACGAACAAAGCGGTATTGACGACGGGAACCAATCCCGAAGAGAGAAACGTCGCCGCGTACTTATTCTTTTTTCCGATTGAATGAAAGACAACGCCCGAGACAAAGCCGGCGACGGTGGTCTTTAAAAGGCAGATCAGAGTGGTTACGATCGCGCTGTAAGGGCTGTACGTCCAAATGAGAACGTAAAAGCCGTTGATTCCCATGACGACCTGAATCAGCACGACGACTCCGCAGGCAAGGCCGAGAAAAGCCCCCGCCGCAGGACCTAAGACGATGGCTCCCACGACGATGGGAACGAGGGCGAGGTTTAGGTTGACGACCGTAAGCACCTGCAACTGCACGCTGAAAGCCTGCAACACGACGACGAGAGCGAGTAAAATGCCGAGCGTCGCGACGTTTTTTGCCGTAAAGAAACGGGGTTGGTTTTTGGTAGCGGTGTTACTATTCATTTTTTACCTCCATCGGATTTCCTTAAAATTTTAAAAGTAGGAATATCCGTGCTAAAAAAATATTTGCCTATATCCGAATCAAACCGAAAAAACGTATCTGTCCGGATTTTTTATATTATACCAATAATTTTTTTAAAGTGCAACCGAATCAAAGGGAAAGTGACATTTTTTCTTGAAATTACATACAATTTAATATAACGAAGCGCGGAGATCAAACCATTACATAAAACCGCGCAGGCTCATGGAGGAATCAAAATATGAACGTCGTTTCCGGTTGCAATCATAACATATATATCTGGATTCTGATCGCTCTCGTGGCGCTCGGCTCCAACGGAAATAATTTTAACGGGATTTTCTCGGGGTGCGCATTGCCCGTGCTGCTCGCTCTCTTCTATTGTATGTGGAAGAACGGCACGCTCAACTCTCTGTTCTGCGGCTCGGACGCGAATTCCGGTTGCGGCTGCAATTAAACCAACCGTCTAAAAAAATAAACGGCTCCGATTTTTTCGGAACCGTTTATTTTTATATCCGATTGTCAATCATATACCTCTGTACGGCGATAATCGTTTTGGAATCCCTAACGCGGCCGTCCCTTATCATGGCATAAACTTCTTTCAAAGGAATATACGCAGCGTTTAAAAACTCCCCTTCGTCGAGGTGAACCCTTCCTTTTCTTACCCTCTCCGCCTGATAGATATAAATTTTTTCATTCGTATAGCCGGGCGTCGGATAAACGGTGTAAAGATGCGTCAAAGAATCCGCAATCAGTCCCGCCTCTTCTTCGAGTTCTCTCGCCGCCGTGAGCGCGGGCTCTTCGCCTTCGTTCAGTTTTCCGGCGGGGATTTCCCAAGTTTCCTCGCCGTACGCGTAACGGTACTGCCTTACCAACAATACCGCGCCGTCCTTTACGTAGAGGACGCACGCGCCGCCGGGATGCTCGATCACCTCCCGCTTACAGGGCTTGCCGTCCGGACGAAGCGCGTCGTCGCAGCGCACGCAAATAATCTTTCCTTGATAGATATAATTTTTGTTTACCGTTCTTTCCGTAAGATCCGTCATATTTCCTTTTCTCCAAACTCCTCCAATATCTTATACATATTATCCACGTTGCTGCTGGTATAATTGCAATAGAGCAACAGATAATGATATCCCCATATCAGCGCCTTTACCGTCGTAATATTCCCCTGTACGGAATATACCATGATCTCATCGAGTATTTTCGTCGCGATTTCGAGCTGTTTCTCCGTAAGCCGGATATAATGAATATCCTGCTGCTCCTTTTCGGCGCATGCGCATATCTTTTTGCCAAACAGCTCAATCGCTTCCGGCCTACTCTTTGCTTTATTGGGAGCTTCGGATAAATTTCCGCCCGAATTGTTCGTCCGCTTGTCTTCATCGAGATTCTTTTCCGCATTTTTTTCCGCCCTTCCGTTTGATTCGGGGATATGGGAAAGCTCCTCTTCGATCTCCTCGTCGGAAGATTCGAACATCTCGTGATACAGCCGGGCGACCGCCAACCGAAACGGAAGGATGATTTTTTCGCAAAAGAGGAGAAAACTCTTGCCGAAATCGCCGAAAGCGTTGAAATATTTATCCAAAAAATTTTCAAACGAAAGTTTATCGCTTCCGATTTCAACGCAATCCTTTTCGAGCTCGACAAGAAGACAGAAGATAAAAGCGACCCTCTCCTTTACCGAGTCGGGAAGGACGACGATCGAGCGCATTTTTTTGCCGTCGAAGGAAGATACGAAATATTTCTGCTTCGCTTCGCAATAACGATATCCCTCGACCGAACGATAGAAAAGATTCTTCAAATCTTCGCTTGCGGCGATCGTTTTGAAAATTTCCGTCAGCTTCGATTTGGATAAAATAAAATTTGAATTGATCAAATCGTTACAGGCGCGCAAAAACTCGTTAATTTCATCGAGCTTATCCATAAAATCCTCTCCTAACCGCAGATTTTTTCCATTTTTCTTCCATTATACCACATATTGCAAAAATATTAAAGTTTTTTTTTAAAACATCTTGATTTTTTCAAATGTTTTATGTATAATATACGCAGATAAATATTTTGGAGGAAAATAATCATGAAATCTCTTAAAATTTCTCTCGAAGTAGCACAGAATGTAAAAGAATTCGTCTCGATTACCCAAAATTTTGAAGACGAAGTTCTTTTGAAGAGCGGTAAATACGTCGTAGACGCAAAGTCTATCCTCGGTATTTTCAGCCTCGATCTTTCCAAGCCTTTGACGGTGGAAATTTACAGCGACAAAGCCGACGCCCTCATCGCGCAGCTTACCAAATTTGCCGTCTGATTTTAACGCAAACAGAAGACGAAAGGAACGAATCGCTTAAATTTTTTAAGCGATTTATTTCTCTACAAACACCGATTATTCGCGCACGAGGGACAAATTATGCTACAAATTAAAGGCGACGTAGACATAAACAAATTAATAATTTTGTTTGTATTCGACAAAATGGAAACGGCTTTGTCGGAAAGAACCGTTGTGGATATTTGTTCTTCGAGCAATAATTGGATCAATTATATGGATTGCCTCAACCTTTTGGAAAAAATGCTGGAGGACGGTTTCATTTATGAGATTGATTCCCCCGACGATCCGATTTACGCGATCACGCCGGACGGGAGAGAATGCCTCTCTCATTTCTATATCAAAATCAGCAAGAGCATTCGCGAGGAAATCGACGCTTTCGTAAAGAAATACGGCGTGAAATTCAGGAACAGACAGGAGTGCCGTTCGGACTATTATCAAAACAAGGACGGAACTTACACCGTGTATCTTAAAATAATGGCTCTCGTTCAGCCTTCGCTCGAGCTCAAATTCGTCGTTCCGGACAAAAAGACCGCTCAGAATATCTATAAAAAATGGGAAGATAAAGCGGCTGAATTATATTACGTCATTTACGACACGCTCGTCGATTGACGGGCGGATAAGGAGCCGAGAGATTTACCTATTCGGCGACGGGAACCCGTTCAAGGGCGATCGTCTTTGAGGTTGATTCCGAAAATAAACTTCACCATGTAAAATTCATCGGAGGAGGCGGCGGAAATCTTCAAGGAATTTCAAAGCTTGTCGAAGGGCGCGATATCGACGAAGTCGCCGAAACCGTGAGCGGTATGATTTGTCGGAGAGGAGCTTCCTGCCCCCGATCAATTGGCAAAAGCAATTGAATCCTACAAGAAAAGAGCGGCAAAAAACGCTCGTTGACAAAGGATTCGTTTAAAAACTATAAGAACGGCTTTTTCATGAAGACCGTTCTTATTTTTACGGTTAAATCGCACTTTTATTCTTTATCGTATGAGAAAGCGCCGCCGACCGTCGGAATTTTAATTGTTTACTTCCTTTTTCCGATACGACTTTGAAGATCCTCTTTATGCTTCAAAAGACTTTCCCTGAGATCCCCTTTTAACGGATCGAAGAAATTGCTAAAGCGATACTTCTGTTTGGCAAGCGACATCTGCTCTTTGATCTCCTCTTTCAAATTTTCATATCGAATGACGATACGATATTTGACGGCGAAAGACCTCAATTTAACGGAAAGACGGAGCGACGCGGCTAAATCGACGAAAAAGACGCCGAAAAAGATGCCGACGAAAAAGGAAAAACCGATATTGTCGTCGAACCAACCGACGATAGAAAGAATCCAAGGATTTAATAAATAACAGTAGAGCGCGCCGACGGCCGTCCATATAAGAGAAAACAGCGGGCAGATAACGCCTTGAAGATTCCCCCGCCTCATGGAATAATCCCACAATTTAATTTTCATTCCCTTGATAAAGATAATGCCGCCGACATATTCGATTCCCGTCATAACGACGCCGATAAACAAAATTCTCATTGCATGACGCCAAAAAGAAACCGGAATAAACGAAAAATCGATCAGACAGATCAAATACATAAAAACGAGTCCGAGTCCGTAAATGGGAAGATAAGGACCTTTTAAAAAACCGGGATTGATCCATCGTTTATGGACGATACGGCGATAAAAAAGCTCTAAGACCCACCCGAACAGCGAGCCCAAAAAGAACAAAAATGCCGGTCTTAAAAATAAATTCATTTTTTTCACTCTGAAAGCGCATACTTTTAAAGCATGATACTTATCTATACGCTATTTATCGTTTATATTCTCGCTATTAATTTTTACTCGTTTCTACTCATCAAATCGCAACGCGACGATTACGCGGAGACGAACCATTATCGAAAATCGGGCGACGGAAGGCTCGTTCTCGCCGCATTTTTGGGCGGAGCGATCACCATTTACGTAACGATGTTTATCTTCCGCTACCGCACAAAAAGTTTATTTCTCATGCTGATTATGCCGATCATCGCCGTTTTAAACGTCTATCTCGCCGTCGCGGCGTTCCGCTACGGAGCGACGTTTCTATCCTTTTGATAAAACCGAAAAATCAGAATCCGCTGTTTTGTTCCAACCACTTTGCCACGCCGTCCTCCTCGCAATAGCCGATCACGCCCGTGGAAACGCTTTTCAGCTCCTCGTCGGCGTTCATAACGGCATACTTTTCATCGGAGACGCAAAACATCGGTATATCGTTGATAGAATCGCCGAAACAGATTACTTTATCGTAGGAATACAGCTCCTTCAGTTTCTTTACGCTTTCCGCCTTCGTCGCGTTTTTGCACATAATTTCCAGCCAATAATCCGTTTGGTAGGTCTCCCTGTGAATGAGGCAGGTGAGACGGCTGTCGCGGCTGAAAATTTCGTAGGCGCGATACATCAGAGAGGCTTCTCCCATACAGTTGAAATAAAACAAATCGCCGACGGCAAGCTCTTCCTCCTTGTACACGGGACTTAACCGATCGTCGTTTTGTCTGCGCGAAAGATATCTGCCCATGGCATATGATTCTTTGCCGAGCAGCCAGCCGACCTTTTCCATACCGTTATCCATATAATACGTGAAGGGATAAATTCCCAACGAGACGAGAACGGATAAAACGTATCTCTTTAATTCGCCGTCAAACGTTACGCTGTGAAGAATTTCCCTCGTCGAAGGATTAACGATGAGCGCGCCGTTGTATACAATGATCGGATAATCGTCGTTCAGTCCCGTCGTGGCTCTCAACGCCGTTGTGATAGATCTCGTCGTGGCATATGTAAAATTCATCCCCTTGGAAATAAGCCGATTGAGAACGCCGATGCTGTAAGGAGAAATACACTCTTTGCTCGTTATCAGCGTACCGTCAAGATCCGATACATATAATCTTTTCATTTTCATTTCCTTTTTATTTGATAACCAATCTATATTACCATAAATATGGAAATTTTGCAATTAAAATAACCTGAAAAAGCTCGGAGACCTTTCCCCGAAGACAGCCCTGCTTCAAGCAAGTCTTTCGTAAATTTCCAGATAATTTTTTTTAAAACGTTCGGGATCGATCTTCCTTACATATTCCTTCGCCTTATCGTCGTAAGCGAAATCCTCCGACAAAGCCCTTTCTATCGTCTCGCTTAACGAGTCGACGTTTTCGCTTTCAAACGTATAGCCGAGATGGTAATCTTTGATGATTTTTCCGAGGCTACCGTGAGACGGCCCCAGGATCGTCTTTTCCTTCACCGCGCCGTCCGTAAGAGGTCCGCTGGCTCCGTCGAAAACTCTTCGGTAAGGAAGCGCGACGATATCCGAAGCGTTTACCGCATGATAATATTCGTCGTCGTCAAGATATTTTAAATGCAGCGTGACGTTCTCTTGATAATCGGAGATCCGTTCCTTGATAAAAGCTTCGTCGAAAGAATTAGCCGCCCCCGCGATCAGCAGATGAAAGGGCGTTTGAACCCGCCTCAACGCTTCCAAAAGAATATCCAATCCCTTATCGCGCCGCGTTCCGCCGATTGCGCCGATCACCTTTTTCCCTTCCGGCAGAGAAAAGAACGCCTTCGATTCCCGCGCCGTTTGCGTCTTATTCATTGTAAAATTTGGATATTCGACCTGAGAAATATTCTGTATTCCGATCGCCCTCAATCCCTGCAAAAGCCCCGTCGTATGAACGATTCCGAGCGAAATGCGGCGAAAAATACGTTTTATGCTGACGTCGCGCAACTTCCCATGGCGAACTTGGTGGAAGGTGACGATCGTCTTATACTTTTTTTTGAGGCCGAAGCCGAAAAAGCGATAGAAGACATCCCCGTAAAGAAAATGTACGATATCCGGCTTTTCCTTTTTGATAACGGCGTAAACCTCGCTCAGCCATTTACGATATACGAAAAACTTTCTGTTGGAAGAAAGCCCGACGATATACTGCCGATCGTCGGGAAGACCTTCAATTTTTTTCGGGACGACGATCCTTGCCTCTTCGTTCCCTTCGACGAGCTTGTTTAAATAGTAAAGATGATGACCGTCGTAAGTATTGCTTTCCACATAAATGATTTTCATTCTTCAACCAGTTTTTTGATTTCCTCAAAATGTCTTTCAGCCATATTTTTTATCGTATAGCCGCCGATCTTTTCGAGATTCCTTTCAGACATTTTCGCACGGAGCGCATCGTCCGATAAAATTTCTGTGATTTTTTCACCGAGCGCGTTTTCGTCTTCCGCGGGAACGATATATCCGCCCTCGCCGTTTTCGATCAGCTCCATTCCCGCTACGCATTTGTCCGTCGTGACGACGGGGAGTCCGTAGCCCATGGCCTCGTTGACGACGAGTCCCCAATTGTCCTCTCTGGTGGGAAGAACGAACAAATCGGAGGCGAGATAATATTCCTTTAATTTCTCTTTCGGCGTAAACCCCGCAAAATGAATGTTTTTCAGCCCCAACCGTTCCTTCAAATCGAGGTATTCCTGCGGCGTTTCCGCCCCGACGATATAAACGCCCGTATTCTCCGGAATATTTTTTGCCGCTCGCATGAGAATATCGAAGCCCTTTCTGTAAATAAATTGACCGACCGAAAGAACAATCCTTTCCTCCGTCATACCGAGATTCGAGCGAAGGATTTTCTTTTCCCCCTCGTTCGGGGGAACGGATAAAATATCCTCTTCCGTGAGAGAGGTAAAGGGATAGCGGGCAATTTTTTCCCTATCCGCCCCGTAAAAGCAAAGGAACTCGTCGGTGACCTCTCCGCTGCTTAAATAAAGAGACGCGCCGGAGACGAGATATCTTTTTATTTTTTCCTTGATTCCCTTTCCGTCTTTTTTCATCCCCCCGTCGATGGCGAAGCAATAGGAAATTTTATGCCTCTTCATGTAAGAAATGGCGTACATTTCCGTAAGGGTGGCATATTCGCCCATAACGACGACGTCGAAATCCGCTTTTAAATATTTTTTGATCTCGGGGCAGAAAACTTTCTTTCCGATTTTTTTCCGTTTGAGAAATACCGCGCGAAAATTCTGATAAACCGACGAAAACCATTCCTTGGAACGATGATTGATATCGCTCGGACAGCGATCGAACGTAACGGTGAGATCGCACCGTTTTCCAAATTCGCTGAAAAAAACCACGGCGTAAGGCGGAGGGTAATTGGTAATGTACAAGACCTTTATCATGATGCCTTCCCGCCCATGAAGATACTTTCAAAAATACGCGTAAACGTATTGACGTAAGGATAGTACCCTTTTGTATTCAGGAATTGGGAGATGAACATCGCCGTATAAATCAAGAACATTCCGGCGAGAAAAATTTTCGCCGTCGGCAGATAAACCGAATTCCCGCTCGTATTTTTTTCAATGAGAACGTGCAATCGACTCTCGTCGCGCTTTTTCAAGGCGGTAAACATATATGGAATCAACAAGATTTCAAATAATCTTCCGTAATTGAACATTCTGCCCGCCGCCAGCTCAAACGGAAGGATCATATAGATGAACATGCTGACAAAGTAAAAATAGAAGATCGGAGAAAACTGCTTGTCTATTCGATGCTTTCTCATCAGAAAAAACGCAAGCATGAAGGCAAACAGGGACACGGCGCGCGCGAGAACTCCCGAGCTTATTAAAGTTCTTCCGGTATAACCCTTTCCCACGATGTTGTTTAAAAAGCTGTAAAAGGGCTCTCTCCACGATATATAATAAATGGGGAACCGCGCTATCACTGCGACGACGACCAACGGCATGCCGCAAAAGGCAAAAAAGACGTTGATTTTTCGGTAAACCCTCTCGTCGACGCCTTCCTTTTTGGTGGTTTTTTCGATGATGAAAAAGATGATTCGAAGCGCCGCCCATAATATAATCCAAAAAAAGCCGTAGAAGCCGCTCTTATGCATTTTCAAGATGATGTATCCGCCGATCAGGGGCAAGATGACTCTTTTTTTAAAATACAGCTGATAAAAACACCAAAACATGATCGCCATCGCCGCAAATTGCCGATAGATGGATACGGGATAAAGGATGAATCCGAGATAGAAAAGGAGGAAACTTACCGTAAAATTAGGCGACATCTTATAGAGAGAATAACTGAACAAAGCGAGAAAGACGCCAATCCAAAGAAGACGGAAGGCGTCGTATGAGACGCCGAGGCGATGCGCCGAAAAAGCGACCGTATTATAGATCGGTTCTGAGACAGGGTATTCCGCATAATAATATTCACCATACATTCCATAATCCGCGCCCGTCTCGGACATGATAAATATAACCAAGAAAGTCATATAAATGATAAAACCTTTTATACGGCTTTCCCTAAAAAACAAAAGCAGAATCAAAAAAAGAGCGTATAATAAAAAAATAGGTTCTATCATTTTAAAGCTCTCTCCTTTTTTATAATATCTATATTCCGATAAAGGGCAATATATTTCTTTAACGTTTCCTCTTTATCGAAGCGTCTTGCCTTTTGGCTCAGAAGCTTTCTATCGATCTTCTCCGAAATCATGCTCTTGACGCTTTCGGCGACGGCTTGAACATTCCCTTTTTCTACCGTGCCGCCGAAGCCGGCAAGAATGTTCTCCTTGCTCCCTCCGGAATCATAAGAAACGACGGGACAGCCGCAGGACTGCGCCTCCATATTGGTCGTGGGATAGTTATCCTCGTAGGTGGGATTTACGTATACGTCCGCCGCGGAATAAAATTCTGCAAGCTCTCCGGTATTGTTGGTTCGCGAAACGCCGATAAAATTTTCCGGCAAATCCCGCTTTTGCTTTTCATCGACGCCGATCAGAATAAACCGATAATCCTTGCCGAGAAGATCGGACAAAACGAAAAAGTCGCGGAGTCCCTTTCTCTTCTCCCAGCGGTTGGCAATGCCGAGGACGACATATCTTTCTTTTATCGCATATCTTTCCCTGACGTCGTTTTTTATGGGATAAAAGGAAGAGAGATCGACGCCGTTTTCAATGACTCGCGTTTCATATTTTTTCAAATAGGACTGTTCGACGATCTCTTTCAACCAAACGGAGGGAGTGACGAGCGTGAGCTTATCCGTGTCGAGAGAAGTAAAGATCTCCTTCTTTTTCCGAAAATTCCTCTCGGAAGCGTCGATATACGCCTTCGGGTAAGAGCTTGTCTCCGGACAGCGACGACAGCCCGTTTTCCATTTATCGCATCTTGCGTAATCGAAATAAGCGCAATGCCCCGTGACGCTCCAGCAATCGTGCAGCGTCCACACGACGCGAATTCCCCTTTTTTTGATATATCGGAACAAAAGCTTTATATTGACGTAATAACCGTGCAGATTATGAAAATGAATGACGTCCGGTTTTAATTCTTCGATATACCGTATAAGCCTCCGGGTGGGAAACGAACTGTTAAACCCGCTGTTGTCGAACAATCGCGATTTTACGCCGTCAAAATAATTTTCAAAGAGCGTACCCACGCATACTCCATGCTCGGGCGAGATTCCAAACGCTTCTTTACGGCTGTACGCAACATAGCTTTCTATTTGGTTGTCTCTCGCATACCGATAAAGCTCGGCGGTAATCCGACCGACGCTTCCGCTCTTGCCGCAGACGGTATTGATAAGTAAAACTTTCATGATGGTCAACCTAAGAAATATTTTGCGATTTCCATGATTACGCTTTCAAAAATATAAAAACGGCTATACCCGTTACGGCGATAATTGCGATAACGGTAGGAAATGCAATTTTTTACCCTCTTTAAGGAGCGCTTGGAGCTCGTCCCGCCGAAGCGATAATTTGCGAGGACGACGTTCTCGTTTAATATCTTATACCCCTCTTTGTTGGCGCGAAGAAACAAATCGTAATCGTCGTAAATCGTATTGCACGCGTATTGCATACGCTCGTACAGTCTTTTGGATACGAAACTCGTAGGGTGATTCCAGTTTCTCGTCGTGAGAAATTTGCTCGTTTTCGAACGCTTTACAACAATCCTCCCGTCCGGCTTAACGACATTGAGATCGGCAAAATACCAATCGTATTTTTCCCGTTCGTAAGCCTTGACCGCCCTTTCGACGGCGATAGGCTCATACCAATCGTCGCTGTTTATCATGCCGACGATCTCGCCCGAAGCGTAAGAAATTCCCTTATTCATAGCGTCGTAAATGCCGTTGTCGGGCTCGGAACAGACTTTAAAAATAATATTTTTTTCTTCAAACTGTCTGCGGAAGCTCTCCGCAATCTGCAAGGTACGATCTGTCGATTTTCCGTCGATAATAATGTATTCGATTTCCGAATAGGTCTGATTGAGCACGGAACGAATCGTATCTGAAATAGTTTTTTCGCTGTTGAGCGAAACGGTGATAACACTTACAAGCATATTCTCTTTTTACGTATCATTTTCATTCGAAGGAAAAATCAATTTTCCTTTGTTCCGTAGTAATCGAAGCCCCTATCCGCTTTAACGGTTTCACGACAACGGCCGATGCAAAAATCTCCCCTTTGAAGATCCTTCGTGAGCGTAGTTCCCGCAGCGACGAACGAATGATCTCCGAGAGTAACGGGAGCTACAAGATTACAATTGCTCCCGAGGAAACACTCGTTTCCGACTTTACTCCTGTGTTTGTTCTTGCCGTCGTAATTGACGAATACGACGCCGCAGCCGACGTTCACTCTTTCGCCCACGTCGGCGTCGCCCACGTAAGACAAATGCGAAACCTTCGTTCCGTTTCCGATTTTTGCATTTTTAATCTCGACAAAATCGCCGATACGGCAATTGTCTCCGACATAGGAATCCGGTCTTAAATAGGCGTTCGGACCAACCGTCGTATTGTCTCCCACAGAAGCGTTATCCAGCGTACTCGCTATTACCGTCGTATTATGCCCGATAATGCTGTTCTCGATGTTAGAATAAGGCTTGACGACGGCTCCGCTTTTAATGACGCTCGCGCCCGCAATGTGACAATCGTGCATGATCGTCGCGCCGGCTTCGATTTGCGCGTCGAGGGAGATATAAGCGCTTGCGGGATCTTCGATCAGAACGCCGCTCGACATGAGAGAGGAAAGAACGCCTTTTCTCACCTCTTCAAGAACGACGGGATAGGAGGCGATCGAATCCAAAGGCGTTCCGGAGGAATATTCTATGCTTTCCGTTTCGGATAAATGACCCTTGACGAGAACGAGTCCTGCGGGGAATTTAACGGTAACAAATTGATTATTGCGGAAATATTTTACGATCTTATCGGCGTCCTTTCTGGAAAACATAGGATACGACGAACGAATGAGGAGCGCGCCGTCCGAGCAATCGAACTTTTTTAAATCGAAATCCTCCTGACTGAGAGAATCCGCTTCGGGAAACTCTTTAAGCAAAATATCCATGGAGGACCTTCCCATTAAAGGTAAATCGTAGCTTTCTTTTCCGTTAAAGAAAAATTTACTCTCTTTAATAATGTATACTTTCAATTCTCTTCACCCTTTTTTATCGTCATATTAAAATTTTTGAATATGCGCTTCTTACATTGATTATATCAATTTCGCGCGGCGTTGTCAAACATAATATAAAAAATATTACAATAAGTTGCAGCTTTCGACAAAATGCCCGAAAAGGGCGCTCTAAGAGATTTTGCGGCGTTTTATCCCCTTTTCCCCCTTCTATATATATTTCGCGGCAATATTATTATGTTAAAAAGACGGAAAATATTTTACATTTTAAAGAAATGCTGATAAAATATTCCTAATTCACATTGAGAGGATTCTATGGATATCAATCAAACAATCGCAAAAGAATTTCATTTAACGGAGACGCACGCCGACAATATTATCGGACTTTTGGACGAAGGAAACACGATTCCCTTTATCGCCCGTTATCGAAAAGAAATGACGGGAAACATCGACGACCGGGTTTTAAGGGAACTATCGGAAAGGCTGAATTATTTGAGAAATCTCGAAAAGAGAAAAGAGGAAATTCGCTCCTCCATCGCCGAACAGGGCAAGCTTACGCCGGAAATCGAGAAAGCGATATCCGAGGCTTCCACGATGACCGAAGCGGAAGATATTTATCTCCCCTATAAAAAGAAGCGCAAAACGAGAGCTTCCGTCGCCGTCGAAAAGGGCCTTTCCCCTCTGGCGGACTTTATGCTGAACGGAACAGACTCCGACGATCCGTATGCCGAGGCGGAAAAATATATAGACGATGAAAAAGGCGTTCCCTCGGCGAAGGAAGCCCTCGCGGGAGCGATGGATATTATAGCGGAAATCATGTCGGACAACGCCGCGACGAGAAAAAAGCTGAGAAATTTATTTGTCAACAACGGGCAAATTTCTTCCTGCTACGTCAAGGGAAAAGAAGAGAGCGAGGGGGCGGAGGTTTACGAAACGTACAAAGAATATTCCGAGCCCGTCGCTTTCGTAAAGGATCATCGGGTTCTCGCGCTCAACCGCGGGGAAAAGGAAGGATTTCTGAAAGTAAAAATCGACGCGAACGAGATTCTCGCCTGCAATATTACCGCCCTGCCTTACGTCAAAGGGAAGGGAAAATGCGCAGACCTGATTAAGGAAGCGGCTGCGGACGCCTACGCGAGATTAATCAAGCCTTCGATCGAGCGGGAAATAAGAGGAGAGCTCACGGAAAAGGCGAGCGCGCAGGCGATTAAAACGTTTGAAGAAAACCTGCGTTCCCTTTTGATGCAGCCTCCCGTAAAGGATAAAGTCACGCTTGGCTGGGATCCGGGATACCGTACAGGCTGTAAGATATGCGTCGTAGACGGTACCGGCAAGGTACTCGACAAAACCGTCGTATATCCCGTTCCGCCGCACAACAAAATCGAGGAGGCAAAGACGAAAATAAAAAAGCTGATCGCTCAATATCACGTCGAACTCATCGCCATCGGCAACGGAACCGCCTCAAAGGAGAGCGAAATTTTTATTGCGGATCTCTTAAAGGAATCCGGCGTTTCCGCCGAATACCTGATGGTGAGCGAAGCGGGCGCCTCCGTATATTCCGCCAGCGAGCTCGCGCGCGAAGAGTTCCCCGATTACGACGTAACCGAACGCAGCGCCGTATCGATCGCGAGAAGGGTACAGGATCCCTTGGCGGAACTGATCAAAATCAATCCGAAATCCATCGGCGTGGGACAATACCAACACGATATGGATCAAAAAAAATTGGACGAAGCGTTGTCGGGCGTTTTGGAATCCTGCGTAAATACCGTAGGCGTAGATTTGAATACGGCGAGCGCTTCCCTCTTGAAATATGTCGCGGGCTTAAACTCCTCCATAGCGAAAAACATCGTGACGTTCAGAGAGGAAAACGGGAAATTTCTTTCGAGAAAGCAGCTGTTGAAAGTGCCGAAGCTCGGAGAAAAGGCCTATACGCAGTGCGCGGGATTTTTAAGAATCGATTGCGGAGAAAATATCCTCGACAATACCGCCGTCCATCCGGAATCCTACGAAAAAGCGGAAAAGTTGCTCTCTCTCGTCGGATACAGCGACGAGGACGTGAAAGACAGAAAGATCGGCGATTTCGGCGAAAAAATTAAATCGATCGGCTATGAAAAAGCCGCCGCCGCTTGCGAGCTTGATCAAGCGACCATGCTGGATATCATCGAAGAGCTGAAAAAACCGGGAAGAGATATCCGCGATTCCCTCCCCAAGCCCGTATTGAGAAGAGATATTTTAAGCTTGGAGGATTTAAAGGCGGGAATGGAGCTCGTCGGAACGGTGAGGAACGTCGTAGATTTCGGCGCGTTCGTCGATATCGGCGTACATCAGGACGGATTGCTGCACATCTCGCACATCGCCGATAAATTCGTCAGAAAAGCCTCCGACGTATTAAAAGTCGGTCAAATCGTCAAGGTGCGCGTTCTCGAAGTGGACGTAAAGAAAAAACGCATCGCGCTGACCATGAAAAAATAAGTCTCGGCAAATGCTTTTAAAAATTTTTCCGAACAAAAAAACGTCCAAAGGAAATCCTTCCTATCGGGACGTTTTTTTCCGCGTACAACCGACAAACCCGCTATCTTCGCAAACGAAGGATAGCGGGTTATATTGATTTATGAAACGAAAGGAAAATCGAAGCTCTTCCTCCCCCTACAAGAGCCTGGCGTCGTTGATGATGATTCCGAAATGATACCCCAAGAAATTTGCCGCCGTACGGCAAAGCTTCATGCGGTTGAAATAAATTTGAAAATAGTCCATGACGGGGCAAACGGAGATATCGATTTCAAGCGTCAGAACAATCTCGTTCTTTTCCCTGTCGACCGTAAGATAAGATTTTTCGGCGGCAATATTCACGCGATCGTGAATGTTCTGCTCGCCTGAAAGACTTGCCGTCGTAACGTTTTTTCTGACGCGGCTCTTATGCACGTCGGACTTATCCGCTATGATGAGCGCGGCGGAAATATCCGACACGGGAAGTCCGAATTTTTCGTCGTGATTGCCGATCGCCATCATGACGTCGCCGGCGTCGTTGTAGGGCATTCCCATACGCGTCAGAATTTGATAAGCGAGGATCGCGCCGCTCTGAGCGTGCGCTTCCCGACAGACGCAATTGCCGATATCGTGAAGATATCCCGCGATTTCCGCTAATTTTACGCGCTCCTCGGGCGCGCCGATTTTCTTTAATATTTCTCCGGAGCGTTTAGAAACGATCGAAGAATGGCGAACGGAATGTTCGGTAAAACCGAGCGCCTCGATTTGCTCCGCCGATTTCGTCATAATGGAAACAACTTCTCTATCGTTCTTGATATCGTTAATATTCAACATATATACCCCTATCAATAAATCCCCGTCGGCAAAAACGGGGATAAAAATTTCTCTTTAAAGCTCAACTACTTCGAGGTGATTGTAAATTTCATCGTACTTTTCTCTCGTAAAGGATATCGTACCGAATGTAGTAACCTTTGCCGTTCCCGCAGCGACGCCCGCGCGCAAAATATCGGGAAGACCTCCTCCCTGTTCCATTACCATAGCGGCCGCCGAAATAAGACTGTCGCCCGCGCCGACGGTAGAATTGACCGCCACGTTGATGCTGCAACAATAGTAATTTTTCGTGCCGTCGGTAATGATTGCTCCGTCCTTTCCCAAAGAGAGCAACACCGTCTTCGCGCCTCGGTCAAGAAGCTCGTAACAGCCCTTGAGCATATCCTCCTTTGAAGTAAACACTCTGCCGAGACTGTCCTGCATTTCTTCGAGATTTGGCTTTACGAGATCGACTCCTGCGCGAAGACCGGCAAACAGCCTTTCCCCTTCCGCATCGAGAATGCGAATGGATTTTTTATCGACGCAATGAAAGAGCCTTTCGTAATATTGCGCGTCGACGCCCCTCGGCAGACTGCCCGATATGACGGTGACGCTGCTGCGGGCGGAGAGAGACTGCACCATTTGCAGGAGCTCCGTCAGCTTTTCATTGGAAACCTGATCTCCGACGTCGTTAATTTCGGTAAGCATCGATCGCTTATCGATAATTTTATAATTTTCTCTTACCCGTCCGCGATTCCAGACAAACGTAAAGGGAACGCCTTCTCTGTCGAGAACTTCCTCAAACATAACGCCGTTTTCGTTATACATAAACCCCGTCGTATAAGCGTCGCCGCCGAGACGGGCGACCCCGATGGCTACGTTGAGAGCTTTACCCGTAAAAGAGAGCGTTTTACTCTTTACAATGTTTACCTTCCCCACGTTCAAAGAATCCAAATCGATCGTAACATCGGTACAGGGACTTAAACATACCGTTAGTATCATACATCATTTCCCCCAATTATACATAAGAATAATAGACAAAGCTCTAATACCTTCTAACATTATAACACAAACAATTGTCTTTCGCAATAGGTAACCGAAAAAAATATTTTTTTATAAAAAAAATCCTACGTCGGCTTACATGGAAAGACCTCCCGCTTTTTTAAACGAGAGATCCGCTTTTTTGCCAAATGCCAAAACGCTTTCGTCGTCCTCTATCCCTTTTACAGGGAAATCCTCTTTACATGGAAATCATTTGCAACGTCTCATAGAGTTCGTAATTAAACTTCTTTTTCATGGAGACGGCTTCTATGATATCCATATCGATGATTTCATTTTTGTGAATGCCGATCGCACGGTTGCCGATACCGTCGTTCAGCAGTCTTACCGCCTTGTTTCCGAATTGGGCGGCGAGCATTCTGTCGGACATAGAGGGAGAACCGCCGCGCTGGACGTGTCCGATCGTGGTAGAGCGAACGGAATAGGTAGTGACTTCCTGCAATTGCTTCGAGAATTGCTCCGCGCTCATGACCCCTTCGGCGATGACGATAATATTAGAATGCTTTCCGTTTGCGCGCGAACGATTGATACGCATGACGATATCGTCCATATCGTAAGCGACCTCCGGCACGACGATGATTTCGGCTCCGGAAGCGATTCCGGCGTAGAGCGCAATATCGCCGCAATGACGACCCATGACTTCCACGACGGAAATTCTTTCGTGCGAGGTCATCGTATCGCGAAGCTTATTGATAATGTCGAGGCAGGTATTGACCGCCGTGTCAAAGCCGAGCGTGTAATCGGTATATTGAAGGTCGTTGTCTATCGTTCCGGGGATGCCGATCGTAGGGATTCCGTATTCTTCGGAGAGAACCTTCGCTCCGCGGAAAGAGCCGTCTCCGCCGATGACGACAAGCCCTTCGATTCCCCTCTCGTCCAAAACCTTTACCGCTCTCCTCTGTCCCTCTTTCGTGAGCATTTCGAGACACCTTGCCGTACGGAGCTTGGTGCCGCCGCGCTGAACGATATCGGAGACGCTGCGCATATCCATGGGAACGATTTCATTATTGATCAGTCCTGCGTAGCCGCGCTCGATACCGAAAACTTCCATGCCATAATAGATACCCGTCCTTACGACGGATCTGATTGCGGCATTCATGCCGGGCGCATCGCCGCCGCTGGTCAACAGTCCTATACGTTTCATAGAGTATACCTCCAAAATTCTATAAAAAACAAAAATATTTAACGACGCCAAAACCGTAAAAATACGGAAACATAATCATTATAACAGATTCATTCGCAAATTTGAATACTTTTCATCAAATTTTTTCAAAAAATTTATTTTTTACCATTTTCGGGATTTTACACCAGCTTGATGCAGGCGTCGCTCAAAAAAGAGCTCAGCTCCGCCATAAACCCGCGACTCATATTGACCCCTTCGGAGAGACGCATCTTTTTCTTTCCCTTTACCAGCCTGACCTCCGTTTCTCCCGGATAGGAAGCGATGGCTTCGAGAAGCTCGTCTACGTCCGCATCCTCCATCATGGCGATGTTCAGCCAAAGCACCTTCTTCCTTTCCTCCTCGCTTGCGGGGCGTTCCCCTTTATCGGCTTCTTCGGGAAGAAGAAACTCTTCGATTCTGTCGGGAAGAACGGCGGGAGCTTTATCGGGTTGAAGATCGATTTTGCCGCGAACGGAAACAACCTTATCGATCGCGATAAAATTCTTGATTTTTTCATAGGTATTGGGGAAGACCACGCAATCGACCGTTCCGTACATATCTTCCAGCGTGAGAAAAGCCATCGCGGCGCCCGACTTCGTATTCAGTTTCTTGATTCCCGAAATCATCGCGCCGAAAGCGACCGTCTGACCCGATTCGACGGCGTTATACGTTCTGTTTCCGTCCTCGTCCTCTTCAAAGTCGTTGAGCATGGAACAGTTAAAATTCATATCGGAAAAATAGGGCGAATACTTTTCAAACGGATGTCCGCTGATATACACGCCGAGGCATTGCTTTTCAAACGAAAGTCTTTCGCTCGATTCGTATTCGGGAATATCGGGATAATTTACCTCGATCTCCTGCTCTTCTATAATATCGCCGAACAGCGACATTTGCGCGCTCGCCTTCTGCTTGTCGATTCCCGCGATTCGGTTCATCAACCCTTCATACACCGCGATATATTGAGAACGCTTATAGCCGAAGCAATCGAAAGCGCCGCCCAAGATAAAGCACTCGACGATGCGTTTGTTGACATATTTGGTGCAGCGCATGAGAAAGTCCTGAAAGGACTTAAAGAGCCCGTGCTCGTTTCTTTCCTCGATGACCTGCTCCACCGCGCCCTGTCCGACGCCGCGCAACGCGCCCAACCCAAAACGAATTCCGTTCCCTTCAACCTTAAAAACGGCTCGCGATTGATTGACGTCGGGCGGAAGCACGTCGTATTTTTTTTCCTTCATATACAGGACGTATTTCGTGATTTCGTCTATTTTGTCGATTCGGTCGTTTAAAACGCCGGCGATAAATTCTTTCGGGTAAAAATATTTCAGGTAAGCCGTACGGTAAGCGACGACGGCGTATGCCGCCGCATGAGATTTATTAAAGGCGTAGGAAGCGAAGCTTTCCATATCGGCGAAAATCTTTGAGGCGACCTCCGGCGGAATCCCGTGCGAAGCGCATCCCGCAATCGTCCCGCCCTGACCGATATCGCCGTAAATAAATTTATCCCTCTGCGCCATCAATTCGTCCTTATGCTTCTTCGACATGGCGCGACGGACGAGATCCGCCTGTCCGAACGTATAACCCGCAAGCTGCTGAAAGATCTGCATGACCTGCTCCTGATAGATGATGACGCCGTAAGAATTTTTCAAAATAGGCTCCAACATGGGCGTATCGTATACGATCCGATCGGGATTGTGTTTATTTCGGATATAGGTGGGAATAAAGTCCATCGGGCCCGGGCGATAAAGGGAAATGCCGGCGATCAGATCTTCGAGACAGTTGGGCTGCAACTCGCGCATGAATTTTTTCATGCCGCCTTGTTCGAGTTGAAACACCGCGTCGGTGTCGCCCGACGAGATGAGCTCGTATGCCTGCGGATTATCGTAACCGAGCTCGTTAAAATCGATTTCTCTGTTAAAATCTTCTTTGATGTAATCGAGCGTATTTTTGATATCCGTCAGCGTCGTGAGCGCGAGGAAATCCATCTTCAACATTCCGACCGCCTCGACTTCCTTCATGTCGAATTGCGTCACAACGTCGTCGCCGTTCCTTGCGAGCGGAACGTTTTCGGCGAGCGGCTTGCGGCAAATGACCACGCCGGCGGCGTGTTCGGAAGTATTCTTCGGCATACCTTCGAGCTTCAAAGCCATCTCGATGACGCGATGAAGATCTTCGTTCTTCTCATAAACCTCGATAAACTCGCGGTTCCTCTTCGCTTTTTGCTCGCTCAAAGACTTTTCAAGATCCGATCGGTTATCCTCGGAAAGATTGGGATTTTCGAGCTGTTTTTCGATCTTCGGAATGTTACGCCCCAAAAGCTCGTTGATCGTGGATTTTCCGTCCATGAGCTTACAGACCTTATCCGTTTCGGAATAAGGCACGCGCATCGTTCTGCCCACGTCTTTAATGACGGCGCGGGATGCGAGCGTACCGAACGTGACGATCTGCGCCACGTTCTCCGGATGATATTTGCGACGGACGTACTCGATCGTCTCATATCTTCTCTTTGTGCAGAAATCGACGTCGAAATCCGGCATGGAGACGCGGTCGGGGTTTAAAAAACGTTCAAAAATCAATTCGTATTTCAGCGGATCCACGTCGGTAATGCCGATGGAATACGCCACGATGCTGCCTACGCCGGAGCCCCTGCCCGGTCCGACGGGAATATCGTTTAAGCGGGACCAGTTGATATAATCCCATACGATGAGGAAGTAATCGGCGAAACCCATTTTGATGATTACGCCGAGCTCGTACTCCACGCGCTTTTTGATCGTCGGCGTAATCTCTTTATACCGTTCGGGAAGTCCCGTCCACGTGAGATTCGTCAGGTATTCGGGCGAAGTGGTTCCGTCGTCGGGCGCGTACAGAGGAATCAGCGAAGTATCGCGGATAGGATCCCCCTTTTTATCGAGGTCGAACGCTTCCTCCGTAACCTTATCGGCGATAACTCTCGTATTGGAAATCGCCTCGGGAACATAATGGAAGAGCTTAGCCATTTCTTCGCCCGACTTGAAGTAAAATTCATGGGTGGAAAACTTCATGCGCTTGGGATCGTCGAGCGTCTTCTTCGTCTGAATGCAAAGAAGAATGTCGTGCGCTTCCCAATCCTCCTCCCGAATATAATGAACGTCGTTTGTGGCGACGAGTCCGATATTCAATTCCCGCGCGAGCTTAATGAGTTGGGGAATGATCATTTTTTCTTCGGGAATGCCGTGATCCTGAAGCTCGATGTAAAAATCTTCGCCGAAGACGTCCCGCATCTCTTTCGCAAACTGTTTGGCTTCGTCGTATTTTCCCTCCAACAACAGGCGGGGAATCCTGCCTGCGAGACACGCGGAAAGGCAAACGACGCCTTCGTGATGTTCCTTGATCAGCTTATAGTCCGTCCTCGGTTTTCCGTAAAATCCGTCGGTATACGCCTTGGAATCCAGCCAAACGATATTGCGATAACCGGTTTTGTTCTTGGCGAGAAGAATGATGTGGTCCGTCTTCGTACCGGCTTTTTTTACGGTGTAATCGTCGGTGGCGTAAAGCTCGCAGCCGATGATGTATTTGATTCCTTTCTTTTTGCATTCTTCCGCAAAATACAGCGACGCGTACATATTGCCGTGATCGGTGACGCACAGCGTATCGATATGATTTTTTACCGCATAATCGACAAGGTCGTCTACCTTGGCGGCTCCGTCGAGCAAACTGTATTCCGTATGAAGATGCAGATGAACAAAATCTGTCATATGATAACCTTTACTTTTCCAATAGATCGTATATTTCCATGAGCTTTTTCATGCGGTGATTGGCGCAGCTCTTGCTGATGTTCAGACTGTCGGCGAGCTGTTGAAGGGAATATTCCTTGTGAGCGAGACGCGCTTCGGCAAGCTCCCGCAAAGAGGGCGGAAGCGAGTGAAATTGCTCGCGATTCCTCATGAAGCGAATGGCTTCAAACTGCGCGAAAGAAGCCTTTTGCGTACGGGATCTGTTGCTCGAAGCGCAATTGAGCGTTCGATTCTCGTTGTTGGCAGAATCGCGGCGAAAGACGATTTCTCCGAATCGTTCGAGACTGTCGTTCGCGCCGACGACGGAGAGAAAATCGGATATCGCCTCTTTGCTGTTGATATATACGACGTAACTCCCCTTATGTTCTATCGTCTTGGCGAGAAGCTCGAGCTCGCGCAAAATTTCGGAAAAATTATCGGCGATCTCCCGACTCCGGAAAATAAATTGCAGATGATACCCCGTCTTTCCCCGCCGTTCCGTGGGAACCGTGCAGCTGCCGCTCCCGATAAAAGCCCCCTTGACGTACGCTATTTTTTTCTCCGGCGTATCTATGAGGAAATCTCGGATCGTCAAAACGAGATCGCCCTCCTCGGAAAGAACGCCGAGATCGCTTAAAATGCCTATGCAGTCGCCTTTAAAGCCGAATCGTAATTTTTCCCTTCCGCTCATGCGATCCGGCTTGAACGTCGTCATGAGGGGAACCTCGTAAAGGTCTTCGATGACGGAAAAGAAAAATTCCGCCGCCCTCTCCGATTCGGTGATAAACTCCGCGCCGTAGTCGTGCGTAAAAAAATCGTAAGAGAGCTCTCCGCTCACGCGGAAAAAGGCGGATAGAGCCGCCCGACGACAAGACTTTTTTGCAATTCCCGAAGAGATGATTTCGTTTTTTACTTCGCTCGTAAAATTAGACATATTTTTGTTTATATTCCGTAAAACGGAAGGAGGGCTTTCTGTCTCCCATATTGTCGATTCGGTCAAGGGGAACCTGCACTCTCGATAAAAGCTCGTCCACGATTTTCGTATCGCCGACCCTGTCCGCGCTGTGCGCGTCCGAATCAATGAGGAATCTCGCGGAAGTCTTTGCGACGACGTCGGCAAGCTCTTCGTCTTTTAAATGCGCCTTCTTGGCGTTGAGCTCGATATACGTGCCGTAATCGGCGGCGCATTTCGCCACCTCGACCGCGTCGGCATAACAGAGATAATTGAGGTGCGAAACGATATCTACGGGATTCTTTTTGATCGTATTCAAATAAGCCGTCGTATCCGCTTTTACGAGCGAAGCGGAGGGCTTTAACCGAAGCTTATCGGTAAAAAAATTCCCCAAGAAATATTTTCGCCATGCGCGCAAGCTGTCGTAAGTCACCATGACGTGCTTGCCGACGACGAATAGCTCAAAATTTTCGTAGTCGCTCTCTCTCATATCCGTTTTGCCGTCTTCCCCGAGAATGTTGGCTTCGATTCCCACATAGACGGGCAACCCGAGCACGGTCTGCGCCTGACGGCAATCGCGGATAAGATCGCTCACTTTCGAGCGTTTGACTCCGAAGGCGAGATGCGCGAACCCATGATCCGTTATGCCGATCGCCTGTAAACCGAGCTGCTTCGCGCGTTCGGCGTTCTGCATGACCGTCCCTTTGCCGTGAGAATACGGCGTGTGCGTATGATAATCCGCATTTATCTTCATTTTTCCGATATCCTATGTAAAATATTGTATTTCTTCCGCCAGGAGAACGCCCTTGCGCAAGGAGACCTCCGCTTTTATCAAGGCGACGAGAGCTTTCACGTCCTTCCCGGAGGCGGAACCGTCGTTAAGAATGAAATTCGCATGACTCTCGCTGACGTACGCGCCGCCGACCCGCAAGCCTTTCAGAGAGCACTCGTCTATCAGCTTTCCGGCGGAAACGCCGGGAGGATTTTTAAAGACGCAGCCCATGCTCCTTCCCCTCGGGAGGCGCTTTCGCTTTTCTCCATAATAAAAAAGCCGCTCTTCGACCTTGTCTCTCTCCGTCTCTTCCACGGCGAATGCGGCGGAAAGAACGACGAAACCGTTTTTTTGAAAAACGCTTTCTTTATAGAGAAAGCCGCATTCCTCCGCTCGAAAAACTTTTTTTTCGTTTCCGTCCGTCGCCGTAACGCATTTCACCGCGTCGGAAATATGTCTTTCGGGCACGCCCGCGTTCATAAAGACGGCTCCTCCGACGAGAGCGGGAATTCCCGTCATAAACTCGAAACAGGAAAGCCCGTTCTCTCTTCCGTAAGCGATGAGAGCGGAAAAGCTTTCTCCGCAACGCGCGACGAGAACGCCCTCCCGACGGGAAACGCCCTTGATCCCTTTGGTAAAAATGACCGCGCCGTCGTAAAAGCCGTCGGGCGGCAAAAGATTGCTTCCGTTTCCGACCACCGTATAAGGAATTTCCCCCTCTTTGCATCCTCGAAGAAGAAGGGAGAGCTCCTCTTCTTTTTTAGGGAAGAAGGCGTAGGACGCGACGCCGCCGCATCCGATGGTAAAGCGATTTTTCAGCGAAAAATTTCTTTGGTGGGAAACGGAAAGCATTCCGTCGGCGCAAAATTTCAAAATTCAAATTTCCCTATTTACTATTTTACCACAAAAACAAATTCATGCAACTGTTTTCAAATAATTTTTTATTTTTTTTATTTCGCCGGAAAGCAATTCCTCCCGCGCGATATCCGCCAAATTTTTTAAATTTTCCTTTGACATAAACACGCTGACGGAATAGACGGCTTCCGCCGACTCGATGGTTTTCAGCAATTCGTCCTCTGCGTAGTCGCCGTTCATCGCGCACATACCGATTTCGGAGAGCGCGCTTTGCACCTCTTCCGAAAGGAGATATTTTACGAAATCGAGAGAAGCCCTTCCGTTTTCCTCTCCGCATACGGCGATATATTGATACAGATCGTTATATTCGTCCAACGCCTTCGCATACGTCTTTACGTTTCTCGTCCGAAAGCGAAAATAGTCCCTCTGCGTGCCCAAAAGATAACGGTACTTGCCGTTGATAAAATCGACGTAAGCGGTCGTAGACGCCTCCGTCGGATATTCGCCCGAAAGGCCGTTTAAACAGGCGGAAAGGACGGGCAAATTGCTCCCTCCCAAGGATATGACGGTGTTTTCGCAGGAAACCGCCGAAAAATCCTCCGCGAGCGAATAGAGAACATAGCCCCCGCGACACCAAGGATAAGCGTAACATTTTCCGTTGATATTTCCGCCCGCGAAAGAAAGGGAAGAGAGCGCCAGAAGGTTATCCGTCACCTCCGTGCCGACGCCGAAGGAGACCATATCGGGAAAATTGCCTTCGCTCATTTCGTAAGCGCAGCCCTCCGCCGTCATCGAAGCGACCATGATATACAGACCGTCGTTTCGCTTCTCGAACCCCCGCGCCGCCTTCTTCAAAAAAGCCGTTCTCGAGCCCCTTCCGCCCTCGAAGCTGTCGATGTTCCATAAATTGAGAACGGTTTTTCCCTGCGGCGTCTCCGGCGCTTCCTCCTGCGAGCCGAACAGAAGAAACGCGTTGAACCCCAAAACGGCGAGGCAGAGAATCCCGCAGACAGGCGTAAGAAATTTCTTCATACGTCTATTATATTCCGCGTCAACGCAAATATTTACCGCAAAAATCACGAAAGGACGCCCCTTTTTTCAAAAGAGACATCCTTTCAACGCCCGCATAATCATACGATCTTCTCTTTCGCATATGATGCAAGCTATATATGAAAGCCGCATAATACACGCGTATCTTATGCCGCTGACAGGAACAGTATGGGAAAATCCGACGGTATTATTCATAAAAAAATCTCCCGCGCAAAGCAAGAGATTTTTATAAAATCGTGAAAAAATATTATTCTTCGTCGTCGGGGAGATCGACGTTATGATAAACCTCCTGAACGTCGTCGAGCTCTTCGAGCGCGTCGATCAGATTCTCGAACGTTTCCGCCTTATCGGAAGGAAGCGTAATTTTCGTATTGGGAATCATGGCGACTTCGGCTTGAAGAAATTTGATTTTGTCTTCGACCTCTTCGTTTCTCCTTCCCTTGGGCGCGGCGGCGACGAGTTCCTCGTTCTTCCCCTCGATGTATTTGCGAACGTCGGAGAAAGCGTCGGGAGAAGTATAAATTTCGTATACGTCGTCGCTGACGACGATATCGTCCGCGCCCGCTTCGAGCGCGATTTCGGTCATCGTATCCTCGTCGAGCTCGACGGTCCTTTGGATAACGATATAACCCTTATTTTCGAAATTGTAGGATACGCATCCGGGATTGCCCATGGAGCCGCCGTGTTTGCCGAGGACGGAACGGATATCGCCCGAAGTACGGTTGTTGTTGTCGGTGAGCGTATTGATGATAAGGGCGGAACCGGCGGGACCGTAGCCTTCGTACGTGAGCTCCTTATAGTCGGCTCCGTTGAGTTCTCCGCTCGCTTTTTTGATGCTGCGTTGAATGTTATCGTTGGGCATATTGGCGGCCTTCGCTTTTGCGATGACATCGGCGAGCTTGCCGTTCGTTTCCGGATTGGGGTTCTGCTTCGCCGCTACGGCGATCTCCCTTCCGATCTTCGTAAAAATTCTGCCTCTCGCCGCATCGGCTTTGCCTTTTTTCGCCTGTATATTATGCCATTTGCTGTGTCCGGACATAGTGATTCTCCTTATATATTTTTAAATTGATTCGCTTTTAAAAGATACATCGCGATTCCGGCGGAAACGCCGGCGTTGAGACTTTCCGCCGTCCGATCCATGGGAATTCTTATTTTATGAGACGATCGCCTTAAAACCTCTTCGGAAACGCCGTTCGCTTCGTTACCGATCGCCAAAACAAATTGCTCGGGAACGGAGAAGGTAAAAATATTTTCTCCGTCCATATCGGCGGAAAGAATGGGAACGCCTTCTATCGCTCGAAACAACTCCTCCCGTCCGCCCGTATAGAGCGTCGTGAAGAATAACCCGCTCATCGCCGAACGCACGCTCTTCGGAGCGTACGGATCGGTGCAATCCGAAAGATAAATTTCTTTGTAGCCTGCGGCGTTCGCCGTGCGAATGACGGCGCCCATATTGGCGGGATCGGCGATTCGGTCGAGCAACAAACAGCTTTCGCGGGGAGCTTTTAAAGTCCTCCTCGGAATCTCGAGAACCGCCATAATGCCTTGCGGCGTTTTCTCGTCGCTGAGGTATTCGAACACGGCAGAGGAAACGACCATCGGCTGCGTTCCGTACGTATCGCCCGCATAATCCTCGGAGACGACGACGCATTCCGTCTTTAACGGGGAAGAAAGCGCTTCCCTTACCATTTTAAAGCCTTCCGCCAAAAACAGCCCGTGTTCTCTGCGGTACTTCTTTTCCTTCAACGAAGCGTACTTTTTGACAATGGGATTATTTTTCGAGGTTATGATCATCTTGTTTAAAACAAAAAGCCTTTTGAGAAAAAGGCTTTCGGTTGTTTCTTTAAA